>JBFFGH010000008.1:0-38229 GCA_041557575.1 Gaiellaceae bacterium
GACGACCTCCTGCAGGAGCTCGTGAAGGACGTCGGCACGGGCGATCGCCTCGGCCAGCTCGGTCAGTTGCTCGAGCTCGGTCACGCGGAGTCTCGTCTCCTCGAACAGTCGCGCGTTCTCGACGGCGCCCGCGACGAGCGAGGCCGAGGTGACGAGGAAGTCCACCTCGTCGTCCGAGAACTCCCGCGGAGCGACGGAGTGGGCGGTGATGACCCCCATGACCTCGCCGGAGCGGCTCACGACCGGAACGGCGAGCAGGGACTGGAAGTGCTCCTCCTGGAGCTCCGGCACGTACTTCACGCGCGGGTCGGCAAGAGCGTTGTCGCGGATGAACGCCGGCTCGCCGTGCTCGGCCGCCCACCAGGCGAGCCCCTCTCCTTGCTCGAGGGCGACCTTCCCGACCTGCCGCTCGTACGGAGGTGACGCTGCCCGAAGCACGAGCCTCGATCCGTCGTCCTCCACGAGGTATGCGAAGCAGGCGTGGACGCTGCTCGCCTCCGACATGAGCCGGACGACGGCGCGGAGAACCTCCTTCAGCTCGAGGGACGAGCCGACGGTCGAGACGATCTCGTGGAGAACCTTGTCGCTCGTTTGCAGGGACATCGAGGTGGTGATCGTACGATGCGAGCGCCAGCCAGTCCACCCGGCGCTCGGTGCAGGGCCCGCCGCGCCCGCAGAGACGGTCGGAGGCCTGGTGCGGCATCGGTTGGAGCGGGTGGCCGACGATGTACGTCGTATGCTCGAGGATCGGGAGCACCGAGCGGCAGTCGAGGAGGTCGCGTATGGGCGGTGGTCTGCCGGAGATGGGCGATTGGGACGCGGTCTTCGACGAGACGTTCCTGCGCTCGTACGTCCCGATCCTCACGGAGGAGCGGACGCTTGAGGAGGCCCTCGGCGCCGCTCGGCTGGCCGGGCTGGAGCAGGGGGCGGAGATCCTCGACTGCCCCTGCGGGTACGGGCGGCACTCGCTCGCCCTCGTGGCCGAAGGCTTTCGGGTCACGGGCCTCGACCGCTCCGAGACGCTCCTTGCAGAGGCCGAGCGCAGGAGGGGCGACGGCGACTGGCCGCGCCTCGTTCGCGGCGACTACCGACAACTGCCCTTCGAGGACGGAAGCTTCGACGCCGTGCTCAACCTCTTCTCGGCGCTCGGGTACCTCGAGCGCGACGAGGACGTGGGCGTGCTCCGCGAGTTCCGGCGCGTCCTCCGAGCCGGCGGCCCGCTGATCGTCGAGACGGCCCACCGCGACTGGATGGCACGGTCGTCGACGCCGCGGAACTGGCACCGGCTGGAAGACGGCTCGATCCTCCTCCACGAGCACGAGTTCGACTGGGTCGCAGGCACGAACTCGGTCGTCCACACGATCGTCGCCCTCGACGGCGAGCGCATCGTGCGCCGGTTCACGCACCGCCTGTACTCGATGAAGGAGTGGGCCGAGATGCTCGAGGAGGCCGGGTTCGAGCACGTCGAGGCGTTCGGCGGCTGGGACGAGGCGACGCCGGCGACCCCCGGCGACCGCCGCCTGGTCCTCCGCGCGCACTGACGCCGCTCGTCTAGGCTCGCGCCCGATGCGCGTTCGCTACGACCGCTTCTACGACTACGCCGAGCTCACCGAGACGCTCGAGGCGTGGGCGGCCGAGCTCCCCTCGCTCCTCCAGGTCGAGTCGATCGGCGCGTCGTACGAGGGGCGGGACATCTGGCTCTGCACGGTCACGAACCTCGAGACCGGGCCCGCGGAGGAGAAGCCCGCCGACGTGCACGCGCAGATCCACGCCATGGAGTTCACGGGAACGACCGCGGCGCTGCACCTCGTCGACCACCTCCTGCACTCGGACGACGCCCGCGCCCGCCATGCGCTCGACACGCGCTCCTTCTACGTCGTCCCGCGCGTGAATCCGGACGGAGCCGAGGCGGGTCTCCGGGACGGGCGCTTCCGGCGCTCGAGCGTCCGGCCGTACCCGCACCAGGAGCCGCGCGACGGCCTGCACCGCGAGGACGTGGACGGCGACGGGCGCGTGCTCTTCATGCGCATGCGCGACCCGAACGGCTCGTGGAAGACGCACCCGGAGGACCCACGCCTCCTCGTCGCGCGCGCCCCGGACGACGTGGAGGGCGACTTCTACCGCGTCCTGCCGGAGGGAACGATCCTGAACTGGGACGGGGCGACGATCCCCGTCGCCCCGCCGCTCGAGGGCCTCGACCTGAACCGCAACTGGCCGGCCGAGTGGGCACCCGAGGGCGAGCAGCTGGGGGCGGGCCCGTTCCCCGCCTCGGAGCCGGAGGTGCGCGCTCTCGTCGAGGCCATCGTCCAGCGCAAGAACATCACCTCCTACATCGGCTACCACACGTTCTCGGGCGTCCACCTGCGCCCCTGGTCGGGGCGCCCGGACGACGACTTCCCCGTCCCGGACCTGCGCGCGTTCGAGCTCATGGGAGTCGCGGCGACGCGGATCACCGGCTACCCCGCGGTCTCGATCTTCCACGACTTCAAGTACCACCCGAAGATGGTCATCAGGGGCGGGGACGTGGACTGGATCTACGACCACCTGGGGGCCTTTGCCTGGGTGACGGAGTTCTGGAGCCCGCAGCGCGCCGCCGGCCTCGACGGCTACCACTTCATCGACTGGGTCCGTGAGCACTCGCCCGACGACGACCTCGCGCTCATCTGCCTCGCGGACGAGCTCGGGGAGGGCTACGTGGACTGGTACCCGTTCGAGCACCCGCAGCTCGGTCGCGTAGAGATCGGCGGCTGGGACCTCGTCCGCTTCTGGTTCAACCCGCCGCTCTCGCGGCTCGAGGCCGAAGTGGGGCCGCACGCCGACTTCGCGATCTTCCTCGCGCTCGCCTCACCGCAGCTCGAGATCCGCTCGTTCGAGTCGACTCCCGTCGGCGACGGCGCCTTCCGCCTCCGACTCGTGCTCGAGAACGCCGGCTGGCTGCCGACGAACGTGACCGAGAAGGCGCTGGAGCGGAAGGCCGTGCAGCCGATCGAGGCCGAGCTCGAGCTGCCCGACGGAGCACGCGTCGCGACGGGGAAGGCGAAGGAGGAGATCGGACAGCTGAGCGGGCGCGTCGAGGATCGGTCGGTCACGTGGTGGGGAGTCGACCACTCGACGAAGAACCGCGCGCTCGTGGAGTGGGTGGTCGAGGCGAAGGCCGGCGACCGGGTCGGGGTCGTCGCGCGGCACGAGCGCGCCGGGACCGTTCGGGCAGAGCTCGTCCTCTAGAGCGCGCGCAGCATGTGCACGTCCTCGGGCTCGAGCTCGTAGAGCTCGGGCAGCGGCTCCGCCATGGGCTCGAAGCCGCGGCGCTCGTAGAAGCGCACGGTGTTGAGCGAGGGAGTCGCGGAGACGACCACAACCGCGTCGCCGCCCTCGCGGGCGAGGCGCTCGAGCTCGTCGGCGAGGTGCCCTCCCACGCCCTGGCTCCGGTAGCCGTTGCTCACGTGCAGGTACGCGAGCTGCGAGATGCCGGGCCGCACGTGCGGGAGCAGGACGCCGATGCCGACGAGCCGGTCTCCGTCGAAGGCGCCCTGGGCGATCGCCCCCGCCCCGACGAGCCGCTCGAGCGCTGCGCGCTGGGCGGCGACGGAGTGCTCGCCCTCTTCCTCGGGCGACCAGGCCGGCGCGCTGAACTCACCGGGGACGAGCTCGAGCCGCGTGCCGTGCTGGACGTAGACGGCGTCGATCCGCTCGGTGCGGTCGATCTCTCCGATGCGCCCGAGCTCGGCGGCCGCCAGGCGTCCGTAGCGCACGTCAGTGCTCGTGCACGTGGCCGGGCTCTGCGCCCCGGACCGTTCGCCACGAGTCCCACGTGATCTTCAGGATCACGAGCGTGATCGCGAGGCCGACGAGGGGGTCGGCCCGCTCGAAGCCGAGACCGACGCCGACTGCGCTGACGACGACGCCGAGTGAGACGAAGCCGTCCACGCGGGCGTGGTTGCCGTCGGCGATCAGGGCCGGGCTCGCCAGCCTCCGACCCGCCCGCAACCGCACCTGAGCCGCGATCTCGTTCCCGAGGAAGCCGACGAGCCCCGCCACCGCGAGCGCTCCGAGGTGCGAGAGCGCCTCGGGATCGAGGAAGCGCAGGATCGTCTCGTACAGCGCGACGCAGGCGGAGAAGAAGATCGCCCCCACGACGAAGAGGCCGGCGATCTTCTCGGCACGGAACGAGCGGAGCCAGAAGGCGATCCCGACCGGGATAGCCGTTGCGGCGTCACCGATGTTGTGGATGAGATCGGCGAGAAGCGCGACCGAGCCCGTCAGCACGAAGATGGCGGCCTGGGCGATAGCGGTGAGGCCGAGGATCCCGAGGCTCCAGAGAACGGCGCGGATCCCCGCCCGGGATCTCATGATCGACCGGTCGACGAGCCCGTGCGAGTGCCCGTGCGAATGCCCGTGCCCCTCGTGATCGTGCGCGTGGTGGCCGTGCTCGTGAGACGTGGCTGCCTCGTGCTCGTGGGAGTGACCGGCCATCGAGGCAAAGCAGTCTACGGAGCGGCAGACTCGGGGCATGCGCGCGATGGTGCTCGACTCGCCCCGCACCCCCCTGCGCCCGGCAGACCTGCCGGATCCTTCCGCCGGGCCGGGACAGGCGCTGCTCCGCGTCCGCGCGTGCGGCGTGTGCCGGACCGACCTGCACATCGTTGACGGAGAGCTCGCGCACCCGAAGCTCCCCCTCGTCCCCGGGCACCAGGTCGTCGCCGAGGTGCTCGAGAGCGCCGGGCGCTTCCCTCCCGGCGCGCGCGTCGGCGTCCCGTGGCTCGGCTGGACGTGCGGCGAGTGCCGGTTCTGTCGCTCGGGCGCCGAGAACCTCTGCGACCGCGCCCGTTTCACCGGCTACGACGTCGACGGCGGCTACGCCGACCTCGCGATCGCCGACGAGCGCTACTGCTTCCCCATTCCCGAGGGCTACCCGGACGAGCAGGCGGCGCCCCTCCTCTGCGCGGGGCTCATCGGCTACCGCTCTCTCCGGCTCGCGGGAGACGCCGAGAAGATCGGGCTGTACGGCTTCGGCGCGTCCGCGCACATCGTCTGCCAGGTCGCGGTCGCGCAGGGCCGAACCGTGTTCGCAGGCACACGCGCCGGGGACGACGAGACGCAGGAGTTCGCCCTGTCGCTCGGCGCCGCCTGGGCGGGCGAAGCCCTCGCAGGGCCTCCCGAGGAGCTCGACGCGGTGATCGTGTTCGCACCCGCGGGCCCGCTCGTCCCCGCCGCTCTCCGGCACGTTCGCAAGGGCGGCTCGGTCGTCTGCGCGGGCATCCACATGAGCGACATCCCCTCGTTCCCCTACGAGGCGCTCTGGGGGGAGCGGGTGCTCCGGTCGGTCGCCAACCTCACGCGCGCGGACGGGGAGGAGTTCCTGGCGCTGGCGCCGACGATCCCTGTCCGCACCGAGGTCGAGACGTTCGCGCTCGAGGATGCGAACGACGCCCTCGTCCGGCTCCGGGAAGGCGAGCTTCGCGCAGCGGCTGTCCTCGTCGTGTGAGGAATCCCTTACGTACCGGGCCTTCACCTTCGGGCCCAGGTGCGGCAGGATGACTGCATGCGCTTCAGGATCCTGGCTCTCGTCGCCGTCGCCGCGATCGCCAGCTCGGCCGTGGTCGTCGCACTGGCGTCGACGAGCGCGAACGGCCTGCCGTCCTACACGAACGGCTACAAGAAGTGGAAGCGGATCAACAAGAAGCCGTTCACGAGCACGGGGCCGCTCAGCACCGCGCACCCCGGGGTCAAGAACGTCTATGCGAGCAAGCGGAAGGTTCGCTCGAAGTACCCGAACGGCACCGTGATCGTCAAGACGATCCAGCCGAAGGGGAGGAAGGGCAAGCCCTTCCAGGTGGCCGTCATGCGGAAGGTGAAGCGCAAGTGGCGCTACGTCGAGTACCAGCTCTCCGGTTCGCGCTACAACGTGCTCGCCAAGGGGCAGCTCTGCCAGAGCTGCCACGCGCAGGCGAAGTCCACGGACTACGTCTTCACGAAGTAGCCGGGCGACAGGGGCCGGGCACGCCCGACCCCACGCGCTCTCAGGTCGCGTACTTCTTGCGTCGCCAGGTCATCCAGAGGGCCATGATCCCTCCCCCGATCATGATCAGGCCGATGATGATCCCGACAAAGTTCAGGAAGTACATGAACAGGGCGCCGGCCAGGATGAGGCCGAGGCCGACGATGTTGACTGGCCATTTCTCCATTGGCGCATCTTCGCGGGGTCGGTCGCGACTCCTCGTCCCCCCTTCGAGCGACCTCAACCAGGGCGCACGCGGCGGAACGCGTCGATCGCCCGCTCGAGGTGCTCCTGCTCGAGGCCGGCGGACATCTGGACGCGGATCCGGGCCGTGCCTTCGGGCACGACGGGGAAGCCGAAGCCCGTGACGAACACGCCCTCGTCGAGCAGGCGCGCGGAGAGCGCCATCGCATCGGCGGTCTCGCCGATGATGATCGGGACGATCGCAGCCTCGCCCTCGAGCGGCGCGTAGCCGGCGTCGACGAGCAGCTCCCGGAAGATGCGCGTGTTCTCGCGCAGCTTCGCGAGCAGCGACGGGTCCTCGAGCATGAGCTCGATCGCGCGGAGCGCGCTGCACGCGACGGTCGGCGGAAGCGCGTTCGAGAAGAGCTGTGGACGGGAGCGCTGCGCGAGGATGTCGCAGACCTCCTCCGAGGAGGCGACGTAGCCCCCCGCGGCGCCTCCGAGCGCCTTGCCGAGCGTCCCGGTGATCACGTCCACCTCGCCGAGGAGGCCGAAGTGCTCGACCGTCCCCTTCCCGGTCTCCCCGAGCACACCGACGCCGTGCGAGTCGTCCACGATCACGACGGCGTCGTGCTCGCGGGCGAGCTCGACGATCTCCGGGAGCTTCGCCAGGTCGCCCTCCATCGAGAAGACGCCGTCGGTGACGACGAGCTTGCGGGCATCGCGCGGCGCGGCCGCGAGCCCTTCGCGCAGCGCATCCATGTCCGAGTGCGGGTAGACGACCTTGCCCGCGGGCTTGGAGAGTCGGATCGCGTCGATGAGGCTCGCGTGGTTGAGCGCGTCGGAGAGGATCACCGTGGTCGGGTCGGTCAGGCTCGGGATCACCGCCTCGTTCGCGTTCCAGCACGACACGTACGTCAGCGCCGACTCGGTTCCCGAGATCTCGGCGAGCTTCCGCTCGAGCTCGAGATGCGGAGCGAAGGTGCCGCAGATGAAGCGCACGGATGCCGTCCCCGCGCCGTAGCGCTCGAGCCCGTCGATCCCCGCCTTGACCACCTCCGGATGGTCGGCGAGGCCCAGGTAGTTGTTCGACGAGAGGACGATGACCTCGCCGCGCCCCGCCATTCGCACGACCGGCCCCTGTGGGGACTCGAGCGTCAGGAAGCTCTTGTAGGTGCGTGCGTCGCGCAGCCCGTCGAGCTCCGCGCCGAGCTGCTCGTTCAAGACCACGTTCACCGCGTCGCTCCGTTCGGTCGCAGGACGATCTTGCACGCCTCCCCCGACTCGAGGAGGGCGAACGCCTCCTCGTAGCCCTCGAGCGGAAGCTCGGAGGTGATGAGCGGGCGGAGGTCGACGACGCCGTGCTCGAGGAGCCAGCGCGTCGTGTACCACGTCTCCCAGACCTCGCGGCCGTTGACCGCGGTCACGGTCAGGTTCTTGAAGATGAGCGACTCGGCGATGTCGATCGTCGCGGGCTGCGCCGGGATCCCGAAGAGCACGACGTGGCCTCCGTGCCGGACGATGCCGAAGGCGTCCTCGATCGCCTTCAGCGCGCCTGACATCTCGAAGACGACCCCCATGCCGACGCCCTCGTTCTGCTCGGCGAACCACGCGGGGACGTCGTCGACCTCGTCCACGTTGACGACGGCCTCGGCACCGAGCTTCCTGGCCAGGTCGAGGCGGAAGGGGACGTGATCCGAGGCGAGGAGCCGCCCCGCGCCGAATGCGCGAATGATCGCGATCGCGAACAGGCCCACGGGCCCGCACCCGAGGACGGCGACCGCCCGGCCGGCGAGGTCCTGCGTGGAGGTCGCGAACACCGCGTTCCCGAACGGCTCCTGCAGACAGGCGATCTCGGGGGGGAGCTTCGAGCGGTCGTTGCGCCAGACGACCGAGGCCGGGATCGCGACGTAGTCGGCGAAGCCTCCGTCGCGGTCGACGCCGAGGATCTGCGTCGACTCGCACATGTGGGCCTTGCCCGTCCGACAGTGGAAGCACGCGCCGCACGTGACGTGGCTCTCGGCCGAGACGTAGGCGCCCTCCTCGACGTCGCGCACGGCGCTCCCCACCGCGACGACCGTGCCGGCGAGCTCGTGCCCCAGCGTCAGGGGAGGGTGGACGCGCTCGGACGACCACTGATCCCAGCGCTTGATGTGGAGGTCGGTGCCGCAGATCGACGCAGCCTCGACCTGGATCAGGACCTCGTCCGGCCCCGGTGTCGGTACCGGGACCTCGTCGAGCACGAGGCCCGGCGCGGATTCCCGCTTGCGGATCGCGCGCATGGTCTCCACGGCTGGACGATCTTAGACCGGACCGGATCGCGGCCGTCCGCAGTGCCGTTTCGGGTTTCCCCGGATGACGCAGCCGCGCCGTCCGGCGACGATGCACGCCAATGGTCCCGCTGCTGCCTCCCCCGTGGAAGACGAAGGTCGTCGAGCCGATCGAGCTCCGGTCCCCCGTCGACCGCCGGATCGCCATGGGAGAGGCCGGGTACAACACGTTCCTCCTCCGCTCGGAGGACGTCTTCGTCGACCTCCTCACCGACAGCGGCACCTCCGCGCTCTCGCAGGAGCAGCGCTCGGCGATGGAGCTCGGCGACGAGGCCTACTCCGGCTCGCGCAGCTTCTTCCGCCTCGAGCGCGTCGCGAGAGAGACGTTCGGCTACCGGTACCTCATCCCGGCGCACCAGGGGCGCGGCGCCGAGCACCTGCTCGCACGTGCGCTCGTACGCCCCGGCACCATCGTTCCGTCGAACCTCTACTTCACGACCTCGCGCGAGCACGCCGAGCTCGCCGGCGCGCGCTGGGTCGACGTCGCCGTCTCGGAGGCGAGCGTCCCGGAGTCCACGTTCCCGTTCAAGGGCAACATCGACCTGGCCCGCCTCGAGGAGGTCCTCGCGGCCGCCGCGCCGGGCGAGGTCGCATACGTCCGCCAGGAGGCCTGTCTCAACATGGCGGGCGGCCAGCCGTTCTCGATGGAGAACCTCGCCGCCGTCCGCGAGCTCACGAAGCGGCACGGCGTCCCCTTCATCCTCGACGCGACGCGGATCTCGGAGAACGCGCTGTTCGTGAAGGAGCGCGAGCCCGGCTACGAGGAGCGCTCGCTCGGCGAGATCATCCGGCTGATCGCCGACCACGCCGACGGCGCGATCTTCTCGTCCAAGAAGGATCACTTCGTCCCGATCGGCGGATTCGTCGCGGTGAACGACGTCGAGCTCGCCCAGAGGCTTCGTGAGCACGTCGTCGTGTACGAGGGCTTCCCCCACTACGGGGGAATGGCCGGGCACGACATGGAGGCGCTCGCCCAGGGCATCCGGGAGTCGACCGACGAGCGAATCGTGCTCGCGTACGTCTCCCAGGCGCGCTACCTCGGAGAGCTCCTCCAGGAAGCAGGCGTCCCGATCGTCCTCCCCGTCGGCGCGCACGCGATCTTCGTCGACGCGAAGCGCTTCCTCCCGCATCTCGAGCAGACGGAGCTGCAGGCTCAGACGCTCGCGGCCGCGATCTACCTCGCCGGCGGCGTCCGCTCGATGGAGCGCGGAATCGTGTCCGGCCAGCACGGGCACGATCCGTACGACGACCTCGAGCTCGTGCGCCTCACGCTCCCGCGTCGCGTGTACACGCAGGAGCACCTGACGTGGACGGCCGAGGTCGTGGCCCACGTCCACGCGCGTTCGGGCGAGATCCCCGGGCTCCGCTTCACGTACGAGCCCGAGCACCTGCGTTTCTTCCTGGCCCGCTTCGCACCGTCCTCGCCCTACCCGGACCTCGCGATCGAGAACCGCGGCATACCTGCCCTGGCGGCCGGCTAGACGACCTGGCCGCTCAGCGCACGAAGACCGGCGTGCCCACGTCCACGAAGTCGTAGACCCGCCTTGCATCCCCCCTGGGCAGCCGCACGCATCCGTGCGAGGCGGAGTAGGAGGGCACATCGGGAGACTGGTGCATCGCGATGCCGCCGCGGAAGTAGGCGGCGTACGGCATCCACACCTCGAACGGCACGGACCACGACAGCAGGGACTTCACGTAGACACGGAAGTCCCCGACGGGCGTGACGCCTCCCGCCCCCGTCGACGTGTGAATCACCCTGGAGACCTCGCCGTCCTCGACCAGAAGGACGACTCCGAGGTCGCGGTAGATCTCGACGTGCCTGCCGGCGCTCTCGCGCTTCGCCCCCGGCCGATCCGCGCCGAACAGCGCGAGCTGGGTCCGCCCGGCCACCGTCCCCGTGCGGGCGATGTCGTTCCAGCCCTGGAAAGCGAGGAGGGCCTGCTCGGTCGCGTCGTCGAGCGCGCCCGTGACGTCGGCTGGGGCGAGGTATCCGAGCAGCGCGAGCTGGCGCTGCACGCCGCGGACGTCGAACCGGTACTCGTTCTCGCCCGCCACGGACCGCCACGGGCCCGGCCGGACTCCGAGGCGCTGCACGGTCAGGAAGCGTCCCGCCGTCGCGATCGCGACGTGCCGCTGCGGCCCGAGCGGGGCGAGGGTGGCCGCGATCTGCCACAGGCGCGTGCGGTTCGTCTCGCCGCCGCCGCCCTCGAACGCCGAGCGGCTCAGGCTCACGAGCCAGGAGCTGCCGTGCCCGCGCGCCGAGCGAAGGCGGGCGCCCGTCGGCAGGGCAGTCCGGATCCCCCGTCGCCGCTCCGCGACCGTGGGGCCTCTCAGGAGCTCGCGGAGAGCGAACCGCTGGGGGATCGCCCCCCGGGGCAGGACGCGCTCGACACGGATGACCCACCCCTTCCTGACGAATGCGACCTCGATCACCCGCGGTGCGGAGGCCACGCCCGCCTGGGCGAGCTGACGCGTCGGGGCAGCCGCGGCCTGCGGCGGCGCCGACGCCGGGCGGAGGTCGGCCGCGAGCAGGCCCGCGACGACGAGCAGCAGGACGAAGAGCGATGCGCGCATCCGGGCAGATCGGGTTCGCCGCGAAGGCGGGAACGCCTGCATGAATGGGAGGCCCGAGACCGTCGCGCGGTCAGGGGAAGAACAGCGACGCCTCGGCTCCGAGCCCTCAGGAGCGGAGGCGCACCGTCTCGGCGATGCGAGCGAATCCGGCCGCGTCCGTCGCGCTGTCGAACGTCGTCACGTGACTCGCCACCTCCCGTGCTCGACACCGCGACACCCCCGTCCCACCGGGGCCCCCGACATCAAATCACGGCTGGGCCGGCCTTTCCACGCGAGGCGGCGCATCGTCCTGGGCGACTGACGGCCGACGCTCCGCGGGCCGGAGCGCCCGACCACGAGCCGAAGGCGTCGAATCGCGAGCCGACACCGGCCCGGCATCGGAGATCGACCGGAGACGGCGAATCCGGGAAAGCTAGTATCCGTGCGGCCTCGCCGACGTAGCTCAGCTGGTAGAGCACTTCACTCGTAATGAAGGGGTCCCCGGTTCGAGTCCGGGCGTCGGCTTTGCTCCAGCAGAGGGATTGCGGGAGCTCGGAGCCGGAGCCCTAGCTCGCCGGCTCGAGCATCGCCGGAACGAGCCTCGCAGCCTCGGGTGCGACCGTGACGTGGATCGCCTCGGGCTCTCGCACCCACGCGATCAGGCCCCGCGCAGTGAGGTCGTCGAGGACGAACTGGAACGCCCTCGCCTGCGCGCCGGACTCGTACTCCCGGCGGATGTCGAAGGCGTACCCGGTCGTGTGGAGCGAGTACCGGGTGGTCGCCTCCGGGTTGCTCGCTCGCAAGAGCCCCTGGTACTCCTCGTCGCGAACGGCGCTCGTCAGCCTGAGCGGCTGCGTCGCTCCGCTCAGCTCGTGGACGCGGGAGGTCATGTAGACGAGGAGCGCGAGCGCCTCGGGCCGCAGGCCGCGGTAGAGGTCCTTCGGGCGCCCGAGGCGGGAGGCGAGCTCGCCGAACGCGCGGTCGAGGGTGAACCAGAGCCTCTCCGGCTCGTTCGGCACCACCTGGAGCGCGTGCTCGTCCCAGGCTCGCTCGAGATCCGACCCGTCGGCGAACCGCTCGGTCTCCGAGGGTGGGTGCAGCACCTCCTCGGCGCTCGCCTTCGCGTTCTGCAGGAGGTCGAGATCCGCGAGGCGCTCGGGATCCTCCCGGTAGAGGCGCATGATCTCCTCGGCCGCGAGGACGCGCCAGTAGTAGGTCGGGGAGTCGTCGCCGAGGCGCGAGAGCAGCTCGTGCGCCGCTTCGTGGTCGACGGGCGTCGTGTCGAAGAAGACGCGCACCCAGGACAGGTCGTTCTCCTCGACGAGCTCGGGCACCGTGAGGTCGGTGCCGGAACCCACGTACGCCCGCAGGACGTTCGTCAGGTTGCCGATCCCCATGTGGTACGAGACGACCGCGAGGTCCTCGCGGCCGAGGCGGTCACGCGCCTCCGTCAGGTAGCGGACCGTCCCCGCGAGTGCCTGCTCCGGGTCGAACCGGGCATCGATCGCCCGGCGCTCGGCGCGGAGACGATCGGCCAGGGCCTTGTCCCCCCGCTCGACGGCCGCGCGAATCCGCCTCGTCAAGACGCGGCTTCGCGCCAGGTCGACCGGCATGCCGAGGAAGTTCTGCGCCGTCTCGGCCAGGATCTGGGTGAGCCCCGACGCCCGGGCGGGATCGTCTCCGGCGATGATGTCGGGCCTTCCCGCGCTCTCCAGGAACACGATCGCCTCGACGATGTCGGCGTCGAGCCCGCTCCCCGACACGGCCTTCTCGATGAGATCGCGGAAGGACGTCGTCCGCTTCGCGGTTGCGCGCACGCCTCCGGGGCTCTTCGCGTAGAGCGGATGGCTGAGCCCGAAGGAGGCTGCACGCTCGAGGTCGTCCGCCTGGTCGTCGTCGTAGGCGAGCGGATCGGATGCCGGGAGCTCGGCGCGAGGCACGAGGACGGACGCCGAAGCGGACTCGGTGGTCAGGGCCCGCACCGCCACGACGGCCACGCCGACGAGGACGACCGCGAGCAGGCCGCCGGCGACCAGCCGTCGGCGGCGGATGGTTGCCGGCGTCGGTGCGTGTGGCGTCCCCATGGCTCCGCACCAGTGTGGCGATTTCCATCGCTCCGGCGCCGGCGAGCCGGGACGCGTCGGCACCCGCGCGCCTCCGGCCGCGCTCAGGCGCGGAGCGACCTGCCGTTGACCTGCAGCGCCCGGTGGACGTGCACGAAGAGCGCCTCGAGGGCGAGCGAGGCGTTGAGGTTGAACTCCTCGAGCGAGCGCCAGGTCTCGCGCACGGCCTCCGCGGCCTCCCCGGCGCCGTCTCCGACGCCGAGCGCGGCATCCTCTCGCAGCTCGGCGAGAAGGTCGGCGTTCACCACGGCGTCCTCGGCGCCCACCGCGACGACGACGAGGTCCCGGTACCACGACTCGAGCCCTTCCAGGCTAGCGAGGAGCTGCTCGCGCTCGGCTCCGCGCTCGGCGCGGCGCACCCGCTGGTCGGCATCTCGCGCAGCCAGGTCGAGGCCGTCGACGAGCGCGCGCTCCCGCTCCTTCGCCTCGGCGCCACGGGCATCGGCCGCGGCGAGCAGGACGTCTGCGGCTTCTGCCGGCTCGAACTCGGGGTCGAGGTAGGCGGAGCGCGCCGCGGCGATGAGAGCGGCGCGGCGCACGGCACCGTCCTCGTCGAGCAGGCGTCGTGCGCGATCGAGCCTGCCTGCCGCCGCACGGGCGAGCGCGCGGAGCTCCTCGTCGCCTCGCTCGCCGTCCTGAGCGGCGATCCAGTCCCGCACGGCCTGCTCCGAGAGACGCCTGAAGGGGACGAGCTGGCAGCGCGAGAGGATCGTCGACGGGAGGGGCCCGAGCTCGCTCGCGACGAGGACGATGACCGCGTACGGGGGCGGCTCCTCGAGATCCTTCAGGAGCGCGTCGGCGGCGTCCTCGTTCATCCGGTGGGCGTCGAGCACGACGTAGACGCGTCGGTCGGCCTCGAACGGCCGCATGTGCAGGTCGTGCCGGAGAGCCCGCACGTCGTCGATGCGGATCATCTCGCCGAGCGGCTCGAGCACGTACAGGTCGGGATGCGAGCGGGCCTGGACGCGTCGGTCGTCGCCGAGCAGAGCAGACGCGAACGCGAACGCCGCCGTCTTCTTGCCGACGCCGTCAGGCCCGTGCAGCAGGTACGCGTGCGCAGCCCCCTCCGCGAGGGCGGCGGTGAGAAGCCGCTTCGCCTCGGGCTGCTCAGGCACGGATGCGAAGCGCTCCATACACCTCCTCTGCGAGAGCCTCGGGGTCGCGCGAAGCGTCGAGGGTGACGAACCGGTCGGGGAAGCGACGCGCGAGCTCCCGGTATCCCTCGGCCACGCGCGCATGGAAGTCGCCGGGCTCGCGCTCGAGGCGGTCGTGGTCACCGCGCAGGCGCCCCGGCAGCTCGGCGACGTCGAGCGCGAGCAGGAACGTGCGCTCCGGCATCAGCCCCTCGACGGCGGCGAGGTTGAGGTCGAGCACGCGCTCGAGGCCGAGCTCGCGACCGACGCCCTGGTACGCGACCGAGGAGTCGACGTACCGGTCGCACACCACCCACGCGCCGCCCTCGAGCGCCGGGCGGATGACTTCGTCGACGTGCTGCGCGCGCGACGCGGCGTAGAGGAGCGCCTCGGCCCAGGGCGACACGTGCCCCCCGTGCAGGAGGAGATCCCGGATTCGCTCGCCGAGCTCTGTGCCCCCCGGCTCGCGCGTCAGCACGACGTCGTACCCGTCCGCAACGAGCCGCGCCCGGAGGAGCTCCGCCTGCGTCGACTTGCCGGACCCGTCGATCCCCTCGAAGGTGACGAACATCGCCCGCATCCTACGGCCGCCCGTAGGATGCGCCCGTGCGTGCGATCGTGACCGGGGGCGCGGGCTTCATCGGCTCGCACGTGGTGGATGCGCTCCTCGTCCGCGGCGACGAGGTGGCCGTCGTCGACTCGCTCGTCCACGGCAGGCGCGAGAACGTGGCCCAGGGCGCGGAGCTGCACGTGCGTGACATCCGCGAGCCGCTCGAGGACCTCTTCGACGCGGTGCGCCCCGAGGTGGTCTTCCACCTCGCGGCCCAGGCCGACGTCCGCGTGTCCGTCGAGCACCCGGTGATGGACGCCGAGGTCAACGTGCTCGGCACGGTGCGCATCGTCGAAGCCGCGCGCAGGCACGGCGCACAGGTCGTGTTCAGCTCGACGGGGGGAGCGATCTACGGCGAGTGCTCGGCGCCGGCGCCCGAGACGACCCCGTGCGAGCCGGTCTCGCCCTACGGGACCGCGAAGCTCGCAGCCGAGGAGTACCTCCGCTCCTACAACCGCCTCCACGGGACGGCGCACGTCGCCCTCCGGTACGGGAACGTCTACGGGCCGCGACAGGATCCGCACGGCGAGGCCGGAGTCGTCGCGATCTTCCTCGGCGCGCTCGAGCGGGGCGAGCAGGCGACGATCTTCGGAGACGGGCTGCAGACGCGCGACTACGTGTACGTCGGCGACGTCGCTCGCGCGACGCTCTCGGCCGTCGGCCACGACGGGGGCGTCTTCAACGTCGGCACCGGACGCGAGACGTCGGTGGTCGACCTCTATGCGCTCTGCGCCCGCGTCGCCGGCTCGGACGCGCAGGCCCGCCACGCGGACGCACGCCTCGGCGAGCTGCAGCGGAGCTTCCTCGATCCGGAGCTCGCCGCGCACGAGCTCGGCTTTCGGGCGATGGTCGACCTCGAGGACGGCCTCGGCGCAACCTGGGACTGGCTTCGAGCGGACCTGAAGGAGTAGGGCGCCCGCGGGCGAAGTTCGTCGCCCGTGGACGTCCCTCTTCCTGCTCCCGACTCTCTGGTGCGGCCCTGGCGCACTGCGGCCTACGCCGCAGGGGCCATCGCAGCGATCGAGCTCGTGCTGCTGCTCGTCATCGGAGGCGGGATGCTCGCGGGCTACGTGACCGACCGCCTACAGCTCGCGGCGAAGGAGACCATGGCCATCACTCCGGCGAAGGTCGCCCCGGCCCAACGGAAGGCGAGGGCCGCCGCACCCGCCGTGGTCGCCAAGCACCCGCGATCGAAGACCGTGGTCATGGTTCTCAACGGGAACGGGCGCACGGGCGCCGCTGCCTCTGCCGCCTCACGCGTGCGGGCGCGCGGCTACAAGGTCGGCGAGGTCACGAACGCGCCGCGCCTCGTTCCGAGAAGCCTCGTCATGTACCGCCCCGGCTTCGCGGGTGAGGGCAAGCGCCTCGGGAAGGATCTCGGCGTCAAGCTCGTGACGCCGCTCGACGGCATGCGCGCTCCGGCTCTGCGCGGCGCGCAGCTCGTGTTCATCCTCGGGCCCTAGCAGCGCCCGTCAGGAGCCCGGTGCGCAGCCGCCGGCGTTGACGGCGTCGCGCGCGACGTCGAGCGGCCCGCCCTTCACCCACTGGTTCCCGGACGGGTCGAGCGTGTAGGCGTCGTTCAGGAACCGGTACGCGGCGCAGAGGTTGCGGCGCACCTGGAACTCGTAGATGCCGAGCGCGTACCAGGCGTCCGGGTTGTCCGGCTGCAGCTCGACGGCCTGGATGTACCTCCGCTCCGCCGTCGCGAAGAACCGTTGGCGCTCGGCGACGCGGGCGAGCGAGAACAGCGGGTCGATCGAGAGGGGGTTCAGGAAGCGCGCCCACCTGGCCCGATCGTTCGCGAGCTCGAAGTCCCCCTTCACGAGCGCGAGCGTGGAGCTTCGCTCCAGACGGTCGGCGAGCCGCGGGAACGTGAACGAGACGAGCGCGGCCGCAGCGAGAGCCACGGCACCCAGGGCGAGGAGCGGGCGTCTGCGGCTGGGGCCGGTCGCCCGGCCGGCTGTCATGACGAGCCCGACCGCGACCATCGTGGGCGCGGTCACGGCGAGGAAGTCCCAGTCGTAGTCGACGAGCGCGTGCGCCCCGTACGCGGCGGGCGCCGCCACCAGAGCGATGGCCGCCGCTCGCTCCGGCCCGGTGAGGCGCCGGAGGGCACAGACGCATGCCGCCGCAACCGCCGCCATGAGACCGACGAAGAGCGCGATGCCGGGGACACCGCCGCCGGAGAGCTGCTGGAGGGGCACGCTATGGGGCTGGAGGACGTTCCGCGCGTCCTCGCGGTACCGCTTGCGTGCGATCTCGAAGGTTCCCGCGCCCGCGCCGAGCGGGGCGTGCCCCGCGAACACGTCCCAGGCCTCCGACCACCAGCACATCCGGTTGTTCGGGTCGAGCGAGCGGAACCTGCTCGGGTCGTTCACCACCTCCCCGCACGACCGGCCCGAGGAGACGACGCTCTGGGCCGACACACCGATCGCCGCGACCGCCGCAAGGGTGGCGAGGATGGCGACGGCGACCAGCACGCGTCCGGCTCGCCGGCGAAACTCGGCACCGAAGGATCGCGTCGCGAGGACCCCGACGAGGGCCGCGACGAGCACGGCGCCGACGAGCGTGAGCGCCGCGAAGATCTGCCCGTCGGCAACCCTGTCCGCACGGGTCGCAACGTCCTCGGTCAGCGCGGGCCTCGTGAACGCCCACCCACCGATGAGCGCGGCCGGGCCCGCAGACGCGGCCAGCAGCACGCCCGACTCCAGTCGCTCGCTCGTGAGGACGAGCCAGAGCATGAGCACCCCGACGCCCACGACGACGCCCGCACGAGACAGCGTGAGCATGAGCGCGAGGGTCGCGACGTACACGAGGAGCCCGCCCGCGATCTTCACGCCGCGCCGATGTGCCGCGCCCGTGGCGAGCCAGAGCCCGAGCACGATCGCGACGTCGGCGAGCAGCGCCAGAGCGTTCCAGTAGCCGACGGGCTCGCGCAGGCGCGCGACACGGTCGCCCTCGGGGTCGAGAGCCGGGACGGCCTTGGCGAGGAGCGCCCAGGTGAGCGTCAGCCCGGTGATGATCGAGAGGAGAGCGGCACCGGCACGCGCGGAGAAGCGACCCGCCGCGGCGCCGACCACCGCCCCGAGAACGAGGAACGCGGCGTACGCGAGAACCCTGTTGAAGGCGTCCCAGCTGCGGTCGGCGACGATCGACCAGACGACGGTCGTTCCGGTCCAGGCGACGAGCGCACCCATGGCGAGCAGCACCCAGGAGCCCGACCACCCGACCACGGGGAAGGGAAGTCGCCCGAGCCCGATGGCCACGAACGCCACGGCGAGCAATGCAACCGCCGCGCCACCGACCGGGAGCACTCCGTCGACCCCGGACCCCCCGCCGAAGAACGTCGCACCGAGGAGGGCCGCGCCGACGAGCCCACCGAGGACGAGGGCACCGGCGCCGGGCGCCCGAGGCGACTGCTCGACCGGCGGGTCCATGGACGGCCACGGTACCAACGGCGACCGCTGCGCAATGCGTGAGAGAACCTCGGGGAGCGCGGCGGGGAGGCGACCACCTCGGGCGATGGCCGAGGGGCGATCCGAACCGATCGGGGAAGGTATGCAGCCCCGGCCGTCTAACAAATCATTTACTCTGCGCACACCACCGGATCACCTCATGCCGGGAGACTTAACGTGCCTGCTCTTCCGGCCGCACCCGTGAGATCTCAGACCGACACCAGAGCCCACCTCACTCGCACGCTCGCGACGCTCGCCGTCCTGGCGCTCGGTGCGCTCGCGGCGCTGTCGCTCGCGAGCTCCGCCTCGGCCGCTTGGGACGCCTCGGCGACGAAGTGCGGCAAGCAGGTGCTCGCGGACTGGTTCGACAACGGCCGCATCGACCGGATCTACCCCCTCAACTGCTACGAGGAGGCGATCGACGCGATCCCGGATGACCTGAGGGACTACGCCGACGCCGAGGAGGTCATCACCCGCGCGCTCCAGAGCGCCCTCCGCGGCGAGCTCGCTCCGGGCGGCGAAGATCCGACCCCCGGCAACGACGACAGGCAGGGCGGTAAGGGTGGCAAGGGCGGCAAGGGTGGCGCTGGAGGCTCAGGTGGCTCCGGCGGAGGCGGCAGCTCGAACGGGGGGACGGGAACGAGCGCGCAGGCCACGCCCGACGTCAACACGTCAGGCCCGAGCTCCGTCCCCGTTCCTCTCCTGGTTCTCGGGGGCATCTCGCTCGCGCTCCTCGCGGCAGGCAGCCTCGGATACCTCTCGCGTCGCAGGCAGGCGGCGCGCGTGTCGAGCGGCGACGACTTCGACACGCTGGCCTAGCGTCGCGGCACGCCGCGACCGCCTCGGGGTCCGCGGTAGAATGTGCGTTCTGATGCGAAATAGGCCCTTTGCAGGGGTTTCTGGACGCCGGAGCACCGTCCGGCCCTCGTCCTACCATCCCGTGCCCGCTCCTTTGACGGACGTTGCTCGGCCGAGCGGGAAGTCGTGATGTCGAACCCGGCTCGGGAGGAAACGATGGCAACCGTGGAGCACGCGCAGGTCACCCAGGCGACGGAAGAGGAGATCGTCAACACCGTCCTCGACCCGGGGGTGAGCGTCGCACCCGAGCGCTACTTCACGATCCCCGGTCGCAGCCCGTTCGACGAGATCGAGTGGGAGCTCCGCGACGCCCACATCCCCGGCAAGGACGGGCCGACATTCGAGCAGAAGGACGTCGAGTTCCCGAAGACCTGGTCGCAGACGGCCACGAACATCGTCGCCCAGAAGTACTTCCGCGGCCGCATGGCCTCTCCCGAGCGCGAGCGATCGGTCAAGCAGATGATCGGACGGGTCGTGACGACGATCGGCGGCTGGGGCCGCGAGGGTGGCTACTTCGCGTCCGAGGAGGAGGCCGAGACGTTCGAGGCCGAGCTCGAGGCGATCCTCGTCAACCAGAACGCGTCGTTCAACTCCCCGGTCTGGTTCAACGTCGGCTTCGAGGCGAAGCCGCAGTGCTCGGCCTGCTTCATCCTCTCGATCGAGGACTCGATGGAGTCGATCCTCGACTGGATCCGGCGTGAGGGGATCGTGTTCCGCGGCGGCTCCGGCTCCGGCGTCAACCTCAGCCGGTTGCGCTCCTCGAAGGAGCAGCTCTCGAAGGGCGGCTACGCATCCGGCCCCGTCTCGTTCATGCGCGGCGCCGATGCCTCGGCGGGAACGATCAAGTCGGGTGGCAAGACGCGGCGCGCCGCGAAGATGGTCGTCCTCGACGTCGACCACCCCGACGTGGAGGAGTTCATCTGGTGCAAGGCCAAGGAGGAGCGCAAGGCGCGCGTCCTCGAGGCAGCCGGATACGACATGTCGCTGAACTCGCCCGACTGGGCCTCGATCCAGTACCAGAACGCGAACAACTCGGTCCGCGTCACCGACGCGTTCATGGAGGCCGTCGTCGAGGGCAAGGAGTGGAACCTCACGGGCCGCACGGACGGCACCGTCGTCGAGACGAAGGACGCGCGCGACCTCCTCCGCCAGATCGCCGAGGCGGCGTGGGAGTGCGCCGACCCGGGCGTGCAGTACGACACGACGATCAACGCGTGGCACACGTGCCCGAACTCCGGGAGGATCAACGCGTCGAACCCGTGCTCCGAGTACATGCACATCGACGACTCTGCGTGCAACCTCGCCTCGCTGAACCTCATGAAGTTCCGCCGCGAGGACGGTGAGCTCGACGTCGAGGCGTTCGAGCACGCGGTCGACGTGGTCTTCCTCGCGCAGGAGATCGTCGTCGGCTACTCGTCGTACCCGACGCCGGAGATCGAGCAGAACGCCCGCGCATACCGCCAGCTCGGTCTCGGCTACGCGAACCTCGGCGCGCTGCTCATGGCACGCGGCCTCCCGTACGACTCGGACGAGGGACGCGCCTACGCGGCGGCGATCACCGCGCTCATGACCGGCCGCGCGTACCGCAAGTCGGCAGAGGTCGCGAAGCGCATGGGCCCGTACGCCGGCTACCAGCCCAACGCGGCGGCGATGATCGGCGTGATCGCGAAGCACCGGGCAGCGGTCGGGAACATCGACCACTCCCACTCCGTGCCCGAGGACCTGCTCGCCGCGGCCCGGCGCTCGTGGGACGAGGCGCTCGAGCTCGGCGAGGTCGTCGGCTTCCGCAACGCCCAGGCGACCGTTCTCGCCCCCACCGGGACGATCAGCTTCATGATGGACTGCGACACGACCGGGGTCGAGCCCGACTTCTCCCTCGTGAAGTCCAAGAAGCTCGTCGGCGGCGGCGAGATCACGATCGTCAACAAGACCGTCCCGATGGCGCTCGAGAAGCTCGGCTACGCGCCCGACGAGGTCGACGAGATCGTCGCGTACATCGACGAGCGCAACACGATCATCGGCGCGCCGTACGTGAAGACGGAGCACTACCCCGTCTTCGACTGCGCGATCGGCGAGCGGGCGATCCACTACATGGGCCACGTGAAGATGATGGGCGCCGTCCAGCCGTTCATCTCCGGTGCGATCTCGAAGACCGTGAACCTCCCCGAGGAGATCGCCGTCGAGGAGATCTCACAGCTCCTCGTCGAGTCGTGGCAGCTCGGCGTGAAGGCGATCGCCATCTACCGCGACAACTGCAAGGTCGCCCAGCCGCTCTCGAAGAAGGGAGACGCGGGCGCGACGACGCTCGCGCCGGTCGCCGCGGCGGTCGCTGCGCACCCGCAGCGGAGACGGCTCCCCGACGACCGCACCGAGGTCGGCCGCAAGTTCAAGGTCGGTGAGTACGAGGGCTACATCCACGTCGGCCTGTTCGAGGACGGCACCCCCGGCGACATCTTCGTGGACATCGCGAAGGAGGGCACGACCCTCGCCGGCCTCATGAACTCGTTCATGATCTCCGTCTCCCTCGGCCTGCAGTACGGCGTCCCGCTCGAGGTCTACGTCTCGAAGTTCAGCCACATGCGCTTCGAGCCCTCGGGCATGACGAACGACCAGGACATCCGCGTCGCGAAGTCGATCGTGGACTACATCTTCCGCTGGATGGGCAAGAAGTTCCTCTCCTCCGCCCAGCAGGAGGAGGCCGGGATCCTGACGCCGGAGGTCAAGGCGCGGCTCGCCGCGGCGTACGCGGACGCGGGAGAGAACGCGGGCGCGGTGTCCGCGATCGAGGCAGCGCCCGCCGGCCAGACCGCCCTCTTCAACCAGTGGGAGGACGCGATCGAGTGCTCCCGCTGCGGCGGCCGGATGGTGCGCACGGGCTCGTGCTACACGTGCCGCGACTGCGGGACGAACACCGGCTGCTCCTAGCGCGTCCGGTTCCTCGTGGGACAAGAAGAGCCGCGGAGACGCGGCTCTTCTTCTTGCAGCCGCTTCCGCTCTCGTGCCGGAGGATCGCTCTCGGAGCCGGTCTCCGAAATCACGTCTTGCAGAAGCCGCTTCGCATCGAGCGGCATCTGCCCGAGGCGCCGGAGACAGAGCTGCCAGGTCGGCTCACGAAGTGCCGCTCGGAGGCGCCGGCTCTCCATCTCCCCGAGAGGCCCGGCGGCGCTCCCGGATCATCACGATCCCCTGCTTCGTGGACGGCTGGGCCTCGGCGATCTCGAGCGCCGTCCGGATGAGCCGGGAGACGTCGTGCTCGTTCCAGCGAAGCGTGCCCTTCTCATCCGACCTCGGCTGCGCGATCCGACCGAGCTCGGACAGGAGAGCGTGACGGAGCCGTGGCTCGAGAAGCCAGGCGAGCATCTCGGCCTTTTCGGGATACGCCTCGGAATAGAGCTCGATGACGACCACGGCGAAGCGCCGATAGACGAGATCCTGAGCCCCTCGACGCGTGCGTACCTCGCGTGCGTAGGAGAACTCGGCCGCCTGGCGGAGGACGTCGTCCGAGAAGACGACCGGGCGGCCTCGGGATCTTTTCGATTCTGCTTCGGACATCTGAATGGAGTCGGCTTCCGAAATACCGTCGTCCAACGGCGCGGCGCAGGCAATCCCCCTTGTGGGTGCGCTGCGGAAGGCCGCTCGGTAAGAGGAATTGCGCCGGATGTGGGAACATGTGTTCGTGTCCGGTCAGGCCCGGATCCTCCATGCGGACCTCGACTCGTTCTTCGCAGCGGTGGAGCAGCGGGACGACCCCCGGCTCCTCGGCAAGCCCGTGATCGTCGGCGCCGGCGTCGTGCTCGCCGCGAGCTACGAGGCCAGGGCGTTCGGCGTCCGCACCGCGATGGGCGGCGGGCAGGCGAAGCGCCTCTGCCCGCATGCGGTCGTCGTGCCGCCGAGGATGGATGCGTACTCGTCCGCGAGCAAGGCCGTGTTCGAGCTCTTCGCCGACACGACGCCGCTCGTCGAGGGGATCTCGATCGACGAGGCGTTCCTCGACGTGCGGGGACTGGAGCGGATCGCGGGCTCACCGGTCGAGATCGCCGAGCGGCTCCGGCGCCGCGTGCGCGAAGAGGTGGGCCTCCCGATCACGGTGGGCATCGCGCGGACGAAGTTCCTCGCGAAGGTGGCGAGCGCGGTCGCGAAGCCGAACGGGCTCCTCGTCGTCCCGCCGGATCGCGAGCCGCAGTTCCTGCACCCGCTCCCGGTCGAGCGGCTGTGGGGTGTCGGCAGAGTGACGGCGGCGAAGCTCCACGACCGAGGGCTCGCGACGGTCGGCCAGATCGCCGCCCTGGGCGAGGACGCACTCGTGGCGATGCTCGGGCGCGCGAGCGGGCGCCACCTGCACGCGCTCGCGCACAACCGCGATCCGCGCCCCGTGCGGAGCGGGAGGAGGAGGCGCTCCATCGGCTCGCAGCGCGCGCTCGGCCGGGGGCCGGCGTCTCTCGACGAGATCGACTCGTCGGTCATCGCGATCGTCGATCGGGTCACCCGGCGGCTGCGAAGGGGAGGACGCCGCTGTCGCACCGTGACTCTCCGGCTCCGCTTCGACGACTTCTCGCGGGCCACTCGCTCGCTGACCCTGCCCCGCCTGACCGATCGATCGGCGGACGTGCTCGACGCGGCCCGCGCTCTCCTCGCCGACGCGAGGCCGCTCATCGAGGCCTCCGGAATCACGCTCGTCGGCGTCTCGCTGACGAACCTCGAGGACACGGACACCGCTCAGCTCGAGCTGCCCCTCGACGCAAGGCCCCTCTCAGCGCTCGACTCCGCGCTCGACGAGGTGCGCGAGCGCTACGGCTCCGCGGCCGTCACCCGGGCCGTCCTCGTCGGGCGAAGCCCCGGCATCGCGATGCCGCTGCTCCCCGACTGAAGGCACTCGTCGCCCGAGCTTCGTCAGGCCTCGTGCGGCTCCGGCTCGCCCACGACCTCGGACCCGTTCCGCGACTCGCCCTCGTGCGGCGACTCGATCGTGACGTTCGGGAGGATCCGGTCGAGCCAGCGCGGGATGTACCACGTCTTCTCGCCGAGCACCGTGAAGAAGGCGGGCACGAGCGTCATGCGGACGACGAGTGCGTCCATGAGGATCGCGACCGCGAGGAGCAGGCCGAACTCCTTCGCGACGCGGTCCTGGGTGAGGATGAACGCCGCGAAGACCGTGCCCATGATCAGCGCGGCGGCGACGACGACCCGCCCGATCGCAGCGACGCCGTGCTCCACCGCATCGCGGGTCTTCAGGCCGTGGACGTGCTCCTCCCGGATCCGGCTCATGATGAAGACCATGTAGTCCATCGACAGGCCGAAAAGGATCGCGAACGCGATCGGCGGCACGAACGTCTCGATCGGGCCCGTGCGGTCGAGGCCGGTGAACTCGAGCAGGTAGCCCTCCTGGATGACGAGCGTGAGCACGCCGAAGCCGACGAAGGCGGAGAGGATCGTCGTGACCGCGGCGGTCAGCGAGACCACGATCGAGCGGAACGCCATCGCGAGCACGATGAACGTGACGCCGACGATGTAGAGCAGGAACAGGGGAAGGCGCTCGTAGATGCGGTCTGCGATGTCCACGAAGGCAGCGTTCAGGCCCGAGACGTAGGCGACCGCGGTCCCTCCCCCGGTCGCCGTGGGAACGACGTCGTCCCGCAGGTGGTGCACCAGATCGCTCGTCGCCTCGTCCTGCGGAGCGGAGTCGGGCGTCACGAACACGATGGCCACGGTCTTCTCGTCGTTGAACTGCGGCTCCCCGACCGAGGCCACGCCGTCCATGCCCAGGATCTCGTCGTAGAGACGCTGCGGCGCCTGGGCGTCGGCGTTCACGTCGACGACGATCGGGATCGGGCCGTTGAACCCGGGCCCGAAGCCCTCGGCGAGGAGGTCGTACGCCTGCCGGGCAGTCTGCTCCTTCGGCTGCGTCCCCTGGTCGGACGCTCCGAGCCTGACGAGCCCGGACGTGGACGAGAGAAGGATGCCGCCCACGAGCAGGATCAGGAAGACCGGCCTTGCGTGCGCCGTCGTGAAGCGGCCCCAGCGAGCGATCACCGTGCGCTCGCGCGCTGCCTCCGAGTCGTCGAGCGGGCGAAGGAAGGGGACCCTGAGGTGGTCGACCCTGTGCCCGAGCTTGGCCAGCGCGGCGATGAGGAGGGAGTTCGCGATCAGGACCGTCGTCAGGACGCCGAGAGCCGAGCCGACGCCGAGCTTGGTCACGAAGTCGAGGCCGAAGAGCGCGAGACCGCTCACGGAGATCGCGACGGTCGTGCCGGCGAAGATCGTGGCCCGGCCCGCCGAGGCACCGGCCTCCGCTGCGGCGTCGCGCGGCGACATCCCCTCGTGGATGAGCTGCCGGAAGCGCGTGACGATGAACAGCGAGTAGTCGATGCCGACGCCGAGGCCGATCATCGACACGAGCAGCGGCGTGATCGTGTTGATCTGCGTGAAGCCGGCGAGGATGAAGAGGAGGACGAAGGCGGTGGCGACCGCCCCGACTGCCAGCGCGATCGGGATCGCCGCGGCCACGAACGTCCGGAAGACGACGAGCAGCACGATCAGCGCCGCGAGCAGCCCGAGCAGCTCCTGCGTCCCCTGCTCGAGGGGCGGGAACTCGGCGTCGCCGTTGAACTCGACCGTCAGCCCTGCGGGCTCGACCGTCTCGCGCACCGCATCCTGGACGGCGACGACCGCCTCGCGGTCCTTCTCGTAGATGACCCGGTCGAACTGCGCTTCGGCGTAGGCGATGCGCCCGTCCTCCGAGAACGTTTGGTCGTCGAACGGGTCGCCGACGCTCGTGATGCCGGCGCGCTCCTCGGTCGCCTCGAACTCGGGCCCCTGGATCTCCGCGACGGCGGCCTCGACCGCGGCCTTCCACTCGGGCGCGTCGAGCCGCTCGCCTTCCGGCGCGGCGAACACGAGGTTCAGCACGCCTCCCTGCTCCGCGGCGAACTCCGCCTCGAGCAGATCGGTCGCGCGCTGCGTGTCCGACCCCGGGATCTCGAACTCGTCCTTGAGGCTCCCCCCGAACAGGACGACGAGCGTTACGAGCCCACCGATGATCCCGAGCCACGCGAGACCGACACGACCCGGATGGGACGCGCAGGCCTGCATCCAGCGCGCGAGCGCACCGGTGGACATCCGCTCGTGCGCGGCCAGGCGCTCTCGCTCGGACTCGTTTCCGTACTGGGTCACAGGTGCTCTCTCCCGCGCTCGACCAGCACCATACCGTCGCCCCCGTGCCCGCCGGTGTGGAAGCGGCGCCCTTCCGGAGAAGCCCCTACCGAAGCGCCGGCAGCACCCGCTCGCAGATGAGATCGACCCCACTCGCGGTCGTGCGCCCCTGGGGCGTGCCGAGCTCGACCCGGTCGGCGCCCGCCTCCCAGAGCTCCGTCACCCGGCCGACGACCTCCTCCGGCGTCCCCGCGATGCAGAACCTCTCGAGCGGAGGAGGCCTCCCGGGCTCGAGCTCCACGGTCGGATCGAGGTGGGCGACGACGTCGAGGTACCCCGCGACGACCTCGCGTGCCCGCTCCCGCGCCCGGTCACCGTCCTCGTCGACGACGGTGACGCAGCCGGTGACGATCTTTGCGTCCGACCGGCCGAGCCAGCCCCGGGCGACGCGCACGAAGTCGGGGTTCGCGGTTCCGCCGAGCTTCACCTCGTCGGCGACCGTCGCCGCCCACCGCATCGTCTCCCTCCCCCACGTGCCGATCAGGAGCGGAATCGAGCTCCGCACGCGCTCGTACGCGAGCGCAGTGCCCGGCGCGAGCGTGAACCGGCTGCCCTGCACGCCGCGGTCGTCACCGGCCAGGAGCGCCCGGACGATCGCAACCGCCTCCTGCAGCGCGACGAGCGGTCGCTCCTCGTCGATCCCGAGGCGGTCGAGCCAGGCGCCCTTCGCGAGCCCGAGGTAGGCACGGCCGTTCGAGACCGCGTCGAGCATGGCGACCTGCCCGGCGATCTCGTACGGGTGCAGCGTGAACGGGTTGAGCGCGGCCGGCCCGAGGCGGATCCGCTCGGTCACGCGCGCCATGAGGAGGAGCGGCCCGATCGCAGGCTGGTAGAGGAGGTCGTGGAAGACCGACAGGACGTCGACGCCCGCGGCCTCAGCGCGCTTCGCAATCGCCTCGTACGCAGCGGGCGACTGATCCGTGCGGAGACCGATGCCGAGCTCGCGCGCTACGTCAGGTCCTCGGTGCGAAGTGTCCGCTCGCCGATGCGCTCGATTCGCATGACGAGGCGCTCCTCCGGGTCGGGGCAGCAGACGAGGCTGTCTCGCTCGAGCCAGTCCTCGTCGGGAAGGCGGCGCATCTTCGCCGGCAGCAGGGCCAGCGCGGCCTGCATCGCGAAGAGGCAGAAGTGGCGGCCTTCCGGGATGCGGACCCTGCTCGACTCCGTGACCTCGAAGTAGTCGCCGACCTCGAGCCCGCACACCGAACGGCCCTCGATGCGCTCGACGGTGACGCGCAGGTCGAAGAGGCGCATCTCGGTCATCGCCGCCGAGCGTACATCGATGCTCTCCGAGGGCCTACCGGATCGGTAGAACTGCGCCGTGCCCGCCGACCCCATCCCGATCCGCGCGCTCGTCGTGGACTACGGCGAAGTGCTGTGCCACCCCGCGGACCCCACGGGCCTCGCCGAGATGGCGACCTACGCCGGGATGACCGCGGAGCCCTTCCTCCACGCCTACTGGGAGCTCCGGGAGCCATACGACCGCGGGGTCGTCCCGGCCGCCGAGTACTGGAACGGCGTGGTCGGCACCACCGGGATCGGGCTCGCCCACGACCGCGTCCAGGGTCTCGTGGAACGGGACATCGCGCTCTGGACGAGGCTCGACCCGGAGATGATCTCGTGGGTCGAAGGGCTCGCCGCCCGTGGCGTCCGCGTGGGACTGCTCTCGAACATCGTTCGCGAGATCGGCACGTACATGCGCGAGGAGATGTCGTTCCTCCGACCCTTCGTCGACATCACGTTCTCGTTCGAGGTCGGTTCCGTGAAGCCCGAGCCCGAGATCTACCGGCGCGCCCTCGCCGGAGTCGGCACGGCTCCGCACGAGACGCTCTTCGTCGACGACCGGCTCGTGAACGTCGAGGCGGCGCGCGAGGCCGGAATGCACGCGCACCACTTCAGAGGGCACGGCGCCCTCCTCGCAGAGGTCGACGCCCGGTACGCATTCGTCGCCTGACGCACCTCGATCACCAGCCGAGAGTCCCCGGGGCTCCCTTGAAGGGCCCCACGAGATCCGAGGTGATCCAGCCCCCGTAGAAGCCGCCGGGCTGGGGCTCGACGCGCTCGTCGTCCACGTAGCAGGCGTCCATCGGGCCCGGGTAGAAGGCAACGGCGTCGCGGATGGCCTCGAAGCCTCGGCGCGGCTCGTGATACGTCCAGGCGGCACGCTCCACCCTCACCCCTCCCGCCTCGACGTCGTAGTAGGAGGCGAGCCCCTTCCACTCGCAGTCCGTTCGCCCACTGCGGGACGGGACGAGCGCACCCGGGACGACATCCTCGATCGGGACGTAGTAGACCGGTGGATGACTCGTCTCGAGCACCCGGTGGGCCCTGATCGTGTCGACGATGGTCTCCCCGCCGAGCACCACGCGGATCCGGCGTTCGGTGGCCTCGACCCGTGGCGGGCGTGGATAGTCCCAGACCGACTCGCTCACGCGAGAGATGATGCCTGGGAGGCGGCGGGCGACCTGACCGCGACTGCCGGCACCGGGGCTACACCCGGGGAGCGCTCGGAGCCCCCTCCTCCACCCTGTGACGATCGACGAGCGCGGCGACGAGCGCCATGACGCCGAGTGCCAGGCCGACGCCGAGGACCGTCGCCCAGATGCGCTCCGTCAACGCAGCCTCGACGTCCGCCCGAACGAGGCGCAGCGCCAGGAGCAGCACGATCGTGAGGAAGAACGCGTACACGGCCTCGTTCGCCCGCTGGGTGGCGACCATTAGGACCGCGGCGACGGCCACGACGGCGGTGAGCACGGGACGGCTGTCCACGTTGTGCACGAGGGCGAGAGCCACGGCCGCTCCCGCGACGGTCCCCACGGCACGATGCACGCCGCTCGCCACCGACTCGGCCGGGTCGCTCTTGATGATCACGAAGGCCATGAGCGCCGGCCAGTACGGATACCCGTCGAAGAGGTACGCACCGACGACCATCGCCGAGCCGATCGCGAGCGCGCGAACGACCGCGAGCTGGAGGATCGGCGAGTCGAGACTCAGCGCGGCCCGTATCGGCGCCCACCGGTCAGAAGGCGCCACAGACTCCTCGGGCGCACCGTCCTCCTCGGCTGCCTCGGGCGGGGATCGGTGGGGCACGAGCGCGCGCAGCGGCTGGAGGGCGACGACGAACAGGCCTCCCACGAGGAAGCTCGCTGCGAGCCCCTGCGTCGTCCTGTCGGACGCGGAGAAGCCCTGCGCCAGGAGCAGCCAGAGGTTGAGGACGTACGCGGACGTCACGATGGCCTTCCCGTACACCGCGAGGAGCGTGGCGCCGAGGGTGACGAGCCCGGCGACGAGCCCGGCGAGCCATGCCGTCTCGCCGGACCAGACGCCGACGACGGTGAGCAGCGACCCGGCCACCGCGACCGCCGAGCCGTACCGGAGACGCCGTCGCAACGGCCCTCGCCCGGCGGCGAGACCGGTGACGACGACACCGACCAGGGCGGCGATCCCGGCGTAGCCGAAAAGACCCAGGAAGACGAGAGCGCCGGCAATCGCGGCCAGCCCGACGAGCCCGTTTCGGAGCGAGAACTGTGCCCGGTCGAAGGACGTCAGGCCGAACGGAAGGTCTCGGAGCCGTGCCACAGCCGGGGAAAGAGCATAGGGGCCGCGGCGGGTGACGTGCGAGAATCCGCTCCCATGAGCCGACTTCCATGCGGGGGAAGCATCAAGAGCTTCATCGAGGATCCGGGTTCGCCGCGGCGCGCGGCCTGGCTGATCGTGGTCGCGACCATCCTGGCCGTGGTGCTCGGCGGGCTCGTGATGTGGATCTTCGACAACTCGGAGTACCCGAGCCTGGGGCGAGCCCTCTGGTTCACGCTGCAGACGGTGACCACCGTCGGCTACGGCGACGTCACGCCGGCGAGCCCGTTCGGACGCGTCGTCGCCGCGCTCGTCATGCTCACCGCCATCGGCTTCATCACGATCATCACGGCGGCGGTCACCTCGACCTTCGTGGAGGCCGCACGCCGCAAGAGGGTCGACGAGGAGGAGCGGGACGAGAGTCGGCTCGAGCGGATGGAGACCGCGCTCGGGTCGATCGAGGCGCGGCTCGAGCGGATGGAAGCGCGGCTCGGCAGCGGTGGCGACTCACCGCCGCAGGGCTGAGCTGCTCTGCTGCGCTCGCCGAGCGGGCGGCCCGGCTAGAGGCTCGGTGCGACTGCAGCCTGCTCGGCCTTGGCGGCCGCCACCTGCTCTCGCCGCGTCTTCGTCAGCTCCCTGACGAGGATCTGGATCGTCGCCGCGAGCGGCACCGCCGTGAGCGCGCCGAGCACGCCGAGCAAGGCGCCGAAGAGCGTCACCGCGACGATGATGAAGAAGGCGGAGAGCTCGACGGCCTTGCCCTGGACCTTGGGCGTGACGATGTTGTTCTCGAGCTGCTGGTAGACGAGGACGACGACGAGCATGATCAGCGCCGCCGTCACCCCCTCCTCGGCCCACAGGGTCGGAACGAGGATGAACCCGGCGAGCGTGGCGCCCAGATTGGGGATCATGTCGAGCAGCCCGGCGATCACACCGAGCGCGAGGGCGTAGCTCGACCCGAGCAGCCACGCGGTCGTCCCCTGCACCGTTCCCGCGATCGTCGCGATGACGACCACGCCGATCGCCCAGCGTGAGACCGCCTCGGTGACGCGCTCCCACACCGGCATCCACCGGCCCTCCTGCCCGGGCATGAGCACGCTCGCGAGCGACCGCTTGAGGTTCGCGATGTCGGTCAGGAGGAAGAGACAGATGAAGAGGATCGTGAACGCGGCGATGAAGAGGCCGAAGAGCCCGGCCGCGATCCCGAGGACGGCCTTGACGGCGTCCGGCACCGACACCGAGATCTGCTGAGCGCCGTCCTGGACGTTCTCCGCGGCACCCGAGTCGCCGAGCCAGCCCAGGCCGTCCTGCTCCCGCAGGTCGGAGACGGTCTGCGGGAGATCCTGGAGGTAGTCGCGCACGCTGCCGACGATCGGCACGAGGAAGAGGAGCGCGAGAGCCGTGACCGCCAAAGCGGCGCCGAGCACGGTGACCGTCGCCGCAAGCCCTCTCGACATGCCCGTCTTCCTCATCACGAAGCGCACCGGGTACTCGAACACGAGCGCGAGGAAGATGCCGACGAAGACGATCAGGAACGTGTCGCCGATCGTGCGAAAGGCCGCCAGCAACACGATGGCCCCGGCGACCAGGAGCACCGTGCGCATGGGGATGAGCAGCTCGACTCGACTGGCTCCGCCCGAGTCCACTCGCACAACTGTAGGACCCGGGTCGGTCGTACCCGGCCCGCCGCGCGGCCGAACGCGGTCTAGAAGAGCGGCTCGACCGCGTAGGCGCTCGAGACCGCGAGCGCGGCGTTGACGGTGATCGCGGCGAGACCCAGGCCGACGATCGCGTACGAGACGATGCCCGGATGCCGCTCGCGATCCGGCGCGAGGCGCTCGACGAGAAGCGGCACCGGGAGCGCGGTGAGAGCGACGGACGCGACGATGAGCCCGAGGCTCAGTGTCACCGGCAGGAAGGCGAAGTCCTCGAGGTTCCCGTCGACGATGACGGGGAGCAGGAGCGCGGTCGCCCCCGGAGTGAAGAGCGATGTGCGCCAGGCGACCCCGGAGGGCAGAAGCGGGCGGGCCACGGCGTAGCCGATCCCCAGCCCGGCCCCGAAGAACGCGCCGAAGACGAAGATCGCGAACGTCCCTCCGGCGGTGAGGTCGCCCACGATCGCGCCCATCGCCGTCGAGAGCCCGAGCGCGTCCTCTTCGACGAGAGCGAGGATCCGCATGAACGCCCTGCCGAGGAACCCGCCGACGGCGAAGCCGACGGCGCCTCCCACGAGCGCACCGACGCCGAGGCCTCTCAGCCACGAACGGGGGGCGGGACGCCTGCTCACGACGCGCGAGTATCACGAACCGGCGCGCTGCCGGTCAAGCGACCCCTACCCGGTCGCGCCTGCGACGAAAGCGGCGATCGCCTCCGTGAACGCCTTCCGGCTCGACTGCCACGCGTAGAACATGTGGCCGCCGCCGAAGTGGCGCACGGTCAGGCGGTCGGCCATCTGCGGGTCGAGCCGCATCAGGTTCCGGAGCCGGTCGCTCGTGTAGTACGGCGTTATGAGGTCATACCGCCCGTGCGTGATGAACGCCTTCATGTGCGGGTTCAGCGCCATCCCGTAGCGGAAGTCGTCGGTCGCGCCCGGAGGATGCGCGAATGCGTGAGGCTTCGTGTCGTCCTTCCAGGCCGTGTTCACCTCGTGCGAGAGCAGCTCGTACTCGCGATCCGTCCGGACGCCGATCTCGGAGCGCAGCATCCGGTTCACGGTCATGGTGTAGGCAGGGCCGATGCCGGCGAGCGTGGGGTCGGGCCAGCTGAGATCGCCGTCGCGGTCCGGGAATGGGTCCGTCACCGTGATCGTGGTGTCGTAGAGCCCCACGACCTTGCGCTCGTCGCGCAGGAGCTCGCGGACGAAGGTCAGCATCGAGACCCGCCCCTCCGAGCGGGCGACGACGTCCGGCGCGAGGCCGGTCAAGTCGGCGAGTCGCTCGAAGACGCCCGTGCGCTCCTTCGCGGGCATGGACGCGCCGCGGGTGAGGAAGACGGCGTAGTCGCCCGTCGCGAACTCCTCGGACACGCGCTGGACCCTCTCGAGCGAGGTGCCCTTGCGAAAGGCCCGCGAGCGGCCGTGGTGCACCGCGGCGAGAGCCATCGTCGGAATGCGGTCGACCCAGCCGAGGAGGTCGTAGTCGGTCGGGTTGAGGCCTTCGATCTCGAGCGCCGGCGAGATGAGGATGGCGCCGTTGAGCCCGATGCCCGTCGTCTCCTGGAGCATGCGCGCGAGCCTCCCGACGCGGTAGCCGCCGTAGCTCTCGCCGGCGATGAAGATCGGGGAGCCCCAGCGCCCGTTGTCGGAGAGCCAGCGACCGATGAACTCGCAGAGCGACTCGAGATCGCGCTTGTACCCGAAGTACTCCTTGGGATCGTGCGCGTCGTCGGGCTTCGCGCCCTTCGCCGCCTCGTTGCTCTTCTCGGGCTCGATGATGCGGCTGAACCCCGTTCCGACGGGGTCGACGAAGACGAGATCCGTGAACGCGAGCCACGAGGACTCGTTCTCGACGAGCCGCGGCGGCATCGCCGGCAGCGTGCCGTCGGCCGGGAAGTCCACACGCATCGGGCCTACCGCCCCCATGTGCAGATAGGCGGAAGCGGCTCCCGGCCCCCCGTTGAAGACGAAGCTCACCGGCCGGCCTGAGTCGTCGCCGTCGGCGATGTACGCCACGGAGAAGATCTCGGCGGACGGCTTCTCCTTCTTGCGCAGGACCGTCCACTTCGCCGTCGCCGTGTACTTCACGGCCTTCCGGCCCCGCCCCCACGTCCCGGAGGTCTCGGCGCCGGCAGGTGGCTCGTGATCGCGCTTGGCCTCCGGCGCCTTCTCGTCCTCGTTCTTCTGCTCGTCCGTCATGGCCACGGCACGCTACCCGCTCGTCCGTCCCGCTGCGCGCCTGAAGCGCCGGCTACGGCCCTGGCACAAAGCGGCTCTTGCGCTCGCCTCGGCGCCGCAGGATGCCCCGTCAGAGGAGCAGCCGGCGAACCGTGAGTCGCGCGATCCCGGTGAGCACGAGCGTGAGCCCGAGCAGCCAGGCGGCTTCACGCAGCACCGTTCCCCAGGGATCGGCGTCGTAGAGGACCGCCGAGGCGAGATCGACCGCGTGGCCGAAGGGAGCGACCGTCGACACCGTGTCGGCGAGAGGGAACGAACCGGCCGGGATCACGCCGAGGAGCACGATCGGGAGGCCGACCAGCAGGGCCAGGAGCATCGCCCCGCTCGTGTCGCGGGTGAGCGTGCCGAGGAGGAGGCCGACGGCCCCGAACGCCGCCGACACGAGGACGAGCCCCGCGGTGAGGAGCGGGAGGCGCTCCCAGGGCTGGCCCCCGCTCACGCTTCCGATCTCCACGACCGCCCCGAAGACGAGCGCGAGGACGAGCCCGATCGAGGCGCCGAGCAGGGAGACGAACACCACCTTCTCGGTCACGACCCCTCCGAGGCCGACGAGCCCCTGGACGAGCCGGCCGAGCGTCCGCTCCTCCCGCTCGCCGGTGATCAGGGCCGCACCCATCAGGACGGCGACGAACGCGAGCGACAGCCCGAGCGCGTACGCCTGCACCTGGGCCGAGAGGAGCCAGGTTCGCCCCGTCTCCTTCTCGCTCACGAGCTCGATCGGGTTCGCGGTCGCCTGCAGGTACTCGCCGACCTGGTCGACCGCCCCTTCCACCTGCCCGACGAAGTACGCGAGCTCCTCCGCCGCCGCCGCCACGCTCTCGTCCGGCGAGGTGGCGAGGCGCTCGAGCTCTTCCCGCGCCTGCTCGAGCCCCATCACGGTGACCTCGCTCTCGCCCAGCTTTCCCGTCCCACCTCGCTTGAGCAGGTCGACGAAGCCCAGGTTCGCGTCGACGTACGCCTTCTGCAGCTGGAGGTTGATCGCGTACGTGAGCGCGTTCATCTTCTCCACGACCTGCGTGCCCAGCGCGCTCTGGCTCGTTCGCAACACGATGCGCGGGCTCTCGTTCAGCCGTCTGAGCTTCACGGTGAAGTCCTGCGGGATGGTCAGCGACGCCACTGCCTGGCCCGTCGCGACCTGTCGCTCGGCCTCGTCGGCCGGCATCCGCACGAGCTCGACCTCGGCGGCGCCCTCGAACAGCGCCCGGAGATCGAAGCGCTCGTCGCCGATCACGATCGTGCTCGGCAGCCCGGCTTCGTCGACGAGCGCGACGCGGGGCCGCTCCCCCGCGTAGCGGACGACGAGGCCCAGGAGGAGCGCGATCAGGAGCGGGTAGACGACGAGCGCGACGAGGAGGAGCGGGGAGCGCCCGAGGCGACGCGCATCCTTCCCGAGGAGCAGGGCGAGCTTGCTCATACGCCGCCCGCCAGGTCCGGCATCGCCCGCTCCAGCTCCTCCGGATTGCCCTCGAAGACCACGCGACCGTCGAGGAGGACGAGGACGCGGTCCGCGAGGTGCGCCACCTCGCGCGGCGAGTGCGACGAGAGGAGCACGGCACCACCGCCGTCGCGGAGCTCCTCGAGCAGCGTCCAGAGCGCGCGGCGTCGCTCCGGGTCGAGCGAGGCCGTTGGCTCGTCGAGGAGCAGCACGCGCGGCTCGCCGAGGAGCGCGAGGGCGATGTTCAGGCGCTGCTGGTTCCCGACCGACAGGTGCGCGGCGCGCCCCCGGCCGCCCGGAAGAGCCATGGTCTCGAGCATGCGCTCGACGGCGGCCCGCGGCTCGTCGAGATCGGCGAGGCGGGCGAAGAGCTCGAGGTTCTCCCGCGGAGAGAGATGGCCGTACTGCGCCGGCTGCTGCGGGGCCCAGCCGGCCCGCGGGGGCGGCGTCCCTCGCAGGATCGCCCCCTGCGTCGGGGGGAGCGTGCCGGCGAGCATCGCGAGGAGCGTCGACTTCCCCGCCCCGTTCGGCCCGACGACGGCGACGATCTCGCCCGCGCGCACGTCGACGTCCGTGGGAGAGAGCGCCTCGGTGCGACCGTACGAGCGGGCGACCCCACGGGCGGCGATGAGGACGCTCGCCCCGATCTCTTCCGCCCGGGCGGCTACCCGGTTCCCTCCGGCCGCTCGATCGTGACGGGCTCGTCGAAGCGCGAGACCTCGACGACGCGGAGGGCGTCGTCGGGCTCGCCGTCGGCGATCGGCCCCTTCACCTCGATCCGCCGCGGGAGGTGGTCGTCGTCGCCGACCCACAGCGTCACGGGCACGTCACGGTCGGACGCGCGGACCGCGAAGAGCGGCGCCACGTCGGCTGCCGCGACGGTGCCGGAGATCCGCCGCAACGTGACGCCGTCGACGTCCTCGGTCCCCTCGTCCGTCGGCCCGACGACGTTCGACATGACGCCGAGAACGCCACCGGCCGGGTCGAGGAGCGCCTCCGGCGTCGTGCTCACGTCGATGGAGTCCCACGCGCCCGAGAGCGGGTTCTTGAACCACACCTCGTCCCCGATCGCGACGATCTGGGTCGCGAGCGTGAATCCGGAGAAGTTGCCGGTGACGTCCGCGCGGGCACGGTCGGGCACGACGGCGTCCCCTTCCGCAGCCGTCAGCTGGAGGCCGACGGTCGTCTTCGGGATGTTCTGCTGGTCGAGCGTGAAGTGGAAGCTCGTCACCGCCCCGGTCTGCTCGACGCTCGTCCGAAGCAGCTCCTCGGCCGTCGGGCCCTCGTCCTTCGACCCGCCGCAGGCACTCGCGATCGCGAGGAGCGCAGCGGCAGCGAGCACACCGGTCAGCGCACGGGGCACGTCGAACGAGTCTACGCCTCCCGGGACGCGGCAACCTCCACATCTCCGGCAGACCCTCGAGTGAAGAAGGGGAATTGCCCAGCCCACGACACAACAGCCACAATGAGCGTCCTGTGTCCCAGGTAGTCGACGCACTCGAGGAAGCACGTGCCGCCGCGGGCCGCCAGGCCTGGCGTGCTGCCTATGCCTCCTACTCGACGCTCGAAGCGAGCGAGCTCGCGGCCCCCGACCTCGAGAGCTTCGGCTCTGCCGCCTGGTGGAGCGGAAAGCTCGACGAGGCGATCGCGCTGCGAGAGCGCGCGTACGCCGCGTACGACGCCGCGGGCGACGCCCTCGGGTCGGCCCGGATGGCGCTCACGCTCGCGTGGGACTACGAGGCGCGCGGCTCGTTCGCGATCTCCAACGGATGGCTGGCGACCGCCGAGCGGATCCTCGCCGGTGTCCCGGAGGCGCCCGAGCACGCCCGCCTGTCGCTGATGCATGCGATCGCGGCGCTCTTCGCCGAGGGCAACTACGTCAAGGCGGACAAGCTCCTGGACGAGACCTACGACATCGCAACGCGCGTCGGCGACCGGGACGTCCAGATGCTCGCGATCGGAGGAAAGGGCCGGGTCGCGATCAAGCGCGGGGACACGGAGCGCGGGCTCGCGTTGCTGGACGAGGCGTCGGCGTCCGCGATGGGCGGCCAGCTGCGGCCTCACACGGCAGGTGTCGTCTACTGCCTCACGATCAGCGCCTGCCACGACGTCGGCGACATCAGGCGGGCGACCGAGTGGACCGAGGCGGCGAACCGCTTCTGCGATCAGCTGGACGTCACCGGCTTCCCGGGTGCCTGCCGGATCCACCGGGCCGAGGCGCTGCGCATCCGCGGTGACTGGCCCGCCGCCGAGGCACAGGCCACGGCGGCCTGCCAGGAGCTGTCCGACTTCGACCAGGGCATCACGGCCTTCGGCTTCTACGAGATCGGCGAGATCAGGCGCCGCCGCGGAGACTACGCAGGAGCCGAGGAGGCGTACCGGACCTCGAACGAGCTCGGCCGCGATCCGCAGCCCGGTCTCGCGCTCCTCCGGTTCGCCGAGGGCAAGCTCGACGCAGCCGTCGCGGGGATCGCGAGCTCGCTCGGGCACGTCAAGGACCCGCTGACGAGGCTCCGCCGGCTCCCCGCCCAGGTGGAGCTCGCACTGGCGGCGGGAGACCTCACGACGGCACGAGCAGCCGTCGGGGAGCTCGAGCAGATCGTGGACGCGTACAAGATCGGCGAGCGGCGCACACGCGCCTTCGACGCGATCCTGCACATCGCGCACGGACGGATCGCGCTCGCGGAGAAGGAGGCGGCACGCGCGATCGAGAGCCTGAGACACGCGCGCGACGAGTGGGCCGAGGTCGGCGCCCCGTACGAGACCGCCCAGGCACGCACCCTGCTCGCACTCGCGTACCGGCTGGGCCGCGACGAGCACAGCGCGACCGCGGAGCTCGAGGGCGCGCTGGCGGCGTTCGAGCGCCTGGGGGCC
>JBFFGH010000009.1:0-37042 GCA_041557575.1 Gaiellaceae bacterium
TCGTAGTTGCCGGCGAAATCGGGCTGGCCGTGGCGGACGAGGTAAAGATAGGGCATAAGCCTGCCAGTCTAGCCCGGAAGGACCCACGCCGAACCGCGCACCCCTGACCCCCTGTTCCAGCCGACCGACGCCGGGGCCCGCGGCCGAGACGCGCTGATCACCCAACCGGGGATTGCCGGGCCCGGCATCCGAACCGACACTCTGCCCATGCCACGAAGAGCCGGAGCCGTCGTTGCGCTCGCCGTCCTCCTCGGTGCCGTGATGCTGCTCGCACTCTCGGCCCGGAACGACTACTGCTTGCCGTGGCAGGAGCGGGTCGGATACGGCGACGGCCCGCTAGGGGAAGGTCAGGACTACTCGGCCTGCCGCTAGAGCCGTCGCTCCCGGAAGAGCGCGAGGCGGGCGTAGGCCAGGGCCCCCGCCGCATCGGGGCCCGGACCTGCTGCGCCAACGGCGCTAGAGAAGGATCCTGAGCGCCGTCTCGGGAGGGCACCCGGCGAGCGTGAGGCGCGAGGCGTCGTGGAGGTCGATCTCGACGTGAGACGCGAGGACGAGCGCCGAGCCGATGTCGTAGCCGGCGCGCACGAGCTCCTCGAACCGCCACCTAAGGATCGCTTCTGCTTCGGTCTCGTCGATCAGCTCGAACTGGGCCGCAGTCATGGGGTTCTCCCTCGTCGTCTCGTTCACGCTCTCTCAGTTCAGGCTTATCGGCGTTCCGTATCCCTCACTTGAGGTCTAGGCGTCGCCGGACCGATAGTCAGGATTCGCGCACCGGTCGCCCCTCGAACGAGGGAGCGCCTACCTCGGTCGGGTGGTGACCGGCGACTCGGGGCGCCAGACGACGAGACACCGCCCCCACATGCCTCGCCGAGCACGCCTGGCCTCCGTCATCGCAGCCAGCAGGCGCCTCGCGTACTTGCCGCGCTGACCGTCGTAGAAGTACGGGGTCGCCGCGCCTCGTCGGACGAGCTCGACGTTCACGTTCGTGCCGCGGAAGTGCACGTAGCGAAGGAGCCGCCCGTAGCGATCGCGGACGTCGCTGACGGGATCCGTCTCGAGCGTGATCCTCCGGCCACGCGGCACGAGCCGCATCAGCTCGGCGGTCGCCCTCGTCGCGTAGCACTCCTCCCCCGCCTCTGGCGCGTCGATCTGGAGGAGGCGCACTCGCTCACCGCTCCCGAGACGAAGCGTGTCGCCGTCGACGACGCGCTCGACGTTCGCCGGAGTCGTCCCGGCCTCACCCTGAGCGCCATGGGCACAGCCGACGGCAACGCCGAGAACGAGCGCGATGCCGAGGAGAGGCAGCAACGTCTTCCGGGACATGACCGTCCCGGTCGATCCTACGCGTGAGGCAGGCGGACCTAGACCGGGGGCAGCTCGTCGAGGCCCTTTCGGGCCTCACGATCCTTCCTGTCCACGCGCCAGGCGAGGAGCAGGAGCCCGCCACCGACGACGAGGAACGCTGCACCAAGGCCGACCCGCATCCAGATGTCCGCGAACAGCACGATCGCGAGCACGCCCGCGAGGATGACGAGTGCCGCTGCCCCGGCGAGCTTGAATGCGTAACTCCACATGGAGTCGCGAGTCTACATCCGTCCGATGTACGCACCCGGGGGTACGCCCTGGTAGAAACGACGCATGAGGAAGCCCCTCTGGGCACCCTGGAGGCTCGAGTACATCACGCAGGCGGACGATCAGGAGGACTGCGTCTTCTGCCTCGAGGCGACCGCGACGCCGGGAGCCGAGGGATCGCTCCTCGTGCGAGACGGGGTACATGCGGTCGCGCTCCTGAACAGGTACCCGTACTCGTCAGGGCACGTCATGGTCGCTCCGAAACGCCATGTCGCGGCCCTCTCCGAGCTCACGGAGCAGGAGGTGGTCGAGATCCACGGCCTCTCGGTCGCCGCGATGGACGCGCTCGAGCAGCTCTCCGACCCGGGCGGCTTCAACCTGGGATGGAATCTCGGACGCGCGGCCGGGGCGGGGATCACCGATCACCTTCATCTCCATGTCGTCCCGCGCTGGACGGGTGACACGAACTTCATGCCCGTTCTGGCGGACGTGAAGGTCGTTCCCGAGCACCTGGTCGTGACGCGCGATCGACTTCTTGAAGCCTGGCCTAGCGGCTGAGCCTCGCGAGAGGCGCCCACGCACGCTGTGGGGTGGTCGCCCAGTCGTAGAGGCTGACGCCGATCGTCCCTCCGTCGTCCTCGACCGCCGCGACGAAGCCGGCGAGCTCCTCGGGACCGAGGCGGTCCGCGACCCCGCCCGCCACATGGATCGGCACGTCGGGCCGTCCCGTCTGGGCACGGAGGAGCCGGATCGCCCGGGTCACGTAGCCGTACGTCGCGTCGAAGCCCTCGAGGGCGCCGCCCGTGTAGGCCATCGGCGCGAAGGCATCCGCAGCCTCCGCGAGCTCGGCCCACGGGAAGCGCGGCCACGTCTTCGGGCGCTTCTCGAGGCCGCGCGGGTTGAAGGGGACGATCGCGAGCGGCGTCTCCCCCGCCGCCTGGCCGGTCCGCCGCGCGAGCGCGACCGCCCTGCGAGAGCGAAGCCCGACGTTCTTCAGCTTCGTCGCCTCGACGTTCAGGGCGACTCCGTCGAATGCTCCCCCCGTGGGGGTCCGGAAGGAGAGCATCGCAAGCGACCGTCGAACGTCTCGCGCCTGGTCGAGGTGACCGGGCAGGTACCAGGCAACGGCGCGCACGCCCCGGGCATGAAGCGCATCGACGAGGCGTCCGAGCGCCCCTGGCTTCACGACGTCGGCCGGCGCACGGTAGTTGGCCGTCTCGATCCAGACGACGTCGACCTTTCGGGCGGCGATCCGCTCGGCAGTTCGCTCGGGCCTCGCAAGAACGGCGCCGTCGTAGATGTCGATCCACGTGCCGAGCCCCGAGAAGACCGACGAGTCTGCCTCGCGCGCTCCCGGGGCCGGCACGGCACCGGCAGACGCCGCCGCGACGGCCAGCAGCAGTACGACGAGAAGCGCGCGCACGCACGGGACTGTAGGGGCGATCGATGATGAACCTGTCAAGGCGGCGCTGGACCCGCGCCGAACTCAGGCGATTCGGCGACCAGGAAGGACGCCGTTGAGATACTGGACGGGCCGCCGCCTGCGGTCCGGCCGGGCCACCGAGACGAAGGAGGACGACATGTGCCGCTGGCTCGCATACTCGGGCACGAGGGTTCGCATCGAGGAGCTCCTGTACAAGCCGGTCTTCTCGATCTGCTTCTGCACTCCGGCGCACTCGCTCATCGACCAGAGCCTCCACGCCCAGCTCGGACCGGAGACGACGAACGGCGACGGCTTCGGGATCGGCTGGTACGGGGTCGGCGACACGCCCGGCGTGTTCCACAGCGTCGAGCCGGCCTGGAGCGACCGCAACCTCGGCGAGCTCGCCATGCACGTCGAGTCGGGGCTCGTCTTCGCGCACATCCGCGCCTCGTCGGGCTCGCCGGTTCAGCAGACGAACTGCCACCCGTTCCGTCACGGCCGCTGGCTGTGGATGCACAACGGGCTGATCCGGGACTTCCACCGGGTCAAGCGCGACCTGGCCCTGCAGGTCGATCCGGAGCTCTTCCCGCAGATCGAGGGCTCGACCGACTCCGAGCTGTTCTTCTTCCTCGCCCTGACGTTCGGGCTCGAGGACGACCCGCCCGGTGCCATCGAGCGCGCCGTCGGCTTCATCGAGGAGACCTGCCGGCGGCACGGCGTCGAGCACCCGATCCAGATGACCGTGGCGACGACGGACGGCGTGACCGTGTGGGCCGTCCGCTACTCGAGCGAGCACAGCTCCCCCTCGCTCTACTACTCGACCGACGTGACGACCCTCCGAGACATGTACCCGGACGAACAGATCTTCCAGGCGGTGTCCGAGGAGACGCGGCTCATCGTCTCGGAGCCGCTCGGCGACCTCCCGGGCGCCTGGAACGAGCTCCCCGAGTCGAGCTACGGCGTCGTCAAGGAGGGCGAGGACGAGCTCCATCCGTTCGTGCCCCGCTGACCGGAGAGGTCGCGGCACCCGGAGGCCGGTCGTGACACCTGACGGGCACCTCGTGTGGAGAGCGGACGACGTCTTCGGAAGCCGTCTGGACGGATTCGCCGCAGCTCGAGTCGGCGTGGAAGCGGCGTCGTCGGTGGAGGACGAAGGCCGCAACGCGGCTAGAATCCAGGCCACGCGGACGTAGCTCAGTTGGTAGAGCACTGGCTTCCCAAGCCAGGTGTCGAGGGTTCGAGTCCCTTCGTCCGCTCTCGGAAGAGCCCCCGCTAGTCGGGGCTTTTCCTTTGCCGAGACGGTATCGCTCGACGGATGTAGAACCGGCTCGACGTCACGCACCGTCTCGGGGTTCAATCGACGTAGACGTGGATTTGGCGGCGCACACCGCCGCAGCACACCATCTGAGTCGGGCGAAGACTCTCTGGGGCGACTCCAACCGGGCCGCGCACTAGAGTGACGCGCCGTGGCAGCGGTGCGTCGATACGCCTGGCTGGTCTTCGTCCTCTTCTGTGCGCTCGTCTTCCTCTTCGGCGTCTTTCCCGGCGGGTGGTTCGAGGAGCCCGTCGATCGGCACGACACGCTGCTCATGTCCACGTTCGCGGCCGGCATGGCCGCGTTCGGCCTTGCGATCACACTGACCGCCTACCGACGCGGCGAGCGCTGGGCCTGGCTCGCGTTCTGGTTCTGGCCCGTCTTCTTCGTCGTGCACGGGTTCGCGTTCTTCGTCGGGGACTTCGTCTTCGCCGCGCTCGCGATCGCGGCGCTCCTCCTCGCGCGGCCTGACGCCTCTGCGGCTAACCGCAGCTGATCGCGTACCTCGCGATCATGCCGCTGGTGCTCGCCAGCGAGCTCACCCTGCAGCCGCGATGGTGAGCGGCCGTGCCCCACTCATGCTGCGAACGTGCTCCGAGACGCTCGGAAACGACTTCGCCTCGGTGCTACTGCCGTGCGATGGTGGGACAGGCGCGATGACCTCTCCGCTCGCGCAGCGAAGGAAGACCACCAGGACGACTCCCCCCCGTTCTCGCGAGCCCTTCAGCCCTCGCGCCTGCCCCGCATCACATCCAACTCACCGCGCGGCAAGAGCGCAAGAGGTGTTGGACTTGCCTCGAGTCTCGCCGGCGTGAACGGCTACTCCCACAAGAATGCCTCGCCGAGGATCACGAAGGCGATGAGCCCCGGGAGCAGGCAGAGCGGGAGCCACAGGAGCTTCCAGCGCTCGTGTCGGATCCGGGCGACGATCGCCATCGCGAACGCCGCCAGCGAGCCGACGACCCCGGCGAATGCCACGAAGACGAGCAACGCCCCGAGCCAGTTGTCCTCGACGGCACTCTCGACTCCGGCCGCGTACGCGATCGCAATCGTTCCGATCGACACTGCGAACGCGACTCCGAAGACGGCCGCCGACCCGACGGCCCACTCTGCGAGGCGGCCGTGTGGGCGACTCGGACGACCCGCTGAGATCGGGCTTCGACCTGGAAGCGGAGCGACAGTCATCACGTCACCTCCTTCCGTCCTCAGCATCCCGCGACGAGACGGAGCCCACATCGGTAGTTCCAGGCAGAAGAGCGGTGGTCCCGACGTCCGCGCTGCGGCAATCGCGCCGCCTCGCGGTCAGTCCTGACCGGCTCCGCCGTCGGCTCCGAGCCGAAGGCGGCTATCCGAAGGCGGCTATCGAGGACGGCGACGAGGCTGCGCTCCGGCTCTCACACGCCTCACTTGGGAACGTCGTCGTTCACGAGGAGACAGGTCTTCTCCTGCCCGGGAGCGATGGTTCCCGCGCACCCCGCGGACGCGCTCCAGAGCGTGTAGCCGGGCACAGCGGCCTCCGTGACGCTGTAGGAGCCGCCTCCGAGGACGACCTTGGCCGTACCGGCCGCAGATCCGGGGAACGAGCTCCCGCCGATGACAGAGACACCGCTGACCGTGATCGTGAAGTCAGACGGAGCCTTCGTGCCGCCGTTGTCGTTCGTCACGTACTTGAAGACGACGAGCACGGCCTGATTCGGCCCCGGCGTGACCGCGGGCTCCCACGAGCAGGGTGCCGGCTGATCTCCGTGCCTGAGATGGGCTTTCAGTGCCGGCGCACCGACACGGATCGTCCTCTTGCCCTTGTGGCAGATCGTCACCTTGTCGGTCCCTCTGCTCTTCCCCTTGCCCTTGCCGCCTCTGGCATCCGGCTGCGCGAGCGCGCCGGAGACCACGAGCGCCAATGCTGCGACGACGAGGACGAGCATCGCTCCGAGTCGCAAGTGCCGTGACCTCATGGCGACCGTTCACCCCCTCCTGGTACGTCGATCGCTCTTGCTTCCACCTCTATTCTGACTCCTCGAGCGACGGTGGTCTCGTAAGGGTTCTGTATGAGTCGCTATGCCTCGTCGCCGCGTCAGCAGGACGGGCCCGTGCGTACGGTTGCGCCGAACTGATCGCTGTACCCGGGCTCGCCGGGTCGCAGCGGCCGCTCGTCCCACAGCTCGAGAAGCTCCCCGTCGATCAACGCGACGCACAGGCGCTTCGCACCGAGCGTGCACGAGTAGGCCTTGTCGCCTCCGTACTCGTAGTCGCTCTTCGCGCACGTCGCCTCGCTGTCCGGGTACTGCGCCTGCACGGCCGCTTCGGCCGAAGCCGAGTCGTCGGTGCCCCCGCCGCACCCGGCGGCAGCGGCCGCGAAGAGGGCGACGACGGCGAACCCTGCCGCGGCCAGGCGCGCCGAGCGCGGCGCACTTGGATCTCCGACTGGACGACTCACGGAGCACCCATCTTGCACGTCGTCGGGCAGCGGCCGCGATCGAACCGGCGAACCGCCGTCCGAACGGCGGAGGCCCGGAAACGAGAGAGCCCGCACGCGCGGGGCTCTCTCGTTCTCGACGGGTGAAGCCGGTGCCGAGGGCTCAGATGCCCAGGATCTGCTTCTTCTTCGCCTGGAACTCCTCCTCGGTGAGGATCCCCTGCGCCTTCAACTGCGCGAGCTGCTCGAGCTCGGCGGTGTAGTCCGGCGGGGCCGCGGCAGCCTGCTGGCCGATTCCCTGCTCCATCGCAGCAGCCTGCTGCTGCATGGACGCGGCATCCTGCTGCGCGTACTTCTCCTGCTGGCGACGGGCAACGCGGCCCGACACGGCCGTCGCAGTGCCGGCGACGACCGCAGTGCGGGCCGCCACCCCGACGATGCCGGGTCCCCTGCGCGCGAACATCAGCTCCCCACCTCCTCTGCGGCAGCGAGCACGAACTCGCGCGCCGCCTGCACGACGTCGTGCGGCAGCCGGTCGAAGTCGAGAAGCACGCCGCCCGCATCTCGCATCGCCTGGGCGACGTTGCGTGCCCACACGTTCTCCCACACGAGGAGGCACGCAGATGAGTTCGGCTCGAGCTCCTCGCCGGCCGCCACGATGTCTTCCTCGTTGAAGAGCCCACCCACGTCGATGTCGAGCACGGCGAGCGCTTCCTGGACGTCCGGAGCGAGCTCGGTGAGCTCGAACGCCCCGATGTTGCCGTCCTCGTCCTTCACCACGAACGTGGCGTCGATGATGCGGATCGTTCCCGCATCCACGAGGTCGGCCAGCGCGGGCGCGATCTCCCCTCGGAACTGGTTCCCGGGGAAGGCGATGATCGCGTAGTCCACAGGGCCGATCTCTTCCATCGCCCCTCCTCTCTCTCCGTCTCGTTATGAAGCGAGCGCCTTGGCCTTGATCGAGTCGTACTCCTGCTGCGTGATCGCTCCGGAGTCGAGCAGCGCCTTCGCCTTCTCGATCTCGCCCGCAGCGCCACCGCTGCCCGCGACGGACTTGACGTACTCGTCCATCTGCTCCTGCTGCTTCTGCATCTGAGCCATGTTCCGATCCGCCATCCCGTCATGGTTCGTGATCAGGTAGGTGAGGACGCCGATGAAGGGCAAGAGGATCAGGAAGATGATCCACAGGGCCTTCTTCCCACCCGACGCGTCCTTGCGGCGGAACAGATCCGCGAAGATCGTGATGAGGATCCAGATCCAGATGATGAACGCGAAGAACACGAACATCGTCCAGATGACCTCGAGGAACGGATAGTCGGTCGCGATCAAGTCGAGCCTCCTGTTCGTTTGCCCTTCCACTCTCGCAGAACCGTCGATCGGGCGATGGTGGGTCGGTCCGGTCGTCGAGCGCATCTCTGCCACCCCGGAGGCGTCGAGATCCGCCTGTCAGAGCCTTCACGAAGGAGGAGTCATGTGTCGCTGGCTCGCATATTCGCGACCAGAGACTCTCGTCTGACGTGCGATGCTTCGGCCATGCCTGAGCGACTCCGCGAGCGACCTGCGTGGGCGGCGCTCGAGCGTCACTCCGCCGAGATGGGCCTCGCTCACCTCCGGACGCTCTTCGCCGAGGATCCGGGCCGGGGGGAGCGGCTCGTGGCCGAGGCCGCGGGCCTCTACCTGGACTACTCGAAGAACCGCGTCACCGACGACACGCTCGATCTCCTACGTCAGCTCGCGGAGGAGTCCGGCCTCGGGGAGAGGATCGAGGCGATGTTCCGGGGCGACCGGATCAACACGACCGAGAGCCGCCCGGCGCTCCACGTCGCGCTCCGGATGCCGCGGGGCCGCTCGCTCGTCGTGGACGGAGTCGACGTCGTCGGAGAGGTGCACGACGTGCTCGACCGGATGGCCTCGTTCTCCGAGCGGGTTCGCTCCGGCGAGTGGACGGGCCACACGGGGAGGCCGATCCGGAACGTCGTCAACATCGGGATCGGTGGCTCCGACCTCGGCCCCGTGATGGCGTACGAGGCGCTTCGGCACTACGCGCGCCCCGACCTGACGTTCAGGTTCGTCTCGAACGTGGACTCTGCGGACTTCACGGAGGCGACCCGCGACCTCTCGCCCGAGGAGACGCTGTTCGTCGTCTCGTCGAAGACGTTCACGACGCTCGAGACGATGACGAACGCACGGACGGCCCGCGCCTGGGCTCTCGCGGCCCTCGAGGACGACGCGGCAGTCGCGCGCCACTTCGTCGCCGTCTCCACGAACGCCGCCGCCGTGAGCGAGTTCGGGATCGACACGGAGAACATGTTCCGCTTCTGGGACTGGGTCGGCGGGCGCTACTCGATGGGCTCGGCCATCGGGCTCTCGACCATGCTCGCCGTCGGGCCGGAGCGCTTCGCCGAGCTCCTGGCCGGCTTCCACGAGATGGACGAGCACTTCCGCCACGCGCCGCCGGATCGAAACCTCCCCGTGCTCCACGGGCTCCTCGCCGTCTGGTACGCGGACTTCCTGGGCGCACAGAGCTACGGCGTGATGCCGTACAGCCGGTACCTCGCACGCTTCCCCGCCTACCTCCAGCAGCTGACGATGGAGTCGAACGGCAAGAGCGTCGCGCTCGACGGGAGCCGCGTCGACTACGACACCGGCGCCATCACGTGGGGCGAGCCGGGCACGAACGGCCAGCACAGCTTCTTCCAGCTGATCCACCAGGGGACACGGCTCGTGCCGGTCGATCTGATCGGCTTCGCCAAGGCCCTCGACCCCGTCGGCGACCAGCAGGACCTCCTGATGTCGAACGTCTTCGCCCAGGCGGAAGCGCTCGCGTTCGGACGGACCGAGGAGGAGGTGCGCGCGGACGGAGTCGACGAGGCGGCTCTCCCGCACCGGGTGTTCGAGGGGAACCGGCCGACGAACGTCATCCTGGCCGAGAAGCTGACTCCCCGCGCGCTCGGGGCACTCGTCGCCCTGTACGAGCACAGCGTCTTCACGCAGGGCACGGTCTGGAACATCAACTCGTTCGACCAGTGGGGCGTCGAGCTCGGCAAGGACCTCGCGCAGCGGATCGTTCCGGAGCTGCAGAGCGAGGGTGAGCCGGAGCTCTCGCACGACTCCTCCACGAACGCGCTGATCCGCCGGTACCGGGAGCTCTCCCGGGACGAGACCTAGAGAGGAGGGAGCGGATGCCCGAGGACGTGCACATGCAGCTCGGAGTGGTCGGGCTCGGACGGATGGGAGCGGGCATCGTGCGCAGGCTCCTGCGGAACGGCCATCGCTGCGTGGGCTACGACATCCACGCCGACGCGGTCGAGGCGGTCGTGGCGGACGGAGCCGAGGGCGCGTCGTCGTACGCCGAGCTCGCGGCGAAGCTCGAAGCGCCACGCGCGGTGTGGGTCATGGTGCCGGCAGGCGAGGTGACGACGAAGGCGATCGAGGACGTCGCAGGGGCGCTCGAGCCCGGAGACGTCGTGATCGACGGCGGCAACACGCACTACCACGACGACCTCCGTCACGCGGCGACGCTTCGCGAGCGCGGCATCCATCACCTCGACGTCGGGACGAGCGGCGGCGTCTGGGGCCTCGAGCGGGGCTTCTGCCTGATGATCGGCGGCGAGACCGAGATCGTCGCCCGCCTCGAGCCGATCTTCCGCTCTCTCTCGCCGGGCCCGGACGCGGCGCCGCGGACCCCGGGTCGCACGGGCGAGCCGAGCTCGGCGGAGCGCGGCTACCTCCACTGCGGGCCGACCGGCGCGGGCCACTTCGTGAAGATGGTGCACAACGGCATCGAGTACGGGCTCATGGCGGCGTACGCGGAAGGCCTGAACGTGCTCCGGAACGCGGACGCGGGCAAGCGGTCACGGGACGCAGACGCCGAGACCGCGCCGCTGGAGCATCCGGAGCACTTCCTCTACGAGATCGACACCGCCGAGGTCGCCGAGCTCTGGCGCAGGGGCAGCGTGGTCGGCTCGTGGCTCCTCGACCTCACCGCCGCCGCACTCCATGCATCGCCGACGCTCGAGGAGCAGAGCGGCGACGTCTCCGACTCCGGCGAGGGCCGCTGGACGTCGATCGCGGCCATCGAGGCAGGCGTTCCGACACCGGTGCTCACGACCGCCCTCTACTCACGGTTCGCGTCGCGCGACCTCGACGACTTCGCCAACAGGGTGCTCTCGGCGATGCGGGAGCAGTTCGGCGGGCACGGCGAGAAGGGCTGACGCCGCTTGGCGGCGGAGATCGAGATCCTCGCGGACGCCGAGGCCGTTGCCGAGCGAGGTGCCGAGATCGTCGTCGCGCAGGCGGATGCGGCAGTCGAGGCGCGAGGGGAGTTCTCCTTCGCGGTCTCCGGCGGGCATACGCCGTGGGCGATGCTCGCTCTGCTCGGCGATCGTCTCCCGTGGGACCGTGTCGCCGTGTTCCAGGTCGACGAGCGCGTCGCCCCCCTGAACTCGCCGGACCGCAACCTCACCCGGCTCCTCGAGAGCCTCCCGCCCGAAGGGAGGGCACGCGTGAACGCCATGTTGGTCGACGCGGCCGATCTCGAGACGGCCGCCACGGCGTACGCGTCCACGCTGCCCGAACGGCTCGATCTCGTCCACCTCGGGCTGGGAGCGGACGGGCACACCGCCTCGCTCGTCCCGGACGACCCCGTGCTCGACGTCGCGGATCAGAACGTCGCCACGACCGGCGAGTACCGGGGGCGACGCCGGATGACGCTCACGTATCCGGCGATCGACCGGGCGAGGATGGTCCTCTGGCTCGTGACGGGCGAGGACAAGGCGAACGCGCTCGAGCGCCTCCGCTCGGGAGACCGCTCTATTCCGGCCGCACGGGTCGAAGCGCCGAGATCCCTGATCCTCGCCGACCGCGCCGCGGCCGGCGACCGCGCGCCCTGATCGGCTCGGGGCCGTTCCCGCGGGCGAGAGGCTCTAGACGCCGGGCTCGACCGGGATCCGCCCGTCAACCGCCGCGGCCTGGAGCGCTGCGTAGTCTCGCTCGTTCTGGTCGGCGTAGATCTCGGAGAACGACGCCATCGCCCGGTCGAACGCGTCTCCCGTGCCCAGGTAGGTCGAGATCGCAATGGCGTCACCCGAGCGGGCATGCGAGTACGCGAGCGTCCGGCCGCAGATCTCCCCGTAGATCGACATTCCCTTCGCATCGAGGTTGTCCACGTCGACGGATGCCTTCGAGTCCCAGAGCTGCCGCACGTAGAAGTCGCGCTCCACGCCGTCGATGCCGGAGATTCGGTCCCAGCCGAGCATGAGGTCGCTCGCCGGCTGCAGCATTCGCTGGCCTTCGACGACGCGCTGCCCGTGATTCGCGAACTCGCTCTTGCCGAGGAACGCCTCGAGGACGGAGCGCTGCGCCTCCTTGAACTGCAGGAAGAGCGGGTCGCCCTCGTCCCGCCCGACGAGGAGCGCGATGTAGGCCCGCGTGCCCACGGATCCGACGCCGACGACCTTGCGCGCCGCGTGGTGGTACTCGAACCGCTCGAGCAGCTTGCGCCGATCGCGCGGAAGCGAGCGCCGGTACGAGCGCAGAATCGAGCGGAGAGCAGCGTCCAGGGCATCGTGCTCGGCGGCGGGCAACAGCTCGTCGATCGGCGCGATCAGGGGTGGGTCGCTGATGATCCGCCTTCGGCCGTCGACGACCTTCGTGAGCTTTGCGAACGCCCTGAGGCTGTCCTTCGTGTGTGCCTTCTCCACGAACCGCCGCGTTCTCGCGACCCGTTTCTTGCCCGCGACGTCGCCCCATCGTTCGATGAGGTCGTCGAACTCGAGGCGCGCGTACCACACGTCCATCGTCCGCATTCCGGCGAACTCGTGCATCGTCGTCCGGTAGGCCCGTGTGCAGCCCATCACCGCGGCCCTGCGCTCGGTCTCGGAGAGCCCGAGGTCACGACCGGCCACGGCGAAGCTCGCGACGAGACGCTTCACGTCCCACTCGAACGGGCCCGGGAGCGTCTCGTCGAAGTCGTCGAGACTGAAGACGAGACGCCGGTCGGGCGCAGCGAAGCCCCCGAAGTTGGAGAGGTGTGCGTCGCCGCTCAGCTGCACCTCGAGGCCGGTGCGCGAGGCAGGCGAGAGGTCGGCGGCCATGACGTACGCGGCGCCCCGGTAGAACGCGAAGGGTGACGTGAGCATCCGCCCGTAGCGAATCGGCACGAGCTCCGGCACTCGCGTTCGCGCCTGCTCCTCGAGCAGCGCGACCGGATCCGGTCGAAGCGGCGAGGGCTCCCAGTCGCCATGGCTTCGGCGCGGAACGTCGGCACGTTCGGCCCTCCCTCGCGCCTCCCGCTCGGAGGGGGTGAGATGCGGGACGACGTTCGCAGGACCTCGGCGTCGACGATCGGCCGTGCGCTGCGCCCAGGAGGGCAGCACCGTCCCCCCGTGCTCGCCCGCACCTGTGTCGGCCCCGTCAGGCAACTCGCTACGCATCCTGGGTTCTCATCTCCCTCCCACCAGACCTTATTGACGCTGATCGACCCGTCACCGGCGGCGACGAAGGCGAGCGGACGTCTCGAGGCCCTGTCCTACGAACTACCCTCGAGCTCGATCACGCGCGCACGAAGCCGCTCGAGGACGGCCTGCTGCTCGGTGTTCAGGCGCTCTGCGTCACGGAGCATCTGCTCGAGGTCGTCGCCGTCCGTCGTCTGCGTCGGCTCCGCCTTCGTCGAGAGGAACGTGTTCGCGAGAAAGCCGGAGAGGGTCGCGAAGACCGTCACTCCGACCGTGAGCATGACGAGCCCGGCGATTCGTCCGCCCCTCGTGATGGGGTACTCGTCCCCGTAGCCCACGGTGGTCGCCGTGACGTATCCCCACCAGAGCGCGTCCCCCGCCGTCGTGATGTTCGCACCGGGCGCGTCCTCCTCGAACCAGAGCACGAGGAGCCCGACGAACTCCAGGGTGCAGATGCCGAAGAAGATGACGAAGTACAGCGCGCCCGAGGCGATCCCCGCGCGCAGCTCGCCGAAGATGCGCCCGCCGCCCAGCCGTCGAATGACGTGGATCGCCCGATAGATGCGGAAGAGACGGAAGATGCGAAACCCGGGCAGGCAGGCGAGCAGATCGAACACGCCGCCTCGACGGATGTACGCGACCTTGTCCTCCGCGCTCGTCAGCCTGAGCAGGAAGTCGATCACGAACATGACCGTCAGCGCCGCCTCGACGATCGAGACCAGCACCCAGGGCTCGGAGCGGAAGTCGAGCACGAGAAGGATGGCGAGGTTGACGATCGAGAGGATCGAGACTCCGATGACGAAGAGCTCGTACGTGGTGCTTCTGAGGTCTCCGCGGTCCGTTGCAGCTGGAGAGGTGCTCATGGCTTGCGGGTTTCGCGCCGGGGCGATCCACCCCTGCCGGCCCGGCTCGACGATCCGCGACGGGCGGGCCCCGCTCGAGGCCCGACAGAGTCTGCTTCCGGCAAAGCCGGACGCTAGGCTGCCCGCATGACGACGGCTGCAGTCGCGTCGGGCCCCGGTGCCGTCCAGACGCCCTCGCCGCGACAGCGGATCGTGAAGATCGCAGCCTGGATCGTCGGGATCCTCGTCGTGCTCGCCGTGCTGCACGTCGCCGGGATCGATGTCCGCGGCTGGTTCCGGGAGCTCTGGGACATCCTCACCCAGATCTCGATCGGCTACCTCATCGTCGGCTGCATCTTCCAGGGAGCGCAGACGGCGCTGACCGCGCTCGGCTGGTACGGGATCCTGCGCTACGCGTATCCCGGGAGCGTCGAGTTCATGCCGGTCCTCGCTGCGTATGCCACGGGGGTCGCGCTGAACAACTTCGTGCCCGCGAACCTCGGGACGTTCGTCACGCTCCTCATGTTCGTCGCCGTCATCCGGGGCGCCACCTTCCCGGGCATCCTCGCCGGCTACGTGGTGCAGAAGATCTTCTACTTCGTGATCGGAACGCTGATCTACGTCTACCTCTTCTCCCAGATCAGGGGCTCCTTCGACTTCCAGTTCGGGAACGAGCAGGACGCGCTCGAGAACCACCCGGTTCTGACGCTCGCGATCATCGGCGGTGCGAGCTTCCTCCTCGTCCTCCTGCTCCGCATCTTCTGGAAGAAGGTGAAGGAGATGTGGAAGAAGGCCAAGGCCGGAGCGGCCATCCTGGGAGACCTCCGCGCCTACGTGAACTGGGTGCTCCTCCCGCAGATGGGCGGATACGCGGCCAAGATCGGCGTGATCATGCTGTTCCTCGCCGCCTACGGGATACCCGTGACGTTCGGCTCCGTCATGGCGGTGCTCGGCTCGAACCAGCTCGCGAACATCCTGTCGTTCACGCCGGGCGGTCTGGGGATCAACCAGGCGTTCAACTCGTTCGCGCTCGACAGCTACACCGACTCGACAACCGCCGCGGCGTACTCGCTCGGGCAACAGCTCGTCACCACGGCGTTCAACGTCGGCTTCGCGATCATCCTCCTGTGCGTCGTGTTCGGCTGGAGCGGCGGCTCGAAGCTCGTCAAGGAGTCCTACGCCGATGCGAAGGTGAAGAAGGACGAGATGAGCGCCGGGAGGCGTGAGAGGAAGGAAGCCAAGCAGGGCGCCGGGCAGGAGACGGCCCGGACCGGCCTCACCAGGGTCTTCCGGCGGTCGGAGACGCGGACGGACGACGAGGCCGAGCGACCTCCCGGAGAGCCCTAGGGCGCAGCGGGCTCCGACGCGGCAGCTCCTGCTGCCTCCCTCTTGACGGCGCGGTCCTCGGGGTTCGGCAGCGCGACGGCGGCGACCCATCCCACGGCGGCTGCGAGCACCGCGATCGGGGCGACCTCCGTCGCCGACGGCCCCATCAGGAGCGACGCGAGGAGAGCGGCGGTGAACGGGATCCGGAGGACGGCCGACGTCGCCGCCGCGGCGCCGACGGCAACGGCAGGTGTCAGGGCGAGCCCGGGAAGGAGGTCAGCTGCAAGCACGCACATCGCCACGCCGATCGCGAGCGCCGGGAAGACAGGGCCTCCGCGGAAGCCCCCGCCGAGCGACAGCGCGTAGGCGAGGCCCTTCGCGAGGACGAGGAAGGCCAGGACGCCGGCCGATCCCTCGGCGACGATCTCCGGCAGGGCCCCCTGACCCGAGAAGAGGACGCGCTCGACGGGCTCGTCGGTCACCTCCCGGAACCCGACGGCGAGCGCGCCCACGAGCAGCCCCGCCGCAACGAGCTTGATCTCGGGCCGACGTGGGCCCCGAGCGTTCACCTCGTGTGCGAGGTGGCGGAGGCCGACCACGACGGCGGCGACGGCGGCGGCGAGCGGGAGACTCCACGCGAGGTCGGAGATCTGCACCGTCTCGTACGCGGGGAGCGACGGCATCTTCAGCGATGCCTGGTGGAGCCCCGGCCAGCCCGCGACACCGGTGAAGATGAGCGCCCCGGAGCCGGCAGCGACGAAGCCCGGGAGCAGAGCCCGTCCGAGCGCCTGCGGGGGGACCGAGCCTTTCGCAGTGGCGACCTCGAAGAGCATGAACGCGGCGACCAACGGCCCACCGATGAGCGTGGCGATCGCGGCGAAGGCCCCGGCGAAGGCGAGGAGCTGGCCGTCCGTGCCCTCCGCACGCACGAGCCGAGAAGCCACAGCCCCGAGCACGAGGCCGAGAGCGATCAGCGGCGCCTCGGGCCCGAGAACGGCGCCGAGCGCGAGCGACGCGAGCGCCGCGAGCAGGATGCTCCAGATGTCGCCGGGAGCGACACCCTCGGTGCTGATGCCCTCGAGGGGGCTGTGCCCACCGTGGCCGGGCAGCCTGCACGCCGCGGCGACCAGGGCGCCGGCGAGCCCGAGGACGCCCACCACGTACCAGCCTGCGGGCTCGCTCCAGCCCAGCTCGTCGGGGACGACGTCCCAGACGACGTGCTCGACGTCGTGAACCATCGTCTCGAAGAGCACTGCCGCGAAGGCGACGGGGATGCCGAGGAGCGCGGCATAGACGAGCGTCCGGACGTATGCGAGCGCGCGTGCGTCCACGCGCGGAACCCTACTTCCGACTCCAGCCGACGAGCTTCCGGGCCGCCGCCTCGATGTCGTCCTCGGACACGAGCACGAGCCGGGCGGCGTCGCCGAGCGGGACGAACGAGTCCTTGCTCGCGACTCTCGCCATGCGCCCGTCGAACCCCGCGTCGAGAAGCGCGGCGACGACCCCTTCCGAGACTCCCCCGGTCCGCCGCGTCTCGTCCACGACGAGCACCCGGCCGGTCGCGTTCGCCTCTCGCAGGATGTCGTCGACCGGGAGCGGCGCGAGCCAGCGCAGATCGAGCACGCGCGGCTGGATCCCCCGGAGGCGGAGCGCCCGCGCGACGCGGAGCGACATGAGGAGGCCGTTGCCCCAGGTCACGATCGTGAGGTCGTCGCCGTCGAGGTACGTCTTCCCGGAGCCGACCGGGACGTGAGCCCCGCTCGGGCGCGCCAGCCACGCCTCGTCGCCCTCGTCGTACAGGTCGTGGGCGTGGTACAGCGCGATCGGCTCGAGGAAGACGCAGACGCTTCCGTCCACCTGCGCCGCGGCGACACAGGTCGCGAGCATCGACGCCGCGTCGTCCGGACGGGACGGCGAAGCGATCACGAGCCCCGGGATGTCGCGCAGGACACCGACGGCGTCGTCGTTGTGGAAGTGGCCGCCGAACCCGCGCTGGTAGCCGTAGCCCGCGATTCGAACGACCATGCCGTTCCGGTATCTGCCCTGCGAGAAGAACTGCAGCGTCGCCGCCTCCCCGCGGAGCTGGTCCTCGGCGTTGTGGAGGTACGCGAGGTACTGGATCTCCGGGATCGGGAGGAAGCCGCAGAGCGAGGCGCCGAGGGCGAGGCCGAGGATGGACGTCTCGTCGACGAGCGTGTCGAACACGCGTGCCGCGCCGAAGCGCGCATGAAGCCCCCGGGTGACGCCGTACACCCCGCCCTTGACCGCGACGTCCTCACCGAAGAGCACGGCCTCGGGGTGGCGCTCGAGCACGGCGGCGAGCGCCGCATTGATCGCCTGCGCGAGCGTCACCGGGGCCGCGTCCTCGAGCCGCGTCCCGCCGGCCTTCTCGGCGACGGCCCACGGGCGTCGGGGGGCGATCGGCGCCATCACCTGCTCGGCCGTCTCCATCTGCGGCAGGACGGTCGCCTCGAGCGCCTTCTCACGCATGCGCTCGCGCGCGGTCTCGTAGTCGTCCGCGAGCTGCGCGCCGGTGTGGCGCCCGGAGGCGACCAGCCAGCGTGCCGTCCCGAGGATCGGATCCCGCTCGTAGTCGGCACGGATGGCCTTCGGCGTCCGGTACGCCATCTCGGCATCCGCACCCGCATGGCTCAGGTACCTCACCGTGCGCAGGTGCAGGACTGCCGGCTTCCGCTCGGCGCGCACCCAGTCGACGAGCTCGCGCGACACCTCGAGCGTTGCGGCCGGGTCGGTGCCCTCGACGTGCTCGTACCGGATCGACGGACGGGAGCGGAGAGAGCTCTCGACCCAGCCGGGCGGCGTCGGGACGCTGATGCCGAGGCCGTTGTCCTCGCACACGAGAAGGAGCGGCAGCGGCAGGTGCTGGTAGGCGCAGTGCGCCGCCGTGTTGAGCCCCGCCTGGGCGGTCGCGTGGTTCAGCGAGGCGTCTCCGAACGAGCAGAGCACGACGGCGTCCTCGCTCCACGGGCAGGCGAGCCCGAGCCGGTGCGCGCGATCGATCGCAAGAGCCATGCCCACCGCCCGGGGAAGGTGCGATGCGAGCGTCGAGGTCATGGGGATCACCGAGAGCTCGTGCCGGCCGAAGACCTTGTGCCGCCCACCCGCAATCGGCTCGTCGGCCGCGGCGACGATGCCACGCATGACGTCCGGCGCCCCGTCGATCCCCGCGCCTGCCGCACGCGCCAGGTAGAACGCCCCGGACCGGTAGTGCAGGAGAGCCGGATCGCTCACACGGAGCGCGAGGGCGAGTGCCGCATTCGACTCGTGGCCCGCGGAGCCGATCGTGTAGAAGCTCCGCCCGTGCTCCTGGAGCCAGCGTGCCGCGTAGTCGGCCTGCCGGCTGTCGACCTGGGCGCGCCAGATCGCCTCGGCCTCCGCGGGGACGGCGACGGGCGCCGCCGGGGGCGCGAGAGCCCGCAGGGCACCGAGGAGGTGCTCTTCGAGCGGATCGGGCTCGACGGCCACGGGCCGCGCGTCGGGCGCTCTAGGCCGCGACCGGCTGCTCCAGCTCGGCGCTCCACTCGCCCGCAACGGCGAGGGCGTTCATCCGGGCCCGGTGCGCGAACGCAGCCTGAGCGGCCCCGGCGTTCTCGGACACGCCGGCCCAGGCCTTGAGCGCCGACTGCTGCAGCGCACGGCCGTAGGAGAACGAGAGCGGCCACGGGCCGCCGATCCGGTTGATCGCGTTCAGGTTCTCCGTCGCCTCGACCTCCGACTGCCCGCCGGAGAGGAAGACGATCCCCGGGATCGCGGCAGGGACGTGGCTCAGGAAGCACCTGACGGTCTCCTCGGCGATCTGCTGCGAGGAGGCCTGCTCCGGGCACTGCTTCCCGGCGATGACCATGTTCGGCTTCAGGAGCGTGCCGCGGAGGTCGACCTTCTGACGCGCGAGCTCGCCGAACATCGTGTGCAGCGTGCGCGCGGTCACGTCGTAGCAGCGCTCGATCGTGTTGTCGGCGTCCATGAGCACCTCGGGCTCGACGATCGGCACGATCCCGGCTTCCTGGCAGAGCCGCGCGTAGCGCGCGAGAGCGTGCGCGTTCGCATGGATGCACGCGCCGGTGGGGATTCCGTCCCCGATCGTGATCACGGCACGCCACTTGGCGAAGCGCGCACCGAGCTCCCGGTACTCCTCGAGGCGGCCGCGAAGCCCGTCGAGGCCCTCGGTCACCTTCTCGCCCGGGAAGCCCGCGAGATCCTGTGCCCCGGTGTCGACCTTGATCCCGGGGATGACGCCCTTCGAGGCGAGCAGCTCGGCGAACGGCGTGCCGTCGTCCGCGGCCTGCCGGATCGTCTCGTCGTACATGATCACGCCGCCGATCGAGTCCTCCATGCCGGGCGTGGCGAAGAGGAGCTGCCGGTAGAACCGCCGGTTCTCCTCGGTCGACTCGACGCCGATCGAGTCGAGGCGCTTCTTGATCGTGCCCGTGCTCTCGTCGGCGGCGAGGATTCCCTTGTGGTCGGCGACGATCGCCCTGGCGGTCTCGTGCAGCTCGTGCGCTCCCATCAGCGCGCTCCTTTCATCAGGCTCTGGATCTTGGCAAGAGGGTGCGAGGCGGTGATCCGGCGGAAGGTCCCGGACCGCGAGCGCATGACGATCGAGTCGGTCTCGACGCGGTCGCCGATGACGCGCACCCCACGCAGCAGGGCGCCGTTCGTCACTCCGGTGGCGGCGACGAAGACGTTCTCGCCGGAGACGAGGTCGTCCGCCGTGAGCACGCGGCCGATGTCGTAGCCGGCATCGAGCAGCCGCTGACGCTCGTCGTCGTTCCGCGGCCAGAGCTTGCCCTGCATCGCGCCGCCGAGGCACTTGATCGCGGCGGCCGAGATCACGCCCTCGGGCGTGCCGCCGATCCCCATGAGGAGGTCGACACCGGTCCCGAGCTGGGCGGCCGCGATCGCCGGGGCGACGTCCCCGTCTCGTATGAGGTTCACGCGCGCGCCGGCCTCCCGGATCTCCTCGATGAGATCGTCGTGGCGGTCGCGCTCGAGCACGACCACGGTGAGGTCGTTGATGCCGACCTCCTTCGCCTCGGCCACGCGCGCGAGGTTCTCGCCCGGGCTCGCGTTGATGTCGATCGCATCGGCTGCCTCGGGCCCCACCGCGATCTTGTCCATGTACATGGCGGCGCCAGGGAAGAACATCGTTCCTCGCTCGGCGACGGCGATGACGGAGATCGCGTTCGGCATGCCGAGGGCCGTCAACCGCGTGCCCTCGAGCGGGTCGACGGCGACGTCCACCTCGGGGCCGTCTCCGTCTCCGACCGCCTCGCCGTTGAAGAGCATCGGAGCCTCGTCCTTCTCCCCCTCGCCGATGACGACGACGCCGCGCATGCTCACCGTGTCGAGCATGAGGCGCATGGCGTCGACGGAGGCCTGGTCGGCCGCGATCTTGTCCCCGCGACCGATCCAGCGAGAGGCGAAGGTCGCCGCCGACTCGGTTACTCGGACGAGCTCGAGCGCGAGGTTGCGATCGGGGTCAGCCGGCAGGCTCACGTTGGCTGATGCTACATCCGTTCCGGAGCCTCTACCCCGATGAGGTGGAGGCAGGAGGCGACGACGAGCTGCGTCGCCCGGCAGAGCCCGAGCCGGAACGCCTCCTGCTCGGTCTCGAGCACGCGATGGTGGTGGTAGAAGCGGTGGAAGTCGTCCGCGACGCGGATCGCGTAGACCGGGAATGCGTGGGGCGCGCGGCGCTCGGCCGCCTCGGTCGCCACCTGGGGGAACTCGAGCAGGCGCTTGACGAGGTCCCGCTCCTCCGGCACGAGCGGCTCCTGCAGGGCGATGGGGGTCGAGCTCCGCTCGCCTGCATTGCGAAGGATGCCGGCGATCCGAGCATGTGCGTACTGGACGTAGTAGACGGGGTTCTTCTGCGTCTTCTGCTTCGCGAGGTCGACGTCGAGCTCGAGCGGTTGGTCGTGACCGCGGGAGACGAGGTACCAGCGCGCCGCGTCGACGCCCACCGTCTCGAGGAGCTCGTCGAGGAAGACGACGTCTCCGCGGCGCTTGGACATCTTCCTCGCCTCGCCTTCCTCGACCAGGTTGACGAGCTGGTAGATGAGCACCTCGACCGACTCGCGAGGACGCCCCAGCATCTCCGCGAGGGCCTGCAGGCGCCCGACGTACCCGTGGTGGTCGGCGCCGAGGACGTAGATGAGCCGGTCGAAGCCGCGAGCGAACTTCCTCCGGATGTACGCCGCATCGGCGGCGAAGTAGCCCGGTGTCCCGTCCGAGCGGAGGAGAACACGGTCCTTGTCGTCTCCGTGAGCGCTCGTGCGAGCCCACAGAGCGCCCTCCTCCACGAACGTGTCGAGCAGCGAGATGGCCTCGGCGATCTCGGGCTCGATCTCGCTCTGCCGCTCCCAGCTGTCGAAGTGGATACGGAAGCGCTCGAGCGTCGCCTCGATGCGCGCGAGCATCGCCGGCACGGGATCCCCCGGGAGCGCCGCGAGCTCGACGATGTAGTCGCCCCGATAGCCGTCCTCCGGAGGCTCCTCGCCGGTCCGAACCGCCTCGACCGACGCATGGAAGCGCTCCATCTGAGCGCCCACGTCGTTGTAGTAGTACTCGCGCTCGACGGTGTGGCCCGCGAGCTCGAGCACACGGGCGACCGAGTCCCCGTAGGCACCGTTTCGCGCGGACGCGACCGTGAGCGGTCCGGTGGGGTTCGCGGACACCATCTCCACCTGGATACGCTCCGGGCGGGTAGCCGAGCCCGAGCCGAACGTCGGGCCGGCGTCGAGGATGTCCGCGACCGTTTCGGCAAGCCATTCGTCGGTGACGCGGAGGTTCACGAAGCCGGGGCCGGCGGGCTCGGCCGAGCCCACCCCCGCGAGCGAGACAGCCTCCGCCGCGATCTCCGCTGCGAGGTCGCGGGGAGGGCGACTCCGGGTGGGCCCCAGCCTGAGGGCCACGTTCGTGGCGTAGTCGCCGTGCTCCGGGTCCGCGGGCCGCTCGAGCTCGACGGGCGCACCGGCGACGTCGGCGAGCGCCCCGGCGAGGCGCGCGACCGGATCGCTCACGTCACGTCCTGGCGGTCGCGGAGACGTACCGAAGGACGAGGTCGCGCAGCGTCACGATCCCGATGAGGTCTCCGTGCTCGAGGACGAGGGCGCGCGAGACCTGGAAGCGAGCCAGCAGGCGTACGGCGTACTTGATGTCCATCTCGGCGTCGAGCGTGAGGACGGGCTTCGACATCACCTCGTACACGCTCGTCCGGTCGGGCGAGCGATTCGGCCCGATCACGAGCTCGGCGATGTCGCGAACGACGATGAGGCCGTACTCGTCGTGCTCGTGCCGCCGGTCCACGACGAGCGAGCTCACGTGGTGCTCCGCCATCAGATCGATCGCCTCGCGCACCGTGGCCAGCCCGTCCACGACGTGCGGCGCCGCCGTCATCACCTCCCGAACGCTGACCGGCTCGTGCTGGCTCATATCTCGTCCTCGATCTCGCGTTTGATCACCGGTACCTGCGTCCCCAGCCCGACCGCATCCTCGACGTCGAACTCGAACGCGATCCCGGACCCGACATCCTCGTCGAAGCGGGCCTCGCGCGCGATCGCCTCGAGGATCTCCCGGCTGAGATGCGCCTCGACGATGAAGAGGACAACGTCTCGCTGTGCCTCGAGCTCCATGCCGAAGAACGTCTTCGGCGGGACGAGGCCCTCGCCCCGCGCGCTCGTGATGACCGTGCACCCCGTCGCCCCCTCCCGGCGCGCGACCTCGATCACCTTCTCCGTCCGATCCTCCGTGACGAGAGCGATGAGCGCCTTGAACTTCATCGACGCCTCCTCGACCTGTGGGCCCGGATCTGCGAGAGCTGCGCATAGCCCATCACGGTGATCAGCGGGAACATGGCAGCGAGAGCGATCACCCCGAATCCGTCGGCGAGGACGTCTCGCCCCGGAACCGCGGCAGCCAACCCGAGGCCGAGGGCCGTCACGAGGGGAACGGTCACGGTGGAGGTGGTCACGCCACCCGAATCGTATGCGAGCGGAACGATCGACCTCGGCGCGAGCAGGGTCTGCACGAGGACGATCGCGTAGCCGACGACCATGAACAGGACGAGCGGAGCGCCTGTCACGATCCGAAACGTGCTGAAGGCGATGCTGAGCCCGACGCCGAGCGCGACGGCGAGGCGGAGTGGCCACGCGCGGACCGCGCCGCCGGAAACGTCCTGCGCCTTGAGGGAGACCGCGATGAGCGACGGCTCGGCGATCGTCGCCGCGAACCCGATCGCTGCGCCGAAGAGGATCACCCAGTAGTAGCGCCACCACTCGACGGCATCCCCCGGCTCACCCGATGCGCCCACGAACGTCGGATCGGACAGCTGGGTCGCCATGCTCCGGCCGAGCGGGAAGAGCGCGTTCTCGAGGCCGACGAGGAAGAGCGCGAGACCGACGACGACGAACGCGAGGCCGGCGAGCACCCGGGACAGGTTCGGCACCGGACGGCGAATCACGACGAACTGGAAGAACCCGAGGACGAGGATGATCGGCACGACGTCTCGCACGGTGTCGAGCATGAGCGACGTGAACGAGGCGGCTGTCGTCGATGCGCCCATCTCAGCCCGTGACCATCCCGAAACCGAGGACGAAGAGGATCGGGAAGAGGCTCGCCAGCGCGATCAGCCCGAAGCCGTCGAGCATCGGGTTGCGGCCCTTGATCGACATCGACAGCCCGACACCGAGGGCGGCGACGAGAGGGACGGTGATCGTCGACGTCGTCACGCCACCGGAGTCGTAGGCGACACCCACGACCTCGCGCGGAGCGAAGGGCGTGATCACGACCACGAGGGCGTAGCCGGCAAGGATGAGCCACTGGATCGGCCAGCCGCGGACGATCCGGACGACGCCGAGCGCAATCGCGCAGCCCACCGCCAGGGCCACCGTGTACCGCAGCGCGATCGCATAGGCCTCCCCTTCGAGACCGTCGCCGCCGGCCGCATCGCGGGCGTCCGCCGCCTCCCCGGCGACGGCGATGAGCGCGGGCTCGGCGACGGTCGTCCCGAACCCGAGGAGGAACCCGAACAGCAGGAGCCAGAAGACGCTCCCCTTTCGAGCCAGGAGCGACGCCATGCTCTCCCCGAGGGGGAACAGTGCGAGACGAAGGCCCCGTATGAAGAGCGCCAGGCCTGCCGCAACCGCCAGCAGCCCCTCGAGCGTCCGGCCGAGATCGGGTATCGGCTCCCTGATGACGAGCAGCTGGAAGGCTGCGATGACGGCGACGATGGGCCCCAGGTTGCGAACCGTGTCAACCAGGAGCTCCGTGCCCCGCTGGATCGCGCCGGTGGTCGCCCGTCTCGACCGTTGAAGCGCCACGCCAGGGCCACGCTACCAGCAGAGCAGGCGGAGCCCGACAACCCCTGGACGGCCTGTCCGCTCTGTCAGTCGTCGTCTGGCTCGGCGTCCGATCCCGAGCCGGGCCCGGAGTTCGAGCCTGAGCCCGACTCCGAGTCGGAAGAGTGGTCGTCGAGCTCCTCCGGTTCGTCCGGCTCCTCCAGGTCTTCCTCGTCGAGCGACTCCGGGAGAGACGGCCCGGATCTCTCGGACGTCCCCACCATCGAGTCCGAACCACGCACGTCGACGCTGTCATCGTCTCTCGACGACGGTTCTTCCTCGTCCGAGCTCCCGGGCTCGGAGTCGCTCCTCACTTCGTGCTCCGGATCGCTGTGCTCGGAGCCCGCGCCGCCCCCGCCGCTCACGCTCTCGGCCGGCCTTGGATCCCGGGTCTCGTCCGTGACACCGCCGACGCCGGCTTGCCCGCTCACATCGGCTCGGGACTGGCTCTCCCCACCACCGGAGACACCCGGATTCCCGGTCTGGCCCGGAGAGGCCCGGAGCCTGGCGCCCAGGGCGATTGCCGCGCCGGGACGCTCGCTCTGAGTCACGCTGCCGGGTCGTGCCTCGGCGTGTATGTCGGTCACGGGTCGATCAGACTCGGCCACACCAGCTGCGCCGATGGCCGAGATGGCCACGGTGGCCGCGGTCACCTTGGCCCCCGCCGGGGCCGAGAGGAGCTTCGCGAGGAGCCCGCCCGTGAGCCCGACCGTTGCGGCACCGCCTCCGGTCTGCGCGTCGAATCCCGGCAGAGCCAGCGCGAGCTCGTCCCGAACCGAGAGCGGTACGACGAGAGCGGCGGCTGTCGCGTGTCGCAGCCGAATCCGCATGGTGCGCCGCGCGCGGAAGAGCAGCGCCTCCGTCGCGGGTCTGGACAGGCCGAGAGCCGTCGCGACCTCTCCGTACCGAAGGCCGTACAGATAGCGGAGAATCACCGCCTCGCGCTGACGCTCCGGCAGCTGCACGAGTGCGTCGCGAAGCTCCGCAACGTGCGACTGCCGCTCGGCTGCGTCGATCGGGTCGGGGATCTCCACCAGATCCTCGTCCGGTACGGGGAGCGCGATGCGCATCGCCTCCGAGATCCGAGCGCGGCACTCGTTTCGGGCAATCGTTGCGATCCATGCACCCGGATCGCGCACGCGCGCACCGCCGAGAAGGGACCGGTGAGCGGAGAGGAAAGCCTGTTGCGTCGCGTCCTCCGCCTCATGGGCGTCGCGCAGCATCGTTCGGCAGATTCCGTAGACCATCCGCCCGTGCCGCTCGAACAGGTCGGCGACACGGGCGGCGGCCACTGCGGATGTGCGACCGGAGTCCGGCTGAGAGGCGGCGGCTGACCTCACGACCTGAACCTAGTCGTCGTCTCTGTGCTCGTCGTCCCCCGAACCGGGGCCGCTGTTCGAGTCGTCGTCGTCGTCCACGGAGCACGATCCGCTCGAGTCGTCGTCATCGTCGTCGTCGTCGGCTGAACCGGAGCCACCGGAGTGGTGGTCGTCGTCATCGTCGTCGGCTGAACCGGAGCCACTGGAGTGGTGGTCGTCGTCATCGTCGTCGGCTGAACCGGAGCCACTGGAGTCGTGGTCGTCGTCATCGTCCGCGGGCCAGGTGCACGTCTCGTTGTCGTCGTCGTCGGCCGTAACGCCGTCGTCGTCGTCCTGCTCGTCCTCGTCAGACGCCCTGGGCGCCTGCGTGGCGACGATCGGCTTTGCCGTCACGATCTCCACACGCTTGGCGAGAACCCGGGATCCACGTCCTCGGGCCCTCAGAGTCGAGCCGCGGAGCTCGACGCGTTGACCGGCCTTGATCGCCGACAGTGACCCGGGCACGCGCAGCGAGAACAGCTTGCGGGACGCCTTCACCGAAACGAGGTGCGTCGCCGGAGTCTTCGAGTACACGGTTCCCCGGAGCTTGACGCTCGACTTGCCCTGAGCTGTCGCAGGCACGAGCAGCAGCAGGGCAACGACGGCTATGAGGACTGTGCGCGGCATGTTCCGTCCTTTCTGGAGGGGGATGCGTTACCCGTCCAGAGTCGGATTGCCGCGAGAAACGTGCGCGGCGATCTCGCCGCGGTGGGGTCAGATCGACTCGGTTGCGCGGGTCGTGCCCGTGGGGACGACGACTCCGTCCCGCTGCAGCGCGAGCTGAACCTCTTCCCGCGCCTTGTAGATGCGCCACTTCACCGTCGCGAGCGTTATCTCGAGCGTCTCGGCGATCTCCGCGTAGGAGAGCCCGACGATGTCGCGCAGGAGCAGGGCCATTTTCAGATCGGGGTTGAGCGACTCGACGGCGCGCCAGACCGCGTCGATGGTCTCCGAGCGCTCGGCCGGTGCATCCACGACTTCGAGTGGCGGCGCGTCGTCGATGTTCACGACCGCACGCGGCCGCCGATCGAGCGCGCGGAGCTCGTCGAGGACGCGGTTCTTCGTCACCTGGAAGAGCCAGGTCGTGAAGCGGGAGCGCAGCGAGAAGCTCGGAAGCCCCTGGAAGACACGGAGGAACACCTCCTGCGTCAGGTCCTCCGAGAGCGAGCGATCGCCCGTGAGGCGCAGGACGTAGTTGTAGACAGGCTGCTCGTATGTCCGCACCAGGATCGAGAACGCACGCTCGTCACCGCGCTGCGCCTTTCGCAGGACACCGAGATCAGGCTGTGGCAAAGACATCGAGCGGCGAGTATAGGCGCGTACTTGTAAGCAGTTCTATCGGGGGCGGTTACAGCGGGATTGTGACCGGGCTTCCTGTCATGTCACCCGGCACGTCGAGCCCGAGCAACTCGAGAATGGTGGGCGCAAGGTCGGACAGCTCCCCATCGTCCCGAACCCCGAACGACCCGTCGGTGACGACGAGGGGCACGGGATTCGACGTGTGCGCCGTGTGCGGGCTGCGTCCGTCCGCCTCCAGCATCACCTCCGCATTCCCGTGATCCGCGGTCACGAGGCACACGCCACCCGCGGCCCGGACGCAGTCGACCACCCGTCCGAGCGCTCGATCCGTCGCCTCCACCGCCCGCACGACGGCCGGGATCGACCCCGTGTGACCCACCATGTCGGGGTTCGCGAAGTTGACGATCACGAAGCCGTAGCCGCTCGAGAGCTCGCCGCACACGCGGTCCGCGACCTCTGCCGCCGACATCTCGGGCTTGAGGTCGTAGCTCGCGACGTCACGGGGCGACGGGACGAGGATCCTCGTCTCGCCGTCCCACTCGGCCTCCTCGCCGCCGTTCAAGAAGTACGTGACGTGCGCGTACTTCTCCGTCTCGGCGGCATGCAGCTGGCGGATCCCGTTCCCCGCGAGAACCTCGGCGAGCGTGCTGCGCACCAACTGCTCGCCGAATGCAACCGGGAACGCGAAGTCCGCCCTGTAGCGCGTCATGGTCGTGAGGTCGACACCGGAGTCACCGAGCCGCTCGGAGAGCTGTCGCGCACGATCGGGGCGGAAGTTGAAGAAGATCGCGGAGTCGCTCACCGCATCCAGCCGGGGCCTCCCGGCGAGGACGACCGGCTCGATGAACTCGTCCGTGACACCGCGCTCGTAGCTCGCGCGGACGGCGGGCACGGGCTCGGACGCCTCCTCGCCGACGCCGTCGAGGATCGCGGAGAGCGCACGATCGGTCCTCTCCCAGCGCCGGTCCCGGTCCATCGCGTAGTAGCGCCCGCAGACCGTCGCGATCCGCTCGGACGGGAGCTCGGCGAGGTCGCGCTCGGACGCGTGCGGAGAGACGTCGCGCCCGTCCGTGAACGCATGCACCCACGTTCGCTCGGACATCCCCTCCCTGCTCGCGAGCTCGAAGAGCGCGCGCAGGTGGTCGACGTGCGAGTGCACCCCTCCGTAGGAGACGAGGCCGAGGAGATGGACGTCTCCTCCCCGCTCGCGAGCGCGCCGGAACGCGCCGACGAGAGCGTCGTTCGCGAAGAACGAGCCGTCCTCGATCGCCCGGTTCACCCGGAGCAGGTCCTGGAAGAGGATCCGGCCCGAGCCGATCGTGAGGTGGCCGACCTCCGAGTTCCCCATCTGACCCGCCGGGAGGCCGACTGCCTCGCCCGAGGCCTTCAGGGTCGTGTGCGGACAGTCCTTCCAGAGAGCGTCGAAGACCGGCGTGTCGGCGAGATCGACGGCGTTGCCGGGCCCGGGAGCCGCAAGTCCCCAGCCGTCCAGGATGACGAGAGCGACTGGACCAGTCACGCCGTCTCGGCGGCCGCGGCTGCGCCCGCCTGGCAGATCGTCTCGAACGAGACGGGATCGAGCGAGGCGCCACCGACGAGCGCGCCGTCCACGTCCGGCTGAGACAGGAGGACGAGCGCGTTCTCCGGCTTGACGGAGCCGCCGTAGAGGACGGGCGCGGCGACGAGCGACTTGATGAACGCATGCGCCTCCTGGGCCATCTCCGGCGTCGCGCTCCGTCCCGTTCCGATGGCCCAAACGGGCTCGTACGCGATCACGAGCCGCTGGTGCCTCGGAAGCACCTCGACCTGGCGTGCGAGCACGGCCTCCATCTCTCCTGCCTCGCGCTCCGCCTCGGTCTCACCGACGCACGCGATGACGGAGAGACCCGCGTCGAGCGCTGCCTTCGCTCGAAGGCGAACCGTCTCGTCCGTCTCGCAGAAGTGCTGGCGCCGCTCCGAGTGGCCGACGATCGAGCCCGAGACGCCGATCTCGGCCAGCATCGGCGGAGAGACCTCGCCCGTGAAGGCGCCCTCGAGCTCCCAGTGCACGTTCTGGGCGAAGACGCGCACGAGACTCTCGTCTCCGAGCCCTTGCAACGTCGCCTGGAGCGACGCGAAAGGCGGGCAGACCACGATGTCGACGTCGGCGAGCCGCTCGGGCAGGTGCCGCATCCGGGTCGCGAACGCGCGCGCCTCGTGTGCGCCCATGAACATCTTCCAGTTGCCTGCGATGAGCACTGCCTCGATCTTAGGTGACCGCAGGCCTCGACCATCCCGATACCCGGTGGTAGCGTCGCGCCGTGGCGGCGCGCTCGACACCCGAGTGGGAAAGGCGCTTCCACGCCCCCGTCGGGTTCTTCCCCGACTGGTCGCCCCGGGCACCGAGTCGCCTCGTGTACGCGTCCAACGAGTCGGGGATCTGGCAGGTTCACGCTCTCGACCTCGCAACCGAGGTGAGGCGCCGAGTCACCGACCACCCCGTCGGGCTGATCGACGGCGTGCCCACGCTCGACGGCGAGGGGGTTCTCTGGTTCCAGGACGAGACCGGCTCCGAAGCGGGGCACTGGCTGATCCAGCCCTTCGCCGGCGGCGACACTCGGCCGTTCCTGCCGGACGTGCCCCTCGGCTGGAGCTTGGGCCTCGCACAGGCCCCGGGGATCGTGGCGACCGCCGTCTCGAACGAGCAGGGGTTCATGGTGTTCGTCTCGCTCGACGGCGGGCCGGCGGAAGAGGTGCTCCGGTCGCCCGAGAGCATCGTCCTGGGCAGCGCCTGGGGCGAGGGCTTCCTACGCGGGGCCCTCTCCGCGGACGGGTCGCTGCTCTGCCTGGAGCACGCCGAGCACGGTGACCTCCTCCATCCAGCGCTTCGAGTCCTCGATCCCCGCGACGGCTCCGTCGCCGGCGACCTCCGCGACCACGACATGTCCCTGGCGTCGTGTTGCTGGTCCCCGGTGCCCGGCGACCACCGGCTCGCCTTCACCCACGAGCGGGGCGGCGACAGCCGGCCCGGGATCTGGAACCTGACGACCGGTGAGCGCCGCGACCTCGAGCTCGACCTCGTGGGCGAGGTCCGGGCCGAGGACTGGTGGCCCGATGCGTCCGCCCTCCTGCTCTCCAACCTCGCCGAGGGCCGTGACCGCCTCTTCCGGTACGACCTCGCCACCGGGGAGCTCGCGCCGGTACCCACGGAGCCGGGGATCGTGCTGAAGGCCCGCGTGCGACCGAGCGGCGAGGTCTGGCTCGTCCACGAGCAGGGCCACCGCCCTCGCCGGGTCGTCGACGAGCACGGAGAGGTGGTCGTCCCGCTCGCCGGGGCCTTCGTCCCCGACTCCCGTCCGTTCGAGTCGTGGCACTTCGAGAACCCGCACGGTCAGCGCGTCCACGGCTTCCTCGCCCGCCCGGGGGGCGAGGGGCCGTTCCCCGTGATGATGCTCGTCCACGGCGGGCCGACATGGCTCGACATGGACCGCTGGCACCCCGAGGCCCAGGCGTACGTCGGCGCCGGGTTCGCGGTCGGGATGGTCAACTACCGCGGCTCGATGGGCTACGGCCGCGAGTGGCGCGACTCGCTCATCGGGGACATCGGCGGCCCCGAGCTCGAGGACGTCAACGCCGGTCTCGCCGACCTCGTCTCGCGCGGGATCGCCGACCCGACGCGCGCGGTGATCGCAGGGCACTCGTGGGGCGGGTACGTGACGCTGATGGAGCTCGGCAAGCACCCCGACCTATGGCTGTGCGGCGTCGCAGGCGTTCCCGTCGGGGACTACGAGGCGGGATACGAGGAGCTCTCGCCGCTCCTGCAGGCGTACGACCGCGCGCTCCTCGGCGGGGAGCCCAAAGACGTGCCCGACCTCATGCGCGACCGGAGCCCCATCAACTTCGCCGACGAGGTGCGCGTGCCCGTGCTCTTCGTGATCGGGCGGAACGACAGTCGCTGCCCGTACGGCCAGGCGATGGCGTACGTCGACCGGCTCGCCGAGCGCGGCCACCCGCACGAGGTGTACCTCTACGACACCGGGCACTCCTCCTTCGACGTCGAGGAGCGGATCCGCCAGATGCGGACGATCCTCCGCTTTCTCGCCGAGCACGTCCCAGGCGTCGCGGCGCCGTCGAGCTGAGACGCCCTAGGCCGGCGGGATAGCGGCCACTCCTGGGAGCTCCCTCCCCTCGAGCAGCTCGAGCGAGGCACCGCCTCCGGTCGAGATCCACGACACGCGGTCGGCGAGCCCCAGCTCCTGCACCGCGCGCACCGAGTCTCCCCCGCCGACGACCGTGAACGCGTCCGCCGACGCGACCGCCTCTGCGACGGCCTTCGTCCCCTCCGCGAAGCGCGGCCACTCGAACACGCCCATGGGGCCGTTCCAGAACACGGTTCGCGCCCTGCCGATGACCGCGGCGAACTCGTCCCGCGTCGATGGGCCGATGTCGAGCCCGAGCCACCCCTCGGGCACCGCGTCGTACGGCGTCACGCGGGCCTCCGCAGCGGGCTCGAAGGCGGCTGCGGCGACGACGTCGGAGGGCAGCATCGCCCGGTACGGGAGCGGACTGTCGCCGCGGATCTCCTCGGCCATCTTTCCGCCGACGAGCACGTCGTCGGCGCGGCTGCCGAGGTTGACCAGCACACCGATCTTGTCGTCGACCTTCGCGCCCCCGGCGACGAGCACGAACGGGCGCTCGACGTCGCCGAGCAGACGCCCGAGCATCTCCAGCTCCTGCTCGAGGAGAAGACCTGCGTAGGCGGGCAGCAGATGCGCGACGCCCTCGGTCGAGGCATGCGCCCGGTGCGCGGATCCGAACGCGTCGTTGACGTAGAGGTCCATTCCGTCTGCGAGCCGCTGCGCCGCCTCGGGGTCGTTCTTCGTCTCGCCCGGGTCGAACCGCGTGTTCTCGAGGACGCGCACGCGCTCGTCCGGGACGAGCTCGCGAAGCCGGGCGGCGACGGGCGCCATCGCGAAAGCCGGATCCGGTCCCTTTGGGCGGCCGAGGTGAGAGCACACGGCGATCTCCGCCGCCCCACGCTCGAGGAGGAGCTGCAAGGTCGGGAGGGAGGCTCGTATGCGGGTGTCGTCCGCGACGTGTCCGTCCTCGAGCGGGACGTTGAGGTCGGCGCGGACGAGGACGTGCTTCTCCGCGACGTCCGCGTCGCGCACCGAGCGGGGCTTCGTCATGCCTCAGCCGTGATCGGCTCGAAGAGCTCGAACAGGTTGCCTCCGGGGTCTCTCACGTACGCGACCCGCCCGCCCCACTCCGGCTTGCTCGTCGACCCGCCGACGACGAGCGCCCCGAGCCGCTGCGCCTCCGCGTCCACGTCGTCGACCTCGAGCACGACGAGGGCGGCGTCGCCTCCCGGCTGCAGGGCGATGGCGGCGTCCTGCTCCGACCGCCGGAAGATCGCGATCGTGCCGTCCCCGGCGGCGAAGCTCGCGTAGGGGCCGCCCTCGCTTCCGAACGTGCACTCCAGGCCGAGGCCCTGGCCGAGGAACCGGAAGCTCGCCGGGAAGTCGTCGACCAGCAGCCGGACCTGCGAGAGCTTCACGACACGAGCTTCCCGATCAGGTCGACGAGCCGGCACGAGTAGCCCCACTCGTTGTCGTACCAGCCGAAGACCTTGACGGTGCGCGCGTGCGCCATCGTCAGCTCGCTGTCGAAGATGCACGAGAACGCGCTGCCGTTGACGTCGGTGGAGACGATGGGGTCGTCCGAGTACTGGAGGATCCCGTCCAGCGGCCCGCCGGCCGCGACCCGGTACGCCTCGTTCACCTCGTCCCTGGATACCTCGCGCCCGAGGGTCACCACGAGATCGGTCAACGACCCCGTGGCGACGGGCGCGCGTACCGCGATGCCGTCCAGCTTCCCCTTCAGCCCGGGGAGGACGAGGCCGATCGCACGCGCCGCTCCCGTCGAGGTGGGGATGAGATTGACGGCGGCCGCGCGCGCGCGACGCAGGTCCTTGTGCGGGTAGTCGAGGATGACCTGGTCGTTCGTGTACGCGTGGATGGTCGTCATGAAGCCCGACTCGATCCCCGCCAGGTCGTCGAGCACCTTCGCGAGCGGCGCGACGCAGTTCGTCGTGCACGAGGCGTTGGAGACGATGTGGTGCGACTCGGGGTCGTACCGGTCGTCGTTGACGCCGAGCACGATCGTGATGTCGGGGTCGGTTGCCGGAGCCGAGATCACGACCTTCTTCGCCCCGGCGTCGAGGTGCTTCTGGGCGCCCTCGCGGTCCGTGAAGAAGCCGGTGGACTCGAGGACGACGTCGACTCCCAGGTCACCCCAGGGCAGCGCCGCCGGGTCGCGCTCGGAGAGCATCCGCATCTCCTCGCCGCCTGCGTGCAGCACCCCGTCGGCGAGCTCGACGTCCCCCGAGAAGGGGCCGAGATTGGAGTCGTACTTCAGGAGGTGCGCCATCGTCTTGGCGTCGCCGAGGTCGTTCAGCGCCACGATCTCGATGTCCGAGCCGAGCGACTGCTGTGCCCGGAAGAAGTTGCGGCCGATCCGACCGAACCCGTTGATGCCGACTCGAATGCCCATGTGTCCTCCGTTTCCGTTATCCCGTTGTCCGACGCCGAGTCTAATCGGGCCCCTCCGGCACGAGCGTCGGAGAGGCGTCCGCTCAGGCCTGTTCGCGCGCGAGCTCCTCGAGCCGGCGCAGGCGGCGATGCACCGCTGCCTTCGTGACCGCGGGCTCCGTCCTCGCCGCAAGCTCACGGAGGGAGTCGGAGGGGTGCCGCTCGCGGAGCTCGGCGACGTCCCGGAGCTCGTGAGGGAGGTCTTCCAGCACCCCCGCAGCGCGAAGCTGCCGCACCGCCTCGATCTGAGCGTGCGCCGAGCGGCTCGTCCTGACGAGGTTCGCGTGGTCGGCGTTCGCGAGGCGGTTCGCCCGCTCGCGCGTCTGGGCGACCACCTCCCGCTCCTCGAGAGCGAGCGCCGCCTCCGACGCTCCCATCGTCACGAGGAGCGACTCGATCGCGTCCCAGCTCTTCGCGTAGGCGAGCGCGTGCCCTCCGCGCTCCGCGGTCGCGAGCTCGAAGCCCGCGTCGTGCGCGAGCCCGGCCAGCCACGTCGCCGCGTCGAGCGACTCTGTCCGGAGCTCGACATGCGGCGAGCGCCCGAGCGAGATCGAGCCGCCCCCGAGGAATGCGCCGCGCAGGTACGCGGCCCGGCAGCAGGCGCGACCGACGACGCGTCCCGGAGGACGCACGAGCGGTGCATGCCTGCGGTCGACGACGCCGGCCGAGACGAGCACCCGGAGGACTTCGGGGTCGCCCTCCACGTGCAGCTGGTACCGCGTCGCGCGATCGAAGGCGGGGCGCCGGTAGGTGCGGATCTCCGACCGGATTCCGCTCTCGCGCAGCAGGGCGAGCGCCCGGCGCGCCGCGGCGCCGCTCCCCAGGTCGAGGTGGAGGCTCCAGCCACCCTTCCCCCGCAGGTGGAGGACTCCCGCGGAGTGGAAGAGCGCCGAGAGCTCGGCACGACGGTCGCAGGCACGCTTCGGAGCGATGCGGCCGAGCTCGTTCCTGACGTCCTCGGACGTGATCACAGGCGCACCCCTTCGAGCTCGAGCAGGCGACGCTTGACCGGCACGCCGTCGGGCCCGTAGCCCCCGATGCCGGACGCGGCGACGACGCGATGACACGGGACGACGAGCGCGAAGCGATTCGTCGCGCAGAACGTCCCGGCTGCCCGGGCGGCACCCGGGCGCCCCGCGAGTGCGGCGAGCTCCCCGTAGGTCACGACCTCGCCTCTCGGGATCTCGCGCAGCACGAAGGTGAGCGCGCGCTGGAACGGCGTCGCCCAGGTCAGGTCGAGCTGGACGTCGTCGAAGGCGACGGGCTCACCCGCGAGGAAGCGGCGGAATCGCCCGATCAGGTCGGCCGCTTCCGGCGGGGCCGCCGTCGCGTCCTTGCGCGAGCTTGGCACGGAGACGTCGACCACCTGCGACCAGTCCCTGGATACCGTGACTGCTGGGGGGGCGTAGACCCCTTCGGGGGCGGCTGCGTAGTGGAACTCGTGTGCGAGGAGGAGGCCTCGCTGCACCCAGACGTCGCCCACTCCCCAGCCCGGGACCGCGTAGCGCGTCGGCTCGACCCGCACCGGGTCGACTCTAGACGCTACGGCGAGGCGTTCCGACGAGGCAGGCATAGAATCGGCGCCATGAGCGCACACGGCATCTTCACACCCCCGGCACCGGTCAACGAGCACATCAAGTCCTACGCACCAGGCACCCCCGAGCGCGCGGAGCTCCAGGCCCGCCTGCGCTCGATGGCCGACGAGCGCATCTCGATCCCGATGGTCATCGGCGGCAAGGACGTCTACACGGACGAGACGTTCGAGTCCGTCATGCCCCACCGGAAGAGCCACGTCCTGGCGGACGTCGCGAAGGGCGGGCCCGAGCACGTCCAGGCGGCGATCGCCGCGGCGAAGGAGGCGCACGCGGAGTGGTCCCAGACACCGTGGCACGAGCGTGTCGCCGTGTTCCTCCGGGCGTCCGAGCTCCTCGCGGGCCCGTGGCGCTCGACGATCAATGCCGCGACGATGCTCAACCAGTCGAAGACGGCGCACCAGGCCGAGATCGACGCGGTGTGCGAGATGGTGGACTTCTGGCGCTTCAACGCCGAGTTCCTGACGCGCGTCTACGCCGAGCAGCCGTACTCCCCGACGGGCATCTGGAACCGCATGGAGTACCGCCCGCTCGAGGGCTTCGTCTTCGCGGTGAGCCCGTTCAACTTCACGTGCATCGGAGGGAACCTCTCCTCGACACCGGCGCTCATGGGCTGCACCGTCCTCTGGAAGCCCGCGTCGACGGCCGCGCTCTCCGCCTACTACATGATGCGGCTGCTCCAGGCCGCCGGACTGCCCGACGGGGTCATCAACCTCGTCTACGGCCCCGGCGCCGTGATCGGGAGCGAGGCGCTCGCCAGCCCGGATCTCGCGGGCATCCACTTCACCGGCTCCACGGGCGTCTTCAACGACATGTGGGAGACCGTCGGGAAGAACATCTCCTCGTACCGGAACTACCCGCGCATCGTCGGGGAGACCGGGGGGAAGGACTTCATCCTCGCCCACCCGTCCGCCGATGCGGACGCCGTTGCAACGGCTGTCGTGCGCGGCTCGTTCGAGTACCAGGGCCAGAAGTGCTCTGCCGCATCGCGGCTCTACATCCCCTCGAACCTGTGGCCCGAGGTGAAGGAGCGCCTCGTCGAGGACGTCTCGACGATCAAGATGGGCGACCCCGCGGACTTCGAGAACTTCATGGGCGCGGTCATCGACGGAAACGCCTTCGAGACGCACGCGAAGGCGATCGCCGAGGCGCGCTCGGGCGGTCACGCGATCGTGACGGGCGGCGGGACGGACGATACGGAGGGCTACTTCGTCGAGCCGACCGTGATCGAGACGCAGGACCCGGGCTTCCGGCTCATGCGCGACGAGCTCTTCGGGCCGATCGTCACGGCGTACGTGTACGACGAGCGTCGCTGGGACGACACGCTGCGGCTCGTGGACGAGACCGCGGAGTACGCACTCACGGGGGCCGTGTTCGCCACGGAGCGCTACGCGATCGACGAGGCCCATGCGGCCCTCCGCTACTCGGCGGGCAACTTCTACGTGAACGACAAGCCGACCGGTGCGGTCGTCGGCCAGCAGCCGTTCGGCGGCGCGCGAGCGAGCGGGACGAACGA
>JBFFGH010000010.1:0-35423 GCA_041557575.1 Gaiellaceae bacterium
TCCCACTCCCGCTCGACGGCCGCAGGGTCGCGATCCACGAGAACGAGCGACGGGCACGTCGCGAGCGCCTCTCCGAGCCGCATCCCCGGCTTCACGCCCGCCTGCTCGGCAGCTGCCGTCACGGGCCCGAGGAGCGGCTCCTCTCCCGGCTCCGGAGCGAGCGCCGCAGGCTCGAGCGCGAGCCTCGGCCGCTCCCGGAGCGCCGCTCGGAGCTCGAACCCCGAAATGAGGAGGCACGCGACCATTCGAACACATGTTCTATACGAACACATGTTCTCCTGTCAAGGCAGCTCCCCTCGGGGAGGGGGCGCGCTACACGGGGCCGAGCGACTCGCCCGACGAGGAGCGGCCGGCGCCCTTGAGCTCGACGAAGACGACGTGCGTCGGCGTCGTGCCGATGTTCTCGCCGCTGTGGGTCTGGGCGTCGAGCCACCGGATCTCGCCCGGCGCGAAGGTTCCCTCCCTGCTCTCCCCGGCGGCATTGACGAGCCTTCGGTCGAAGCCGCTCAGCGTGATCATCACGCTATCCGGGTGATCGTGAGGGCTCGTTCGCTGGCCCGGCTCGTCCAGGTACTCGAGCACGCGGACGTGCTCGTTCTCGAAGACGACCTGGTACTTGTCGGGATCGGTCACGGTGGGATCGACCATGTCGGTGCCTTTCGTCGCTGTCTGCGGGCAGGCATCCTACGGCCCCGTACGCTTCGGGAACGTGCTCGAGATCCGTCCCGCCACCGCCGAGCGCTGGGCCGACGTCGTCGACCTGTTCGAGCGTCCCGGGCCGCGTGGAGGGACGCCGTTCACCGCCGGTTGCTGGTGCCAGTACTGGCACCTCCGCGGCAAGGCCTACGACGCCGGCTGGGGGGATCCCAACAAGGCACGACTCGAGCAACAGGTGGCAGCCGGCGACGTGCCGGGGCTGCTGGCATACGTCGAGGGCCTTCCCGTGGGCTGGTGCCGGCTCGGCCCCCGGGAGACGTTCGAGCGCCTCGAGCGCTCTCCGAAGCTCGCCCGCGTGGACGACGAGGACGTCTGGTCGCTCGTGTGCTTCTCGGTCCACGTCTCCGCGCGGGGACGGGGCGTCGCGACGGCGCTGCTCGAGGAAGCGCTCTCGCTCGCGGCAGCACGCGGCGCGCGCATCCTCGAGGCGTACCCGGTTCGCGCGGGCCACCACGTGATCGACTCGTTCACGGGCTACCTGCCCATGTTCCTCGCGGCCGGCTTCGAGCCCGTGCGCGACGCAGGCCGCCGGACGGTCGTCCGCCGGAGGCTCTAGGCGGCCTTCGCGGCGCGGAAGCAGTCGGTGACGTACGCGAGCCGCACGCCGCCTGCCTCGGCGGTCTCGTCGTACAGGCTCGCCACCGCCTCCAGGATCGGCTCCCGATCGGGAAGCGGGAGCTTCGCGCAGTAGCTGCGCGAGAGGACGAGGTCGAGGAGACCGTCCCGGTCGAGCGCCTGCTCGAACGAGAACCTCGCCTTCTCGACGGGGCCGAAGAGCCCGCTCTCCTCGAGCGGGGGTAGGACGTCCCCGTCCCGCACGGTCTCGTTCCCGATGATCGCGGAGAGGCGGGCCATCCAGGGATCGCCGTCGTCACGCGAGTTCCACACGAGCGCGAGGCGGGCGGCCGGACGGAGAACGCGTGTGATCTCGGGCAGCGCGGCGACGTATTCGAACCAGTGGAACGACTGCGCGCAGGTGACGACGTCCGCCGAGCCGTCCGGGAGCGGGATCGACTCGGCGCTCCCCTCGAGCACGGTGAGGCCGGGGACCGCCCGCTCGAGCTCGGCCCGCATCTCTGCAAGCGGCTCGACGGCCGTCACGCGATGACCGAGGGCGGCGATGGAGCGCGTGAGCTTCCCGGTGCCGGCGCCGAGGTCGACCACCTCGACCGGCTCCTCGCCCACGAGCCAGCGCACGGCGTCCTCCGGGTACCCGGGACGCCCGCGCTCGTAGGCGTCGGCGACAGCCGCGAACGACGTGTACGGGCCGCGGGCGTGCGGGTCGCGGTTGACGATCACGCGGCCGAGTCTAGATCGGACGTTCCCGCGTACCGTGCGCCCATGCGCCGTGTCGCGATCGCCGCCGGCTCGCTCGCTCTCGCTGCGACCGCCGTCGCGGGGACCATCCCCGAGCCCATCGCCCTCCCGCGGCCGTCGTTCCCGGCGCCTGCGAAGAACGTCACACCGGCCGGCCCGCGGCTCGTGCTCGTCTCCGCCAGGCCACGCGACCCATCGTTGCTCCCGCGCGAGCGCCCGGCCCGTCCTCCCTGGGCGCCGAGCAGCTATCGGGGCGACGAGCTGCAGAACGTGATCCGACAGGGCAACCGCGTGTTCTTGCTGTACGGGCCGGACGCGCTCTCGGGCCGCTACCTCGTCCGCGCGGACAGGCGCACGCAGGCTCTCCTCGACGCCTGGGACTTCAGGCCGTTCGCCGCACCGCCCCGCGGAGGCTGGTTCGAGCCCGTCACCTGGGCGCACGAGGTCGACGGCACTCTCTACGTCTCCAACAGCCACCCCGGCTACGCCTCGAGGACGAAGGGGCGGAACGCGTACATCAGCGCGGTCGACCTCGAGAAGCGTCGCACGCTCTGGAGGAGCGCAGCCCTCGTCGCCAACGCGCGAGCCTTCGTCGTCACCGGCAACCTGATCGTGTCCGGATACGGCTTCACGCGCGAGCCCGACTTCCTCTATCTCCTCGACCGCTCGACGGGGAAGCTGCTCGACCGGCTCGCGCTGCCCACGGCCCCGGTGGTCATCCGGCTGCGAGACGGCCTCCTCCGCGTGCGCACGTTCGACCACGACGTGGTCGCACGGATCGCCGGCTCGAGCTAGAGGGCGATCTCGGCCACGCCGTCGCGCATCCCGGCGAGGCGCGGCACGACGTCCAGGACGCTCTCGCGGGCGCAGAACGGTATGTCGGGCTCGAGCTCGGGCGCGTTCTCGAGCAGGTTCCGCCCGCTCTTCGAGGCGCGGAAGGCCTCCTCCGCCCCGCTCCAGGTCGAGACGAGCCGTGCCGCCGCCTCCGCCGCGTCGGTCCTCTCCCAGCCCAGCAGCTGGACGATGCGGCCCGCGACGTACGTGTCGTCGAGGTTCATCGTGCCCTGCACGCCGGCGCAGACGACGAGAACGTCGTCGCCGTGCGCCCGCGCGGCTTCGACCACGGCTCCGAGGTTCAGGAGTGACGCGATCAGCACCCGCTCGCAGCGCTGCGCAGCTGCGACGACGGCGCGCGTCCCGTTCGTCGTCGAGAGGATCAGCGTCGCGGCCGCCGGCTCGACGTACTCGCGCGGCGAGTTCCCGAGGTCGAAGCCGGGGATGCGGACGGCGTCACGCTCGCCGCCGAGGACACCCTCGCCGAGGCTCTCGCGCAGCAAGCGGGCATCCTCGACCTCGGCCGCGCAGAACACCCGCGCGTAGCCCGCCGCCAGCGCCTGGCAGATCGTCGACGTCGCGCGAATGACGTCGATGACGATGCCCGTCGGGGCCGAGCCGGCCTCGTCAGGAGTGAACACGACGTCTACATGCACGGCTGTACGCTAGCCAGCGATGGCCGAGCCGATGCGCTGCTACCGGCACCCCGACCGGGAGACCTACGTGTCCTGCTCCGAGTGCGGCCGCGGGATCTGCCCGGACTGCATGACGTTCGGGCCCGTCGGCATCAAGTGCCCGGAGCACGCGGGCACGTCCGAGCAGGCCGCAGCGCCGCAGCGCGTCGCTCGTCGCAAGACGGCCACCGTGTCGGCGACGGGCCCGATCGTCACCTTCACGCTCATCGGGATCAACGCCGGCGTCTTCCTCCTCGAGCTCCTCATGGGCGGCCAGATCAACGGAACCGGCAACTGGCTGTACGAGAACGGGGTGCTCCGCGGGCCGCTCGTCGCCGAAGGCGAGTGGTGGCGCCTCGTCACGGCGATGTTCCTGCACTACGGCCTCTTCCACCTCGGGATGAACATGCTCGTGCTCTGGATCATCGGCCCGCCGCTCGAGGGGTACTTCGGCCACGGCCGCTACGCCCTCGTCTACCTCGCCGCGGGGCTCGCCGGGTCGGCGGGTGCGCTCATGTGGTCGCCGAACGCGCTCACGGTCGGGGCCTCGGGGGCGATCTGGGGGATCATGGGCGCGGCGCTCGTGCTCGAGGCACGGAGGATCTGGGTGTTCGGCGGCCAGGCGATGGGGCTCGTCTTCCTGAACCTCATCATCACGTTCGCCATCCCCGGCGTCTCCATCGGGGGGCACGTCGGAGGGCTCATCGGCGGCGCCCTGTGCGCGCTCGCGTACTCGAGCCTGCGCCGCAGCCCCGCCCTCGCGACGGCCTCGATCGCCGCCGTCGGGGTCGTCAGCGTGGCCGTGGCCTTCGCGGCCGTCTGACGCCGGCCTGGCTCGGGCTAGCCGCCGATGGCGACGGCGGTGACGCCGGCCTCGGCCAGCGCCGCCTGAGCCGCCGCGAGCCGCGCCAGCGGCACGCGGTACGGCGAGCAGGAGACGTAGTCGAGCCCGAGCCGGTGGCAGAAGGCGACCGAGCGGGGCTCGCCTCCGTGCTCGCCGCAGATCCCGAGCTTGATGTCGGGCTTCGTGGCCCTCCCCCGCTCGACGGCGATCCTCATGAGGTCGCCGACGCCGTCCTCGTCGATCACCTCGAACGGGTTGCGCTCGAGGATCCCGTGCTCGAGGTAGTACGTGAGGAACTTGCCCTCCGCGTCGTCGCGGGAGAACCCGAGGGTCGTCTGCGTGAGGTCGTTCGTGCCGAACGAGAAGAAGTCGGCCTCCTCCGCGATCTCGTCCGCCCGCAGCGCCGCGCGCGGGAGCTCGATCATCGTCCCGCAGAGGTACTCGACGCTCGGCTCCTCCTCCGCGACGCGCTCGGTGAGCGCGCGGAGGCGTGCGAGCTCCTGCCGGAAGCCGACGAGCGGGTGCATGATCTCGACGAGGGGCGCTTGGCCCGTCCGTTCGTGCACGGCGCGCGCAGCCCGGACGATCGCGCGCACCTGCATCTCGTAGACCTCGGGCCACTGCAGCCCGAGCCGGCACCCACGCGTCCCGAGCATCGGGTTCGCCTCGTGCAGCTGCCGGATGCGGTCGCGCATCGCCTCCGAGGTGGCCTCCTCGAGCGGCGGGAGGAACTCGTGCAGCGGCGGGTCGAGGAGCCGGATCGTCACCGGCAGCCCGGCCATCGCCTCGAAGATCCCCTCGAAGTCGCCCTGCTGCATCGGCAGGAGCCGCTCGAGGACGGAGCGCCGCTCCTCCTCGTCGACGGCGAGGATCATCTCGCGCACGATCGGCAGCCGGTCCTCGGCCATGAACATGTGCTCGGTGCGGCACAGGCCGATCCCCTCGGCGCCGAACTCCCGCGCCTTCACCGCGTCCTCGGGCGTGTCCGCGTTGGCCCGGACGCGCAGGCGGCGCATCTCGTCGGCCCAGCCGAGGATCGTCCCGAAGTTCTCGTCGATGGCCGGCGGGATCAGCGGCACCGGCTCGAGGATCACCCACCCCTCGCTGCCCTCGAGCGTGATCACGTGGCCCTCCTCGAGCGTCGTCCCGCCGACGGTGATCGTCCGCGCCTTCAGGTCGATCTGGAGGCCTTCGCAGCCGGCGACGCACGTCTTGCCCATGCCGCGCGCGACGACGGCCGCGTGGGAGGTCATGCCGCCGTGCGCGGTGAGGATCCCCCGCGTGTGCTCCGGGACGATCCCGTGGATGTCGTCGGGGGTCGTCTCCCAGCGCACGAGGATCACGTCCTCGCCGCCCCGGGCCCGCAGGTCGGCGGTGTCGGCGTCGAGCACGATCGCCCCCACGGCTGCGCCCGGTGACGCGTTGAGGCCCCGCGCTGCGACGTCGAACGTCGCGGTCGGGTCGATGCGGGGGTGCAGGAGCTGGTCGAGCTGGGCGGGGTCGATGCGGGCGACCGCCTCCTCGCGGGAGATGAGGCCTTCCTCGACCATCTCCGAGGCGATCCGGAGCGCCGCCCTCGCGGTCCGCTTCCCGGTGCGCGTCTGGAGGAGGTAGAGCGTCCCCTCCTCGACGGTGAACTCGATGTCCTGCATGTCGCGGTAGTGCGCCTCGAGGCGGTCGAGCGTCTCGACCAGCTCGTCGTAGGCATGCGGCATCTCGTCGCGCATCCGCGCGATCGGCTCGGGGGTGCGGATCCCGGCGACGACGTCCTCGCCCTGGGCGTTCTTCAGGAACTCGCCGTAGAGGATGTTCTCTCCCGTCGCGGGGTCGCGCGTGAAGCACACGCCCGTGCCGCTCTCCTCGCCTCGGTTGCCGAACACCATCTGCACGACGTTGACGGCGGTCCCGAGGTCGTCGGGGATGTCGTAGGTCCGCCGGTAGACCTGAGCGCGGGGCGCGTCCCACGAGTCGAAGACGGCGCGGTAGGCACGGCGCAGCTGATCGCGCGGCTCCTGCGGGAACGGTTGGCCCGTCTCCTCCGCGTAGATCGCCGTGAAGGTCGAGACGAGCTCCCGCAGGTCGTCGGCCGTGAGGTCCACGTCCAGCGCCGCGCCGCGCGCAGCCTTGAGATCCGTGAGCGCCTGCTCGAAGCGCTGGCCGTCCACGCCCTCGACGACCTCGCCGAACATCTGGACGAGGCGGCGGTACGAGTCGAACGCGAAGCGCCCGTTGCCGGTCGACTCGGCGAGCCCCTCGACGGCGACGTCGTTGAGCCCGAGGTTGAGGATCGTGTCCATCATCCCCGGCATCGAGATCGCCGCGCCCGAGCGAACGGACACGAGCAGCGGGTCGCGCTCGTCGCCGAAGCGCTTCCCGGTGCGCTCCTCGAGCGCCGCGATGTGCCGTTCGACCTCGTCGTCCAGGCCCTCGGGGACGTCCCCGCCCTCCGTCATGTAGGCACGGCAGGCATCGGTCGTGATCGTGAAGCCGGAGGGCACCGGAACGCCGAGCTGCGTCATCTCGGCCAGCCCGATCCCCTTGCCCCCCAGGAGCTCCCTGCCGCCCGGAGCCTCCTCCGCGAAGTCGTAGACGTAGCGCATTTGCGGCGGAATCTACACTCGCGGCAATGGCCGGGCAGGTCCTTGCGATGGGCGGCGGGGGGTTCCTGAGGGACGATGCCTCGCCCCTAGACGACTTCTTCCTCTCCCTCTCGCCCGCCCCGCGTCCCCGGGTCTGCTTCCTCCCCACTCCCTCGGGCGACTCGGATCGCGTGGTCGCCGCCTTCTTCGAGGCCTTCTCGCGACGGGAGTGCGAGCCGAGCTGCCTCCGCCTCTTCGGCATGCCGGACCACCCGGCGGAGCACCTCGCGAGCCAGGACGCCGTGTACGTCTCGGGCGGCAACACCGCGAACGCGCTCGCGCTCTGGCGGCTGCACGGAGTCGACCGAGCGCTTCGCGCCGCATGGGAGCGCGGGGCAGTCCTCGGGGGCGTGAGCGCCGGCGCGAACTGCTGGTTCGAGTCCAGCGTCACCGACTCGTTCGGCCCGCAGCTCGCTCCCCTGCGGGACGGACTGGGCCTGCTGGCGGGGAGCTTCTGCCCGCACTACGACGGCGAGGAGCTTCGCCGGCCGGTGTTCACGAAGCTCGTCCGAGAGGGCTTCCCGCCCGGGTACGCGGCAGACGACTGCGTCGCGCTCCACTTCGTCGACACCGAGCTGCGCGAGGTCGTGTCCTCGCGGGAGGGAGCGCGGGCCTACCGCGTCGGCCCGGACGGGGAGACGCCGCTCGAGCCGCGCGTGCTCTGACGACTCCCCCGACTCAGGAGCGCCGGGCGCGCGACCTGAGCTCGGCGATCCAGGCCGCTCCGCGGAGCCCCAGCCAGACGGGCGTGAGCAGCACGTAGAAGATCAGGTCCCCGACGACGAGCAGCGACCACCAGAGCGCGTACCAGCGGAGAGGAACCCAGCCCTTCTCGCGGAGGTCGCCGCGCCCGCCGGGGGGAGGCCGGAGGACGTTCCGGAGCGGGGGCTCGCCGGGCGAGCCGTACGGGCTCGGCTTCGAGGGCTCGTCGCTCACGCCGTCGCCGCCCGCCGCCGGCGCTCGACGAGCCGGATGATCCGCATGGCCGTCTCCTCGACGGAGAGCTCGGAGACGTCGAGGATCGGGCACCGGAGCCGCCGGTGGAGCTTGCTCGCCTCCTCGAGCTCCGCGTAGATCGCCTCGAGCTCCGCGTACCGCTTGCGCGGGGCTCCCATCGACTTCACGCGCGCGCTCCGGATCTCGGCGAGCCGGTCGGCGCCGATGGTGAGGCCGACGATCTTGGCCGGGTCGATCTCGAAGAGCTCGGCGGGCAGATCGATCCCCTTCACGACGGGCACGTTGGCGGCCTTGTAGCCGAGGTAGCCGAGGTAGATGGAGAGAGGAGTCTTCGAGGTGCGCGAGACGCCGACGAGGACCATGTCGGCCTCGTCGAGGCCCCTGCCCACCCCGTCGTCGTACTTCACCGCGAACTCGATGGCCTCGATCCGCTTGAAGTAGGTCGCGTCGAGCGGCGCGCGGACGCCCGGGGTCATCTTCGCGGCGACGCCCGCGACGCGGGAGATCGAGTCGATCGGGTGCCCGAGCAGGTCGCAGTAGTGGACGCGAGCGCGGCGGCACAGCTGCCGCATCACCTCCCGCAGCCGGGGCTCGACGAGCGTGTACACCATGACGGCCGGCCGCCCCTTCGCCTGCTCGACCGTGATGTGGAGATCCTCGGCGTTCTCCACGCGCGGGTGCCTGATCTCCTCGAACGCCTGGTCGGGAAACTGCGCCTCCAGCGCGAGCACGAGCCGGGCTGCCGTCTCTCCGGTCGCGTCGGAGACGATGTGGAGCTCGACCGGGACCTGGTCGCTTCCGTCGCCTCTCATCGGCGGGAGGCTATACGGGCCGTCCGCGCTCCGGTGAGCCGCACGAGGTCGTCGGGAGCAAGCTCGAGCTCGAGCCCTCTCCTCCCCGCGCTGACGAAGACCGTCTCGAACGAGGAGGCCGACTCGTCGACGATCGCCGGGAGCCTCTTCCGCTGCCCGAGCGGGCTGATCCCGCCGGTGACGTAGCCCGTTGCCCGCTCCGCGTCGCGCTCGTCGGCGAGCGCGACCCGCTTGCCGAGCGCGCGCAGGTCGAGCTGCGCGCTCACGGGGACGACCGCGACCGTGAGGCGCCCGTCGACCGAGACCACGAGCGTCTTGAAGACCCGCGCCGGATCCACCCCCAGCCTCTCCGCCGCCCCGAGGCCGTACGACTCGGCCCGTGGGTCGTGCTCGTACTCGTGCACGCGGTGCTCGACGCGCTCGCGCCGGACTGTCGCGATGGCCGGGGTGCGCGCCGCACTCAAGCGCCTGCCGCTCCCACGACGAGTAACGTCTCGGCGATGGCCGATGTCGTGACCATGGACAAGATCGTCTCACTCGCGCGCCGCCGCGGGTTCGTCTTCCCGTCGTCGGAGATCTACGGCGGGCTCGGCTCGTCGTACGACTACGGGCACTACGGCGTCCTCATGAAGGAGAACGTGAAGGCGCGCTGGCTCGAGGCGATGGTGCGCGAGCGCGACGACATCGTCGCCCTCGACTCGTCGGTCATCCTCAACCCGAGCGTCTGGGAGGCCTCCGGCCACGTCGAGGGCTTCCACGACCCGCTCGTGGACTGCCGCCACTGCAAGCTGCGCTTCCGCGCCGACCACCTCGACCAGGTGCAGTGCGGCGCGAAGCCGAGCAAGCACCCGGGGGAGCACGACACGTGCGACCTCACCGAGCCGCGCCGCTTCAACCTCATGTTCAAGACGCGCATCGGGCCGCTCGAGGAGACGGGCGTCGACGCGTACCTCCGCCCGGAGACCGCGCAGGGCATCTTCGTGAACTTCAAGAACGTCGCGCAGCTCGCGCGCCGCAAGCCGCCGTTCGGCATCGCGCAGATCGGCAAGGCGTTCCGGAACGAGATCACGCCCGGCAACTTCATCTTCCGCACGCTCGAGTTCGAGCAGATGGAGATGGAGTTCTTCGTCCCTCCCGCCCAGGCCGAGGAGTGGTTCCGATACTGGGTGCAGGAGCGCCTCGGCTGGTACCTGCGCTTCGGCATCCGCGAGAGCCACCTCCGCGTGCGGGAGCACGAGTCCGGCGAGCTCTCGCACTACTCGTCCGCGACGAGCGACATCGAGTACCTGTTCCCGATCGGGTGGTCGGAGCTCGAGGGCATCGCGCACCGTGGCGACTACGACCTCCGCGCGCACACCGAGAGCTCGGGGACGAAGCTCGAGTGGGTGGACGCGGAGGCCGGGGAGCGCTACACGCCGTACGTCATCGAGCCCGCCGCGGGCGTCAACCGCTCACTGCTCGCGTTCATGGTCGACGCCTACGACGAGGAGGAGGTCGCCGGCCGCGAGCGCACGGTGCTCCGGCTCCACCCGCGGATCGCGCCCGTGAAGGTCGCCGTTCTCCCGCTCATCCCGCGGAACGAGGACATCTCCTCGAAGGCGCGGGCGCTCTACGAGGAGCTGCGCCGCGCCGTCGTCGCCGAGTACGACGACTCGGGGCAGATCGGCCGCCGCTACCGGCGCCAGGACGAGATCGGCACGCCCTACGCGCTGACGATCGACGAGCAGACGCTCGAGGACGACACGGTGACGATCCGCGACCGCGACTCGCTCGCGCAGGAGCGGATCCCGATCGACGGCGCGCGGACGTTCGTCCTCGACCGCCTCGCGCAGGACTGGACGACGCCGAAGACGGGCTAGCATCTCCGGATCGTGGCCAAGCCCTCGATCCTCTCCGTCGACGACGACCAGGAGGTGCGGCGCGCCGTCGAGCGGGACCTCCGGAGGCACTTCTCCGAGAGCTACCGCGTCCTGAGCGCGGGATCCGGCGCCGAGGCGCTCGACCTCCTCGGGCGCGTCGTCCTGAGAGGAGAAGAGGTCGCGCTCATCCTCTCCGACCAGCGCATGCCGGAGATGACCGGCGTCGAGTTCCTCGGGCAGGCGGTGAAGATCACGCCCGCAGCGAAGCGCGTGCTCCTGACCGCGTACGCCGACACGGACGCCGCGATCCGGGCGATCAACGAGGTGCACCTCGACCACTACCTGATGAAGCCCTGGCACCCGCCCGAGGAGCGGCTCTACCCGCTGCTCGACGACCTGCTCGGGGACTGGCACGCGTCGGCCCTCGCCGCAACGGAGGGCGTGCGCGTGCTCGGGCACCGCTGGTCGGCGGACTCGCACCGCGTTCGCGACTTCCTCACGCGCAACCAGATCCCGCACCGGTGGCTCGACGTGGAGCACGAGGAAGGGCGCCTCCTCCTCGCCGCCGCCGGGCTCGAGACGACCGATCGCCTGCCCGTGCTCGTGTTCCCCGACGGCTCGACGCTCGTCGACCCGACGAACTCCGACATCGCCGAGCGGGTCGGGTTGCGAACGCGCGCGGAGCTCCCGTTCTACGACCTCGTGATCGTCGGCGGCGGCCCCGCCGGGCTCGCCGCCGCCGTCTACGGCGCCTCCGAGGGCCTGCGCACCGTGCTCGTCGAGCGCGAGGCGAGCGGCGGGCAGGCGGGGCAGAGCTCGCGGATCGAGAACTACCTCGGCTTTCCGTCGGGGCTGAGCGGCGCCGACCTCGCCAGGCGCGCGATCGCGCAGGCGGAGCGCCTCGGGGCGGAGCTCCTCTCCGCGCAGGAGGTGACCGCGGTCGAGGCCAACGGGCCCGCCCGCGTCGTCCGGCTCGCAGACGGCACGGAGCTCGGGTGCCACGCGCTCCTCATCGCGACCGGCGTGTCGTACCGCCGCCTGAGCGCCGAGGGCATGGACCGGCTCGCCGGCCGGGGCGTCTACTACGGAGCGGCGCTCGGGGAAGGCTCGGCCTTCCGAGACCAGCCGGTGTTCATCGTCGGGGCGGCCAACTCGGCCGGGCAGGCCGCGCTCCACCTCGCGGAGACGGCGGACGTGACGATCGTCTGCCGCGGGGACTCGATCGCGCGCTCGATGTCCCAGTACCTCGTCGAGCGGATCGAGAGCCACGAGCGCATCACCGTGCGCATGGGGACGCAGATCGTCGAGGCCCACGGCGACACGCACCTCGAGGGCGTGACGATCGAGGAGGGCGGCGAGAGGACGCATCACGACGCGAGCGGCCTCTTCGTCTTCATCGGCGCCGAGCCGCACACGGAGTGGCTCGGGCGGCTCGTGGCCCGGAGCGAGCGGGGCTTCGTCCTCTCCGGCGCCGACGTCGCGCGCGGAGGCACGGGGAACGCTCCTCCCTGGCCCCTGGCACGCGACCCGTACCTGCTCGAGACGAACGTGCCGGGGATCTTCGTGGCGGGCGACGTCCGGGATCAGTCGATCAAGCGGGTGGCCTCGGCGGTCGGCGAAGGCGCGATGGCGGTGGCGTTCATCCACCAGTACCTGCGCGAGCTCTGAGCGGGCTCTCTACGCGGGCAGCCCGCCGAGCGGGATCCTGACCGTGAAGAGCGTCCTTCCGGGCCGGGACTCGACGCCGATCGAGCCGCCGTGCTTCTCGGTCACGATCGAGTAGGTCGTCGCGAGCCCGAGGCCCGTTCCCTTGCCCGGCTCCTTCGTCGTGAAGAAGGGGTCGAAGACCTGCGACTGGAGCTCGGGCGGGATCCCCGGCCCGTCGTCCTCGATCTCGACGACCGCCCAGTCGGGCTCCGTGCGCGTGCGGATGGCGATCTCCCCCTCCCCGCCCATGGCGTCGGCGGCGTTGTCGAGCAGGTTCGTCCACACCTGGTTGAGCTCGCTCCCGTAGGCGGGCACGAGCGGCATGTCGGTGCAGTACTCGCGCGACACCGTGATCCCTTGCTTGAGCTTGCTCCGCAGGATCACGAGCGTGTTGTCGATGCCCTCGTGCAGGTCGACCGACTGCAGCGGGGCCTGCCCGAGGTAGGAGTAGCCTCTGAGCGCCCCGACGATCTCGGAGATCCGGGCCGACCCCTCGCCGATCTCGTAGACGAGGGCCTCGACCGGGAACGCCTCGCCGATCCACGCGAGGGCCGCAGAGAGCGCCGCTCCCTCGACGGCGTCGGCAAGCGGGGACAACGCCGTCGCGTCGAGCCCCTGCGCGACGAGCGAGGGCGCGACCTCCCAGGCGCCGTCCACCCCGCGCTCCTCCAGCCACACCTCGAGCTCCGCCTCGCGGTCGGCCCGGTCGAGCGGATCCAGGTCACCGGGCCGGGCCGCTGCTTCACGGGCCCGCTGCCCGAGCTCCTGCAGGGCCTCGATCGCCTCGTGCGACGGTGACGCCTCCTCCAGGCGAGCCCGCGCGGCCTCCCGTCGCGCGAGCGCTTCCTGGAGCTGCTCGGCCGCGCGCCTCGTCGCGGCAGCCGGGTTGTTGAGCTCGTGGGCCACGCCAGCGGCCAGCGTGCCGAGCGTGGCCATCTTCTCGGACTGGCCGAGGGCGCGCTCGGCCATCTTCTGCTGCGTGATGTCCGCACCGAAGACGAAGACGAGCTCAGCCTTCGTGTCGCGGCGGTGGTGGAACACGTACTCGCGCTCTCCGACCTTGCCCTCGACCGGGACCGGCCCCGTCGCGTCGAGGATCGACTCCCAGGTCTCGTCGTCGAGGCCCGGGCAGATGTCGCGCCAGCACCGGCCGACGACGTCGGCACCGAGGATCTCCTGCGCGGCAGCGTTCGCGCGGAGCACGCCCGCTTCGAGGTCGAGCCGGAGGACCGGGCCGGGGTTCATGTCGGGGAAGCGGGCGACCTCGGCGAGCTCTGCCGCCTGCTCCGCGACCTGGCGCTCCGCCAGTCTCCGCGCGGTGACGTCCGCCCCGAACGCGAAGACGGAGGAGCCCGAGTCACGCGAGACGTACGTGAACTGGACGACGGCCGGCCCGATCTCCGCCTCGACGACCGTGGGCTCGTCGCTCGAGACGACGCTCGCCCAGACGTCGTCGTCGAGGCCCTGGCAGAGCACGCGCCAGCTTTGCCGGACGAGGGGTTGGCTGCCGAAGAGCCGCCGGGCCGCCGCGTTGGCGAGGACGACGGTGCCGTCTCCGTCGAGGCGGAGGACCGGGCCGGGGTTCATCTCCGGAAGCTCCGCGAGCGCTGCGACCTCCCCCTCGAGCCGCCGGCGAAGCGAGGCGTCGCGGAACGAGATCGCGAGCGCAGCGGGCTCGCCGTCGACGGACGCGCGGCGGGGCGCCGCGAGCACCCAGAGCGGCTCGCCGCTCGGGCAGTACCCGTGCAGCTCGATCTCCTCGACCTCCCCGACGTCGTCGCGGGCGGCCTCCACGACCGCAGCGTGGACGCCGCTCGCCCCGAATGCCTCGTCGAGGGTCTTCCCGGCGAGCTCCTCGACGCCCGTGCGCAGCAGCGTCGCAAGCCTCGGGTTCGCGTACAGGAGCATCCCGTCGGACTCCCGCGCGACCCCGACGGCCACGGCGAGCGCATCCGCGAGCCCGCCGGGCATGCTGGATGGGTTCGACGAGGGCGTCATCCGCCCCGCGATGCTAGCCGCGGCTCTTGCGCTCCATCGCCGTCGGAGGGGGCTGCCCGAAGCCGAATCTCTCGTAGAGGCCGTGCGCGTCCGCGGTGTGGAGAGCCCATTTCGTCGATGCGTAGGGGCCCTCGTCGACGCTGAAGCGCACGAGCTCGACGCCGAGCCCTCTCCCCCGGTGCGCCTCCAGGACGTAGACGTCCGCGAGGTAGGAGGCGACGTGACCGTCGGAGACGGTCCTCGAGAATCCGACCTGCCGGCCGTCGTGGTAGAGGCCGCACACGCGCGAGGCGGAGAGGACGAGCGCGTCGACGACGTCCCGTGGGCGCCCTCGCGCCCAGTACGACTCCTCGCTCAGGTACGCGTGCACCGCCGCGCGGTCGATGCGCCCGGGATCGTCGTCGAGCTCGTACCCGTCGCCGAGGTCGCGCTTCACGCGCTCAGGGTTCGCAGTCGGAAGCCGCCGTGGAACTCGTACGCGGAGACGACGACCGCGAGCGTGTCGCGCAGGGCCCTCTCCCCCAGCCCCAGCTCGCCGACGTCGGCGAGCGGGCTCCAGATGAGCGCCTGGATGCCGCGGAACCCCTCCGGCGAGAGCCGCACGGTCTCCACGGGTGCGCAGGCCGAGCAGACGGCGCCGCCCGCCCGGGGCAGGTAGCCGACGAGCTCGGTCGTCGCGCCGCACTCGACGCAGCCCTCGAGGTGCGGGACGTAGCCCGAGAGCCACAGGAGCTTCAGCTGGAACGCGAGCGCGAGCGGATCGGTCGCGGCCCGGCCGCCCGTTCCGGCCGGGAGGACGTCGAGAGCCGAGAGGAACCGCGCCAGCGCCTCGAAGGCCCGCTCGTTGCGCTCCTCCTCGACGAAGAGGCGCAGCATGGCCTCGGCCCCGACGAGCCCGACGGAGAGCCGATAGGGGTCCTCGCGCGCCGCGTGGTGCGAGTCGACGAGCGAGACGCCGGTGATCGTGTGCAGCTCGCCGGAGCCCTGGTGGAGCATGAGCTCGACGTGCGAGAAGGGCTCGAGCCGCGCGCCGAACCGCGACTTCGTCTTGCGGACGCCCTTCGCGACAGCGCCGACGCGACCGCGATCGTGGGTGTAGAGATGGAGGATCCGGTCGGCCTCGCCGAACCGGAACGAGCGGAGAACGACCGCCTCGGTCTTGTGCGTGCGCCCCACGGGGCAAGTCTAGGAGGGACGGGTGCTGCCACCCGGCGACGAGCCGGTGCGAACGGCTCCGCCGGACCGTCTACGAGCCCTGGCAGCGGGGGCACGGGAGCCCTTCACGTCCGTACGCGCGGAACTCGTCCTGCATCGTGCCCGACGAGCCGTCGGGCGCCGCGTAGTCCCGCAGCGTGGAGCCCTGGCGCTCGACGCCCGTGCGGAGCGCGGCGCGGATCGCACGGTGCGCGCGGGCGACCTCCTCGCGGGTCAGGTCGTCGGCCGGCCGGAGCGGGTCGAGGCGGGCGCGCCACAGCGCCTCGTCCGCGTAGATGTTCCCGAGGCCGGCGACCACGCGCTGGTCGAGCAGCACGGCCTTGAGCGGCGCGCGCCTGCGCGCGAGCTGCTCTCCGAGCCACGCGGCCGTGAAGCGCGGGCCGAGCGGCTCGGGCCCGTTCTTCGTGGCGAGGTAGGGCCCGAGCTCCACGTCTTCGAGGACGCGCCACGTGCCGAAGCGGCGGACGTCGCGGTAGGCGAGCCGCGAGCCGTCGTCGAGCTCGAGGATCGCCCGCTCGTGGTGCGAGGGCGAGAACCCGAACCCGCCGGTCATGCGCAGGTGGACGAGCAGGTTGAGCCCGCTCTCGAGGCGGAAGAGGAGGTACTTCCCCCGTCGCTCGACGGCGACCACGCGATCGCCCTCGAGCTCCTCCATCACCTCGAACAGGTCGGACGGCCGGGTCAGCCTCGGATCGAGGATCTCCACGCGTGCGAGCACGCGGCCCTCGAGGCGCGGCGCGAGGTGCGCGCGGACCGTCTCGACCTCGGGCAGCTCGGGCACGGCCCAATCGTAGGCCTGCGGCCCGAGCGGCCTGCGTGGAGCTACCGCCCGGTCACGCCGGGCCGTGCCACGCCGAGTGGAGGCTCCCGCACGGTGTCGGCGGGACCGAGCGCGCGAAGGCTACGACACGACCTCGAGCAGGATCTCGCGCGGGCGAGGCGGCGAGTCGCCGATCTCGTAGGCCGCGAGCACGTCGGCGATCCCCTTGGAGGCGGACTTCTCGTCGCGGGCGTGGATCTCGGCGAGCAGGCTGCCGGCAGCGACGGCGTCGCCGCGCTTGGCGTGGAACACGATCCCGACGGCGTGGTCGATCGAGTCCTCCTTCGTCCGCCGCCCGGCCCCCAGCTCGAGCGCGGCGATCCCGATCGCGAGCGCGCCGAGCCTGGTCACGACTCCGTCGGACGGGGCCCGCACCTCGCGCACGATCGGCGCGTTCGGGAGGAGGGACAGGTCGGGATCCCCTCCCTGAGCCCGGATCCAGCGCTCGTACATCGCCGTCGCCGAGCCGTCGGCGACGACCTCCTCGGAGCGTCTGCGGCCTTCGTCGACGTCCACTCCGAGGTCCGAGAGCGCCAGCAGCCTCGCGCACGCGTCGAGCACGAGCTCCGTGAAGTCGGGCGGCCCGTTTCCGGCGATCGTCTCGACCGCCTCCCTGAGCTCGAGCGCGTTTCCGACGGCGGCGCCGAGCGGCTGATCCATGTCGGTCAGAACGCAGACGACCTCGCTCCCGGCGCGACGCCCGATGTCCACCATCTGCTCGGCGAGGACGCGCGCGTCCTCGACGGTCCGCTCGAACGCGCCGTCCCCGACCTTCACGTCGAGCACGATCGCGTCCGCGCTCACGGCGAGCTTCTTCGACATGATCGACGACGCGATCAGGGGAGTGGAGTTCACGGTCGCAGTCACGTCCCGCAGCGCATAGAGCTTCTTGTCGGCGGGGACGAGGGTCTCCGTCTGACCGACGATCGCGAGACCCACGTCGCGCACCTGCTGGATGAACTCGTCGATCGTGCGCTCGACGCGGAACCCGGGGATCGACTCGAGCTTGTCGAGAGTCCCGCCCGTGTGCCCGAGGCCGCGGCCGCTCATCTTCCCGAAGGGCACGCCGCACGCGGCGACGATCGGCCCGACCGCGATCGACGTCTTGTCGCCCACGCCGCCCGTCGAGTGCTTGTCCACGACCTTGCGGCCGAGCGCGGCGCCGAGGTCGAGGGTGTCGCCCGAGTTGACCATCGCCTCGGTCAGCGTGTGCGTCTCGCGGCCCGTGAGCCCCTTGAAGTAGACCGCCATGCACCAGGCCGCCATCTGGTAGTCGGGAACCTCGCCGCGCGTGAACCCGAGGACGAGCCCGGTGATCTCCTCGTCGGAGAGCTCTTCCCCGTTCCGCGTGCGCTCGATGAGCTCGGTCGCGCGGATCACAGCTCGATGAGGCGGCCGGGGAGCTTCCTCCTCGGCGCCTTGCCTCCCAGCCAGGCGTTGACCGTCGCGCCCACGTCCGCGAACTCGCCGTCCGCGTGCACGCGGCCGGCGGCGTTGCGGCCGGCGGCGTAGGCGAGCAGGAGCGCGTGCTCGCGCGAGTGGTCGGTGGACGGCGTCGTCGGGTCGCACCCGTGGTCCGACGTGAGGATCAGGAGGTCGCCCTGGTGCAGCGCCTCGAGGATGTCCGGAAGCCTCCGGTCGAAGTCCTGGAGGCAGCGGTGGAAGTTCACCGGGTCGTTGCGATGTCCCCAGAGCATGTCGGTCTCGACGAGGTTGACGTAGACGAGGCCGCGATCGATGTTCTCGAGCAGCTCGATCGTCCGGCTGATGCCCTCCACGTTCGACTTCGTGGGGAACGACTCGTCGATGTCGCAGCCGGCGAAGATGTCGTTGATCTTCCCGACGCCGTGAACCGTGTTGTCGGCATCGCGGACCGTGCTCAGGTAGTTGGGACGCGTCGGCTCGAGCGAGAAGTCGTGCCGATTCGGCGTCCGCTCGTAGGCGCCGGGCTCCCCCACGAACGGCCTGGCGATGACCCTTCCGACCGCGTGGCGGCCCGTGAGGATCTCCCGCGCCGCACGGCACGCGTCGTAGAGCTCCTCGAGCGGGACGGTCTCCTCGTGCGCGGCGATCTGGAAGACGGAGTCGGCCGACGTGTAGACGATCCACTTGCCGGTCGCCTGGTGCTCCTCACCGAGCTCCTGGATGATCTCCGTCCCGGACGCGGGCTTGTTGCCGAGCACCCCGCGGCCCGTCCGGTTCATGAACGGGTCGATCACGTCGTCCGGGAAGCCGTGCGGATACGTGGGAAACGCCGTCGGCGTGACCACTCCCATGAGCTCCCAGTGACCGGTGGTCGTGTCCTTCCCCTTGGAGACCTCGAGCAGCCGTCCGGCGACTGCCGGCGCGCCGGGTTGCGGGGGGCAGCCCTCGAGCGGGATCACGTTCCCGAGCCCGAGAGCCTCGAGATTGGGCAGGTCGAGGCCTCCGACGGCGCGAGCGACGTTGCCGAGGGTGTTCGAGCCTTCGTCCCCGTACTCCCCTGCATCCGGCAACTCACCAGCCCCGACGGCGTCGAGCACGATGACGCACGCCCGCGGCACGTGGCTATTCTACGGCGGCTTTGGAAAAGGTCCTCGGTCTTCTGTTCCTCGTCGGCTACATCGTCCTGATCGTCGGCCTCGCCGCTTTCATCACCTACGCGGTGATCAGGATCTTCCCGACCGAGCGCACACCGAAGAAACCGGACAAGCCGGAGAAGCCGGAGAAGCCCGCATCGGACGGCGGCGGCACCGGCGGGACGCTCTTCCGCCGGTCGAAGCGGGCCGCGACCTAGAGCCGCAGCCTCACGCGACGCCGGCTGCGAGCGCGTCGTCGAGCGGCGTGTAGCCCATCCCGTGAGCGTCGGCGACGGCCTCGTACGTCAGCTTCCCTCCGATGACGTTGACACCCCGGGCGAGCTCGGCGTTCTCCGCGATCGCCCTGGCGGGCCCGCGGTCGGCGAGCTGCTCGACGTATGGCAGCGTGACGTTCGTGAGCGCACGCGTCGACGTGATCGGCACGGCGCCGGGCATGTTCGCCACGCAGTAGTGGATGACGCCGTCGACGGTGTAGACGGGGTCGTCGTGCGTGGTCGCCTTCGAGGTCTCCGCACACCCGCCCTGGTCGATGGCGACGTCGACGAAGACGGAGCTCTCCTTCATCGTGCCCAGCATCTCGCGGGTGACGAGGCTCGGCGCGCGCGCGCCCGGGATGAGGACGGCGCCGATCACGAGGTCGGCATCCCGGATCGAGTCCTCGATCTGGAGGCTCGACGACATGAGGAGCTGGACGCGCCCGCTCAGGATCTGCTCCAGATACCGCATTCGCTCGACCGAGCGCTCGAGGATCGTGACCTGCGCACCCATGCCGAGCGCGATGACCGCGGCGTTGTAGCCGACCATCCCACCGCCGATCACGAGCACGCGGGCCGGCGCGACCCCGGCCACGCCGCCGAGGAGGATCCCACGGCCGCCCTTCGGCTTCTCCAGGTGGTCGGCGCCCGCCTGTGGCGCGAGGCGTCCGGCGATCTCGCTCATGGGCGCGAGCAACGGAAGCGAGCCGCGCTGGGTCTCGACGGTCTCGTACGCGATGGCCGTGATCCCCGAGTCGACGAGAGCGTGCGTGAGCGGTGCGTCGGCGGCGATGTGCAGGTACGTGAACAGCGTGAGGCCCTCGCGCAGGCGCGGGTACTCGGCCGCGACGGGCTCCTTGACCTTCAGCAGGAGGTCAGAGGACGCCCAGACGTCGTCGACGGAGGTGATCGTCGCACCGGCGTGCTCGTACGCCTCGTCGGCGAAGGCGCTGCCGACTCCGGCCGACTCCTCGACGAGCACCTCGTGACCCTTGTTCACGAGCTCCCTGGCCCCGGCGGGAGTCAGCGCGACGCGGTACTCCTGCGACTTGACTTCCCTAGCGACTCCGACGCGCATGGCGGCGGCACTGTACCGCGTTCCGGAGCATGCTATGGATGGGTCTTCACCGAGAGGAGGGTCCATGTACACGTCGGGTGTCTGGATCGCGAAGAAGGGGCACGAGGACGAGTTCGCACGTCTCTGGCAGGCCGCCGTCGACCAGCTGTCGCTCGAGTTCCCCGGTATCACGTTCCGCCTGCTGCGGGACGTGGAGAACCCGCGACGGTTCGTCAGCATCGGAGGCGCCTGGAGGAACGCGGAGCAGATCGCCGCGGCACGAGCGCTCCCCTCGTACCAGGAGAGCATGGCAGCCCTCGAGAACGTCCTGGAGTCGGGTGACGTGGGGACCTTCGAGCTGACAGCCGAGGTCAGCTAGCCGGCGACTCGCGCGCCACGTCGACGAGCGCGAGCGTGACCTCGACCATCCCCTCGAGGTCCGCGACGGCGATGTGCTCGTCGGGCGTGTGGATCTCCGCCATCCCGTTCGCGAGGTTCACGCAGCGGAGCCCGCGGGCATTGAAGACGTTCGCGTCCGCACCGCCGCCGGAGAGCGCGTACGAGGGCGTGTATCCGGCTCGCACGAGCGCCTCGGCGGCCATTCGAACGGGCTCGTCACCCTGCCGGAAGCGATAGCCGGGGAAGCTCGGACGCACCTCGCTCTCGACCTCGCAGTCGGAGAGGCTCGCTGCGAACGCCGCCGTCTCGAGCATCTCGCGGACGAGCGCGACCGCCTTCGCCTCGTCGTGCGAGCGGATCTCGGCCGAGAACGAGCACCACTCCGGCACGACGTTCCGCGCCGTACCGCCCGAGATCACGCCGACGCTCGCGCTCGTCTCCTCGTCGATCCGGCCGAGCCGGAAGTCGGCGATCGCACGGGCGGCCGCGGCGATCGCCGAGCGCCCGTCCTCGGGGTTCATCCCGGCATGCGACGCTCGGCCGTGGAAGCGGAAGTCGAGGAGCCGGCTGTGGGGTGACCCGAGGACGATCTCGCCGATCGGCGCACCCTGGTCGTACACGTAGCCCGTCTGCGCGTGGAGCCTCGTGTGGTCGAAGGCGTCCGCACCCCGTAGCGAGACCTCTTCCTGTGGGGTGAAGAGGAGCTCGATCCCGGCGTGCGGGCGCTCCTCCTCGACGATCCGCCGCACCGCGCCGAGCATGGCGACGACCGCCGCCTTGTTGTCCGAGCCGAGGATCGTCCCGGCCGCGTTCCGCACGACCCCGTCCTCGACCACCGGGTCGATCGCGGCTTCAGGGGGGACGGTGTCGGTGTGCGAGCAGAGGAAGATCGGGGTGCCGCCTCCGTTCGTCGCGGGCAGCAGGCAGTAGATGTTGCCCGTGTCGCCCTCGATCCGCTCTCCCGCTCCGTCCTCGTCCCACTCGAGGCCGAGCGCCGTGAGGTACGCGCCGACCCGATCCGCGACGGCGCGCTCGCGCCCGGACGGGCTGGGGAGCGCGCACAGCTCGACGAACAGGTCGAGGAGCGGCGACGAGAGAGGTTGCTGCACGCGGCTCAGCGACTCGCGGCGCGGACGCCTGCGCGGGAGCGGGCGCGGTCGAGCGCCGCGGACACGAACTCTCGGAAGAGCGGGGCCGGCCTCGTCGGGCGCGACTTGAACTCCGGATGGAACTGGCTCGCGACGAACCACGGGTGATCGGGGAGCTCGACGATCTCGACGAGCCTCCCGTCCTGGAACGTCCCGGAGACGACGAGGCCGCCGTCGACGATCTGCGACCGCAGCTCGTTGTTCACCTCGTAGCGGTGGCGATGGCGCTCGTGGATGACCGGCTCGCCGTAGAGCTCGCGCGCGCGCGTCCCCTCCTCGAGCTCGACCGCCTGCGCGCCGAGGCGCATCGTGCCGCCGAGGTCCTCGATCTCCTTCTGCTCGGGAAGGAGGTCGATCACCGGGAACGGCGTCTCCGGGTCCATCTCCGTCGAGTTCGCTCCCTCCATCCCGCACACGTTCCGCGCGAACTCGGAGACTGCGACGTGCATCCCGAGGCAGATGCCGAGATACGGGATCTCTTGCTCGCGGGCGACGCGGCACGCGAGGATCTTCCCCTCCCAGCCGCGGGAGCCGAAGCCTCCGGGCACGAGCACGCCGTCCACCTGCTCGAGCTCCTGCACCGCTTCCTCGTAGGTCATGTTCTCGGCGTCCACCCAGCGCACGATCACCCGGCACCCGTTGTGGACGCCCGCGTGCTTCAGCGCCTCGTGCACGGAGAGGTACGCGTCACGGAGCTTCACGTACTTCCCGACGAGCGCGATCTCCACGTCCTCGTCGAGCATCCGGCTGCGCTGGATGAGCTCATTCCACTCGCCGAGGTCTGCGGCGCCCGCGTCGAGGCCGAGCTTCTCGCAGACGAGGGCGTCGAGGCCCTCGCGCTGCAGCACCTCGGGAACGAGGTACACGTCGGGCACGTCCGGGCAGCCGATCACGGCGCGCGCGTCGACGTCGGCGAAGAGCGCGATCTTCTCGCGGATGTCGTCCGAGAGGGGCTCCGTCGAGCGGCAGAGGACGATGTCGGGGTGGATCCCGATGCGCCGGAGCTCGTTCACCGAGTGCTGGGTCGGCTTCGTCTTGAGCTCCCCTGCGGCGTCGATGAAGGGCACGAGCGTCACATGGAGGTAGAGCACGTTCTCCGGCCCGACCTCCCGTCGGAACTGACGGATCGCCTCGAGGAACGGCAGCGACTCGATGTCGCCGACCGTGCCCCCGATCTCCGAGATGACGACGTCCGCCGGCGCGACCTTCTCCGCGCGCCGGATGCGCGCCTTGATCTCGTTCGTGATGTGCGGGATGACCTGGACGGTCGCGCCCAGGAACTCGCCCTTGCGCTCGCGGCGCAGGACGGAGTCCCAGATCGCCCCCGCGGTGTGGCTCGCGTTCCGCGAGAGGTTCTCGGCGATGAAGCGCTCGTAGTGGCCGATGTCGAGGTCGGTCTCGGCCCCGTCCTCGGTCACGAAGACCTCGCCGTGCTGGAACGGGCTCATCGTCCCCGGGTCGACGTTCAGGTACGGGTCGAACTTCTGCGCCGAGACGGTGAGGCCCCGCGCCTTGAGCAGACGCCCGAGCGACGCGGCGGCGATTCCCTTGCCGAGCGCCGAGACGACGCCGCCCGTGACGAACACGTATTGAGCCACGGGATCCAACCGTACCAGGGAGCCCCGCCGGAGTGCTCAGACGTCCGCTGCCGTCTGGACGAGCTCGTACAGCCGAGCGAGCGCATCCCGCGGGAGCGAGCGTGTGAAGCCGCGGAGGAGCGACCCGGAGACGGTGAGATCGGCGCGCGTGCGACCGGGCGCGACCTCGGTGAGGGTGAGATCGGCTCGAAGCTTCGCCCTGACGAGCTCGAACGCGAACCTCTGCTCGACCTGCGCGGCGTGGACGAGCAGCGTGTCCTCGGTGTCCGCGCGCCGGAGCCACGTGGACTCCCGGGTGTGCACGGTCCAGCGCGCCCCCGTCGTCGCGCCGAGCCGGTCGGGCCGGACGAAGGCGACGTTGGGCCACCAGTCGGCGAGGTGATGCGGCTCCGCGAGGAACGCCCAGACGTCGGCGGGCGCCGCGAGCAGCTCGACGGACGCGCTTCGAGCTGCCACTAGGCCCGCACCTCGGGATCACCCGCGAGCGTCGCGATGAACTCCGCCCCTCCGGCCATCCGCTCGAGCTCCTCTCGCCGCAGGAGGTCGTCGAGCTCCTCGATCCGTGTGTGCGTGGGGTCGCCGGGGACCTTCTCGACGCGGAGGTGACGGTCGGCGACGCTCGCGATCTGCGGCAGGTGCGTGATGGTGAGGACCTGCGCCCTCGTGCCGAGGCGGGCGAGCGTGTCGGCGACGGCATGCGCGGTCACGCCGCCGATGCCCGCGTCGATCTCGTCGAAGACGAGGGTCTCGCCACCCGCGACGGCGGCGAGTGCAAGTGCGATCCGCGAGAGCTCGCCCCCGGATGCGGTCTCCGCGACGGGGGCGAAGGGAAGGCCGGCATTCGGACGGACGAGGAACACGGCGTCGTCTTCGCCGGTCGAGCCGATCTCGCGCTCCCGCAGCTCGACGACGAACTCGCCGTCGCCCATCCCGAGCGAGCTCAGCTCGCCCGAGACGGCCTCCGCGAACGCGCGCGACCGCTCCTGCCGCTTCGAGCGCAGCTCGGCGGCGAGGGAGGCCACGCGGGCTTCGGCCGCGGCGACCGCCTCCGCGGCGGCCTCGACGGGATCGCTGCCCGCGGCGGCCTTCTCGAGCTCCTCGTGCGCCGCGCCCGCAGCGGAGAGGAGCTCGTCGTACGAGGCGGCGCCGAAGCGGCGCTTGGCATCGGAGATCCGCTCCAGCCTGCCTTCGACGTCGTCGAGCGCGCCCGGCTCGGCGTCGAGAGAGGCGAGGAAGCGGTGCAGGTCGCTGCCGACCTCCCGCAGCCGGATCGTGAGGTCGCGCAGCTCGTCGCCCGCCTCCGCGAGCTCCGGAGCGAGGCGCTCGAGCGGCGCCAGCGCGCGCTCCGAGGCTGCGGCGAGCGACGCGGCCCCGTCTCCCTCGTCCGGCGCCAGCGCGGCGACGGCCGAGGCAGCAGCCTCTGCGAGCTCCTCGACGTGCCGGAGACGCTCGCGCCGGGCCCGGAGCTCCTCCTCGTCTCCGGGCTCCATGCCCGCGGTCGCCTCGACGAGCGCCTCCAGCTCGGCGAGACGCGCCGTGACCGCGTCGGCGTCGCGCGTGAGCTCCGCGTGCCGGCGGCGCGCCGAGGCGAGGTCGCGCCAGGCCCGCCGGAGGTCGGCTCGGTGCTCGAGCTGCTCCGCCCCGCAGAACGCATCGAGCGCGTCGAGCTGGAACGACGGGCGCGCGAGCCGCCTCTGCTCGAACTGGCCCGACATCGCGACGACGCGGTCGACGGCCGCCGCGACGTCCTCCCGCGCGACGGCTCGCCCCCACGCGTACGCACGCGTCCTCCCGTCCCCGAAGACCCGGCGCGCCACGACGAGCCCCTTCTCGCCCTCCGGGCGGAGCTCCGCGAGCGTCGCGACGTCGTCGTCCTCGAAGAAGTCCTCCGGCACGTCGAGCTCGGCCTCGACGTAGGCCTCCGCGCCCTCGGCTCCCACGACGGATGCGTCGGCGCGGGCCCCGAGCAGCAGCCCGATCGCCTGCGCGAAGATCGTCTTCCCCGCTCCCGTCTCCCCGGTGATCGCGTTCAGGCCGGGTGCGAACGTGAGGTCGGCCTCGCGGATCAGGACGAGGTTCTCGATGCGCAGCCTACGAAGCAAAGCTCTGGCGGTAGCGTCGAACGAAGGTGGCCTCGGGAAGGGTCGCGAGGAGCGACCGCTCCGCGCCGAGCCGGATGATCGCCCGCCCTGCCTTGCCGAGCGTCGACTGCAGGTTCCCGTCCACGAGGACACCCGCCTCCACGGAGGCGGTCCGGTTCCACACGATCACGTCTGCTCCGGGAGGCACCACGAGCGGGCGGGCGTGGAGCGAGTGCGCCGCGACGTAGGTCACCGCGATCGCCTCGAGCCCCCACATGAGGACGGGGCCCCCGTTCGAGAGGTTGTAGGCGGTCGAGCCCGAGGGCGTCGAGCAGATGATGCCGTCGCACGGCTGGCTCCCGAGCCGCTCGCCTCCCACGGCGAGCTCGAGCTCGATCATGCGGCCGAGCGAGGCGCTCGCGACGACGACGTCGTTGACCGCGCGCGAGACCCCGCCCGAGTGCTCGACCTCGAGCGTCGGCAGCTCGACGACCTCGTATTCGCCGTCGAACACCCGCGCGAGCCCGCCCTCCAGCTCCTGTCTCGACATCGAGCTGAGGAACCCGACCCGCCCGAAGTTGACTCCGACGACCGGGACGCCGGCTCCGAGGAATCGCGTGAGAGCGCGCAGCATCGTGCCGTCGCCGCCGAGCACGACCGCGATCTCCGCCCGCTCGAGCCCGTCGGACGGCTCGATCCCGTGCTTCTCGGCCTCGTCGGGCGGGAAGAGGAGCTCGACCTCGTGCTCCTGGGCGACCGCCTGGAGCCGTGCGAGCCCCGACCCGATCTGCTCCGGGTTCCCGTGCGTGACGACCGCCGCGCGCGCGATGCGGCTAGCCGACGGCTTCGGCGATCCAGCGCTCGATGTCATCGCGAGTCGATGTGGGCGCGCGGTTGACGAGATGGACGAAGAACTCCCGATTCCCCTTGGGCCCGGGCAGACCGGAGTCTACGACGCCGAGCGGGTCTCCACCCCAGTCTCGTGCCTCTTCGACGACGGTCTCGATCGTCTTCCGTTGCACTTCGGGGTCGCGAACGACGCCGCGCTCCACGTCCGACCGCCCCGCTTCGAACTGCGGCTTGACGAGGACGACGGCCTCCCACCCGGGCTCCGCGAGCCGAAGCACCGGCGGCAGTGCCTTCGTCACGCTGATGAAGGACACGTCGCAGGTCACGAGGTCGGGCCGGAACGGCAGCTCGACGAGCGTTCGCGCATTCGTCCTCTCGAGCACCGTGACGCGCGGGTCGGAGCGGAGCCGCGGATGGAGCTGCCCGCGACCGACGTCGATCGCGATCACGCGCGCTGCGCCGGCCTGCAGCAGGCAGTCGGTGAAGCCCCCGGTCGAGGAGCCGACGTCGGCGCAGTCGCGCCCGGCGACCGCGACGCCGAGGGCGTCGAGCGCGTTCCTGAGCTTCTCGCCACCCCGAGACACGAACTGCGGCGGCTGCTCCACGTGGAGCTCGGCGTCCTCCTCCACCTGCTCTCCCGGCTTCGAGTGCCCGGTGACGAGCCCGGCGAGGACGAGTGCCTGCGCCTTGCTCCGGGACTCCGCGAGCCCACGGTCGACGAGGAGCTGGTCGAGGCGCATCTTCACGCCCCGAGCGTACTGACTCAGCCCAGGGCGACTCGACGGGCGCCGATCGCCCGTTGGCCGTAGCCCGACGCGTCGAGGGTGACGACCTGGACGCTCCGCCCGGTCTGCGGCGCGTGCACCATCCGGCCCTTCCCCACGTAGATGCCGACGTGCCCGAGGCTCTCGAAGAAGATCAGGTCTCCGGGAGTCAGCTTCGACATCGCCACCCGGCGTCCGAGGCGGTAGAGGGCATAGGAGCTGTGCGGGAGATCCACGCCTACATGGCCGTACGCCCAGCGAACCAGCCCCGAGCAGTCGAACCCGGTCTGCGGGGACACGCCGGCCCAGCGGTACGGAACGCCGACGGCCCGCAGCGCGATCCTCGCGGCACGCTCGCCTTTCGGCTTGAGCTTGGGCTTCCCCGGGGCCCGGGGATAGGGGGGAGCCTCCGGCAGGGAGCGCTCCGTCGCCCGGGCCGCGCCCGAGGCGCCTCCGACATCCGCAGTGGCAGGCCATGCGAGGACGAGCGCACCCGTGGCGACGGAGAGCGCGAACGCGAGCAGGCGGCTGCGGGAACGGAGGGACATCGTGAGAGAAGAGGCGGTCTCGGAGCGCGGAAAGCGAGGGCGCGCTGCCCGGACCTGGTGTGTACGTCGGCATCTCAGGGTACACGGGGCGACCCCCGCGTCAATCCCTCAACCGGTCCTAAAGGTCAGCCGGTCCTGAAGGTCAGCGCGTCGACCAGCTCGCGAAGCACCGCCGTCTCGCCCGAGACCGCCGCGAGACGCGCATGCGTGCGTGCGGCGAGGTCGTCCGCGAGAGCGCGTGCGCCGTCGCCGCCGAGGAGGAGGACGTAGCCGTCGCCGTCGAGCATGTCGTCCACGACCTGGAACAGCAGGCCGAGCTCCTCCCCGAACGCGCGCCAGGAGGCCTGCTCCGCCTCGGGCACCCCTGCGACCCGAAGCCCCAGGCCGACGGAGGCCGAGAAGAGGGCTCCGGTCTTGAGCCTGTGCAGCTGCTCCAGGTTGCCGTCGTCGCCCGTGATGTCGAGGTACTGCCCCCCGATCATCCGCAACGTCGCATCCACGAGCTCGCGCGCGATGCCCGGGTCGTCGTAGGAGAGGGCGAGCCGGAGGGCTTCGGCGAGGAGCGCGTCGCCGGAGAGGAGGGCGATGCCCTCGCCGAAGGCCACGTGCACGCTCGGCCGGCCCCGCCGCTCGGCGTCGTCGTCCATCGACGGGAGGTCGTCGTGGACGAGCGAGAACGAGTGCACGAGCTCCAGTGCGGCCGCGGCGGGGAGGGCGCGCTCCGGGTCGCCCCCGGCCGCCTCCGCGACGGCGAGGCAGAGCACGGGCCGGATGCGCTTGCCGCCGGACTCGAGCGCGTAGCGCAGCGACTCCTCCAGGCCTCCGACGTCGCCGGAGAAGGCGAGTGAGCGGATGTACCCCTCGACGAGCTCGCGAAGCTCGTCAGCCCGCCGCATCGGCGATGTTCCGGGCGCGTGTCAGCTCGGCCTCGATCCCACGTGCGAGCTCCGCGATCTCCGCGATCACGTCGACGGCCGCTTCGCCGTCGACGTCGCCCGACTCTGCGAGCCGCTCGAGCTCGGCCCGGCGCTCGTTGAGCCGCTCGAGCAGCTCCTCGGCGCGCGAGAGGGCGTCGTCGACGCTCATACGGTCTCCATCTCCCGCGCAATGCGGCCGAGGATCCCGTTCACGAGCTTCGCGGCGTCCTCCGATGCGTAGCGCTTGGAGAGCCTGACGGCCTCGTCGATCGCCACCTCGGGCGGGACCGTCCCCTCCTCGAGCTCGTAGACGCCGATGCGCAGCACGTTGCGCTCGAGCGTACCCATTCGCTCGGCGGGCCAGTCGCTCGACGCCTCCGTGATCCGACGGTCGAGCGAGACGCTGCGCTCGCTCACGGATTGCGCGAGCGCGCGGGCGAACGGATCGGGCTCCCCTTCGAAGAGCGAGGCGAGCTCCTGGCCGGTGAGATCCCACTGGTAGAGCAGGAACAGCGCCTGGCGTCGTGCTTCCTTGCGGGAGGTCGACACGTTCACGAGCCCGCGAGGGAGGGGATCCTGCCCTCCAGGTCCGTGAGGGTGGAGGTCGAGTACTCCCCGCTCGCGAACTCCTGAGAGCCGAGCACGTCGAGAGCCAGGTCGCGCGTCGTCGGGATCCCCTCGACGACGAGCTCCCGCAGCGCGCGCTCGGCACGGGCGATCGCGTCGGGTCGTGAGTCGTCGACCACGGTCACCTTGGCGATCAGGGAGTCGTAGTAGGGCGAGATCTCGTCGTGACTCCACACCGCGGTGTCCACGCGCACGCCGGGGCCGAGGGGTGGGAGGAAGCGGGAGATGCGGCCGGGCGCCGGCAAGAACCCGCGAGACGGGTCTTCGGCGTTGATCCTGATCTCGATCGCGTGCCCGCGCCTCGGAGCGCGGCCCGTCAGCGCGAGGTGCTCCCCTGCCGCGATGCGCACCTGCTCGCGCACGATGTCGATCCCGGTCACGAGCTCGGTCACGGGGTGCTCGACCTGGAGGCGGCAGTTCACCTCGATGAAGTGGAAGTCGCCCTCCGGGCCGACGAGGAACTCGAACGTCCCCGCGTTCCGGTAGCCGATCGACGTACAGGCGTGCTCGACGGCGCTCTCCATCGCCTCGCGGAGCTCGGGACCGAGGGCCGGCGACGGCGACTCCTCGATCAGCTTCTGATGCCTGCGCTGGACCGAGCACTCGCGCTCGCCGAGCGTGAGGACGCCTCCCTGGGAGTCGCACAGCACCTGGATCTCCACGTGACGTGCGGGCGAGATGACCTTCTCGACGTAGAGGGAGCCGTCGCCGAACGCGGCCTCGGCCTCGGCGCTCGCGAAGGCGAAGGCGGCGTCGAGCTCGTTCTCGGAGCCGACGAGCCGCATGCCCTTGCCTCCGCCTCCGGCAGAGGCCTTGAGCAGGACCGGGAAGCCGGAGGCGACGGCCGCGCGCCGGAGCTCGTCCAGCCCGGCCGCACCGTCCGACCCGGGGACGAGCGGCACCCCTGCGGCCCGCATCGCCTGCTTGGCGGCGACCTTGTCCCCCATCTGCTCGACGACGTCGGCCGGCGGGCCGATGAACACGAGGCCGCTGTCCTCGCACGCGCGGACGAAGGCGGCGTTCTCGGCCAGGAAGCCGTAGCCGGGGTGCACCGCCTCGCAGTCGGTCGTCTCGGCGGCGGCGACGACGTTGGAGATGCGCAGGTAGCTCTCCGCGCTGGCCGGAGGCCCGATGCACACGGCGTGGTCGGCGAGCTCGACGTGGAGGGCGTCGCGATCGGCCGTGGAGTAGACGGCGACGGCCTCGATGCCGAGCTCGTGGAGGGCGCGGATCACGCGAACGGCGATCTCACCCCGGTTCGCGACGAGGACTCGCGTGAACACCCGATCCCCTAGACCGCGGGAGGAGCGATGATCGGGTCGATCTCGAACAGGAGCTGGCCGTACTCGACGGCCTCGGCGTTCTCCGCGTGGATCGCCCGCACCGTGCCCGCGGATTCGGCCTTCAGCTCGTTGAAGAGCTTCATCGCCTCGAGGATGCAGAGCGTCTGGCCGGGTATGACCGTGTCCCCGACCTCCACGAACGGGGGCGAGCCGGGATCCGCGGCGCGATAGAACACCCCGACCATCGGCGACTCGATCCGCGCGGACCCGTTGTCGGCGGGCGCCCGGGCGGGCTCGCTCGTGGCCTCCCCGACGACCGCCGAGACACCGACCGGGGCGGCCGGGGCCGGCTCGTCCGCACGACGCACCGAGACGCGCATCCCGCTGTCCTCGATCTCGATCTCCCCCACGCCGCTCTCCTGGACGATCCGGACGAGCTCGCGGATCTGCTCTCCGCGCTCCGCGTCGGCGTCCTCCGCGACGAGCGGCGCCTCGCGCGAGTGCCGTGCGCGGATCCTCCGCAGGAGCTCCTCGGCATCGGAGCCGAACATGGCGATGAGGACGAGCTCCTCCTCGCTGGCGGCGAGGCCTTCCGCCTGCTTCCGGACGTCCTCCGTGGTCACCTCGTCGGGCGCCGGCACCTGGGGTGCCAGAAGGCCGACGGCGCGCGTGACGCTCGCGTCGGCCGACTCCGGCGTCTCGCCGTAGCCCCCGAGCACGAGCTCGCGGAACTCGTCGATGACCGATCCGTAGCGGCGAGCCTCGAGCACGTGCAGGAGCGCCTGCGACGCGAGGATCTGCCCGATGGGCGCGGCGAGTGGAGGCCACCCTGCCTCTGCCCGGACGCGGCCGACCTCCTCGAGCACCTCGAGCAGCCGGTCCCCGGCGGCGTGGGCGCGGAGGTGCACGTCGAGTGCCGCGACGAGGCCGGCGGGGAGGTCGTACTCCGCGGCGCGAACGGCGATGCGCGGTGCGACGGGGGCGACCGGCTCGTCTCCGATCCACTCGTCGATGACGTCGGCGGCATCCCAGAGCTTCGAGGAGTCGAGCTCCGCGGCGTGCCCGAGGCCCTGCAGGGACTCGGCGAGCGACTCGCCGGACACACGATGCAGCGAGAGCGCGAGCGGGTAGACGGCGGTCGCGACGAGATCGGCTCCGCCCTCGACGGCTGCGAGCGCGGCGGCGAGGCCCACGCCTGCGGAGCCCTGCGCGTAGAAGCCGACCGGGAGCCCGCTCGCCTCCGCGATCCTCGAGACGAGCTCCTGCGCGCGGTGCGGCACGAGCGCTCCCGTCGGGTCGTTCACGATCACACGGGTCGCCCCGAGGTCGGGGAGCTTCCGAGCCTGCTCGACGAGCGTGTCGGTCTCGCCCGTCCGCCCCGGGCTGAAGACGAGGCCCGCGTGGAACGCCCCACCCGCGGCGGTGATCGCCGCCCCGGCCTCGCGCAGGTTCGTAACATCGTTCAGCGGGTCGTTGAGCCTGAAGACCTCGATCCCGTTCTCGGCCGCGGATGCGACGAAGCGGCCGACGATGTCGGAGCTGACGGGGCGCGAGCCGACGAGGAACCGACCGCGCAGAGCGATGCCGAGCGGCGTCGAGACGCGCGCCTTGATCGCACGGATGCGCTCCCACGGGCTCTCCACGCGACGGCGCACGAGAGCGTCGAAGACGCCGCCTCCGGAGACCTCCAGGCACGCGAATCCGGCCCCGTCGAGGATCTCCGCGACGCGGAGGATCTCCGCGGTCGGAAGCCGGCCCGCGAGGGGCTCCTGGGAGAGCAGCCTGATCGTTGTATCGACGAGCTTCGGCACGCGATCCTGGACCTTAGCGAGCGTGGCGACCGAATCCGGCTCTCAGGCCCTGCTGATGTAGCGACCTTCGCGGGGATCGACCTTGATCCGCTCGCCGCTGTCGACGAAGAGCGGGACCTGCACGACGGCGCCGGTCTCCAGCGTCGCGGGTTTCGTGACGTTCGAGACGGTGTCGCCGCGCACGGCGGGCTCGGTCTCCGTGACGGTCAGCTCCACGGAGGCCGGGAGCTGGATGCCGGCGGGCTTGCCGTCGACCGCGAGCATCTGGACCGAGCTCGAGGGCGGAAGGTAGGCGAGCTCCTGGGCGACGTCGGCGTGCGGGAGCCCGAACTGGTCGTAGGTCTCCTCGTCCATGAAGTGAGCCTCCGAGCCGTCGTCGTAGAGGAACTGGACGCTCTTCACCTCGGTGTGGACGCGCGCGAACTTCTCGCCGGCGCGAAACGTGCGATCCACGACGGAGCCGGAGTCGAGCGCCTTGAGCTTCGTCCGGACGAAGGCCCCTCCCTTGCCCGGCTTCACGTGCTGGAACTCGACGATGCGCCACACCGAGCCGTCGAGCTCGATATGCATCCCGTTGCGGAACTGGTTCGTGGAGACGGTCTCGGCCATCGCCGGGGCATTGTAGGGATCGGGGCGCCGACCCCTCAGGCCACCGTGACGAGCTCCTTCGTGAACTGCGTGAGCCGCTCGCAGCCGTCGTCCGTCACGAGGACGAGGTCCTCGATGCGCACGCCGCCCTCTCCCGGGAGGTAGATGCCGGGCTCCACGGAGACGACGTTCCCGGCGGCGAGGACGTCCTCCGACTCGGGCCGGAGCGTCGGAGCCTCGTGCACCTGGATTCCGACGCCGTGGCCCATCCCGTGCCCGTACGCCCAGCCGAGGCCGGCGGCCTCGATCGCCGCGCGCGAGGCGGCGTCGGCGTCGCGTCCGCGCACACCGGGCCCGACCGCGGCGAGGCCCGCGAGCTGCGCCTCGAGGCACAGCGCGTAGATCTCCTGCATCCGCTCGGAGATCTCCCCCACCGCGAACGTCCGCGTGCAGTCCGAGCAGTAGCCGTCCACGACGCAGCCTGCATCGACCGTCACGAGCACTCCCGGCTCGATCGGCGTCTCCCCCGGCGCGGCATGGGGCGACGCGCCGTTCGTGCCCGCGGCGACGGCCGGCTCGAACGACACGCCCTCGGCCCCGGCTTCGCGGAAGGCTCGCTCGACCCACCAGGCGAGCTCGCGCTCGGTGCGGCCGGAGAAGCGCTCGCTCGCAAGCGCGGCGAAGACCTCGTCCGAGAGCGCGCCGGCCCTCCTGACGGAGGCGATCTCGTCGGCGTCCTTCACCGCCCGGAGGGACTCGACCGCTCCCCTCCGCGGCACCAGCTCGACGCCGGCTTCCGAGAGCGTGCGGAACACGAAGTACGGAAGGTGCTCCTCCTCGAAGCCGATCCGCCTGCCTGCCAGCTGCTCGCCGATCGCGGCCACCATCCCGCGCGGCGTCTGGACGACGTCGATGCCCTCGATGGCCCTGGCTCGCTGCGCGTAGCGGAAGTCCGTGAACAGCGTCACGGCGCCGTCCGGCTCCACGAGGACGGCGGAGTTCGAGCTGTGCAGCCCGGTCAGGTAGCGCACGTTGGCCTGCCCGCCGACGACGTTGGGCGGCCCGGCGACGAGCAGCGGCTCCTCGAGGAGCGCGGAGAGCCGCTCGGCCCTCGTCACGCCGATCCCTGCAGGAGGAACTCGATCGCCTCGCGGTAGCCGTCGGGACCGTGACCGACGAAGCGGGCGGCAGTGAGCCCTTCGAGCACGGAGAACCGTCGCCACTCCTCCCGCTCGTCCACGTTCGAGAGGTGCACCTCGACGACGGGGACGGTGAACAGCTCGACGGCGTCGCGGATCGCCCACGAGTAGTGCGTCCAGGCGGCCGGGTTGATGATCACCCCGTCGGCCCACTCGTACGCCTCGTGGCACCAGTCGATGAACTCGCCCTCGTGGTTCGTGTGACGGCAGCGCACGGTGCACTCGAGCTCGAGCGCCCACTCGTAGATGCGCGTCTCGAGCTCGGAGATGCCGAGACCTCCGTAGACGTCCGGATCCCGCCGTCCGAGGACGTCGAGATTCACGCCGTTCAGGACGACGATCCGCACGCCGCCACCCTACGCGATGAGCGAGCCGAGGGCTCTTCGCACGTCGGCCTCGGGGAGCTCGACGCCCGTCCGGGGGCTCCCGGGGCGCTCGAGCAGGACGAGCCGGACGCCGCCGTGCTCGGACTTCTTGTCGCGGAGCAGTGCGTCCCAGGCGGCGTCGGGGTCGACGGTGACCGGCTCCACGCCCAGCAGCTCGCCGACGAGGGCGGCGTCGTCCTCGAGCCCGGACAGCCGCAGGGCCGCGACGAGGCCGAGCGCGACCGCCCGGCCGTGCGGGAGCGAGTAGCCCGATGCGGCCTCGAGCGCGTGCGCGAACGTGTGCCCGAGGTTGAGCTGAGCGCGCTCGCCCCGGTCGAGCGGGTCGCGCAGGCAGATCGCCGCCTTGAAGGCGGCCGAGCGGCGAACCTGCTCGGTCGTCTCGAGCTCCCACAGCGGCTCTCCCGCGAGGAGCCCCGTCTTCACGACCTCGGCCATGCCGTTCGCGCGCTCGCGGTCGGGGAGCGTCTCGAGGAAGGCGGTGTCGATCACGGTCAGCGCGGGCCAGTGGAACGCCCCGACGAGGTTCTTGCCCTCCGGGAGGTCGACGGCGGTCTTGCCGCCGATCGCGGCGTCGACCTGTGCGACCAGCGTCGTCGGGACGGCGATCCAGGAGATCCCGCGCAGGTACGTCGCCGCGACGAAGCCGGCAAGGTCGAGCGTGGTGCCGCCTCCGACCGCGACGAGCGTCGAGCCGCGCTCGAGCCGCAGCGCTCGCCAGAGGCGCTCGGCCTCGGCGATCGACTTCGCCCGCTCCCCGCCCGCCACCAGGGTGGTGGCCTCGACGCCGTGCAGGTCGGCGACGCGCTCGTCCGCGACGACGGCGTCGCCTGCAGCCTCGTCCCGGGAGCCGAGCCGGATCCCTGCCACCGCGAGCACCGCGTCTTCGAGATCACGGGCGCGACCGTCGGCCGCCTGCGCGTACAGCTCCTGCCGCTCCTCGAA
>JBFFGH010000011.1:0-32807 GCA_041557575.1 Gaiellaceae bacterium
CGCGCGCGCTCGAGCTCGGCAGGGCCGGCACGGTGCGCACGCCAGCGCAGCGAGTCGGCGTCGAGAGCGAACGAGGAGGGGTCGTCGTCGGCGAGCGCCGCCTCCTCGTCTCCGAACAGCACCGCGGCGAGCACGTTCAGGAAGCCGTGCTCCTCGTCCGCCCGCACCGCGTGGTGGAGGCCGGCGGTCGCCTTGAACGCGAGGCCGCGCTCCCGGCACGCACGGATGAAGAGGGCGAGCTCGCCGACGCCGGGAGCCGAATCGCCTCCGCAGCGAACCTTTGCGCGGAGGCCGTGTGCCACCAGCTCGTCGAGACGCGCCTCGAGCGCGTCGTCGACCGGGACCTCCACGTACACCTCGCCCGCGAGGCCCTCGAGCGAACCGAGGTCGTCGCGATAGCGGGCCTCGACGGCCTGAACCTCCACTCCGACCGGCATCGGCTCGTCGAGCACGGCGCTGAACCCCCGAGCGGGGTCGGAGAGCCGTGTGAGCAGTGAGGCAGGGCACACGAACCGCCCGAGCATCCAGGCGTGCCTGCTCCCCAGGGCCCGAGCGTCCTCCTCAAGCGCCTCGGCGAGAGACAGGGAGGCAGGGGGGAAGAGCGGCGCGTGGTCGATCAGACGCGCGAGAAGTGCCCGAGCTGCTCCGCCGGGGGTCGCCATCGCCGGCTGATCTTCGCAGGAACACGTCCCCCGCGAGCCGTGCCGCTGCTCCGACCGTCCCTCCTTCAGCCCTGGAGGCTCAAGAGGGGATCGAGCGCGTCCGATGACGTGAGCAGGCGCTCATGACGTCCGACCCTGCTCCGATCGCACCTGCTCCGCGACCCAACATGAGCCTCGTCACGGCGAGCTCCGCGGAGCCGTACCGCCGGCTGGCAGAGATCTTCCACGACGTGCTCTCGGAGCAGAGCCTCGACGCGCTCCTGGATCGAATCGCCGACACGCTCGCCGAGCTCGTCCCGTACGAGGACGTCCACATCTACGAAGCCGACGTGGTCAAGCGCCGGCTCGCACCCGTTCTCGCCCGGAGCAAGTGGGCCGACGAGGTCATGAGCGAGAGCTTCGGGTTCGGCGAGGGGATCACCGGCTGGGCGGTCGAGCACCGCGAGGCCGTGCTCGCGAACCAGGCGCACCTCGACCCACGCGTGCGGTTCGTTCCCGGCACACCCGTGGACCCGGAGGCTCTCATCGCGGTGCCTCTCGTCGCGCGCGGGCAGCTCAAGGGCGCGCTCAACATCTATCGCGTCGGCGAAAGCACCGGCTTCACGGAGGAGGAGTTCCTCCTCGCGAAGCGCTTCGGGGACGCGGCGGCGCTCGCCCTCGACAACGCCCACATTCGCGCGCGGCTCGAGCACCAGGCGGAGACCGACTCCCTCACCGGGCTGCTGAACCACCGCGCGTTCCACGAGCGCCTCCGACAGGCCCTGTTGGAGGCCTCCATGAGCCACGAGACGGTCGCCCTCGCGATGCTGGACCTCGACGACTTCAAGAAGGTCAACGACGTGTTCGGCCACGGCATCGGCGACCAGCTCCTCTCGAAGGTCGCCGACGTCCTGCGTGGCTCGATTCGGGGCACAGACTTCGCCTGCCGCGTGGGAGGCGAGGAGTTCGCCCTGATCCTCCCGTCGGCAGACCTGGAGAGCGCGACCTCACTCGTCGGACGCATCGCGGAGAGGCTCGAGAGCCTGGAGGTGGAGGCCGCCGGACGCCTCACCACATCGACGGGGATCGCCGTCGGCCCGGAGCACGCTGCCAACCCGAGGGAGCTCGTCGCCTGCGCGGAAGCCGCGATGATGACGGCGAAGGCCCGCGGCAAGGGCGAGATCGTCGGCTTCGACGAGTCGGAGCTCGAGCGTCCGGACGACGGCTCGGTGCGTCTCGACGACGGTCGCACGATCGCGCACCTCACGATGCTGCAGAGCCTCGCCGGGAAGCTCGTGCGTCTCGACGACGCCCGCCGTGTCGCTCTCACGATCGCCGACGAGCTTCGTCTCCTCATCGACTACCACAACTGCCGCGTGTTCCTCCGCGAGGGGGACGACCTCGTGCCGATAGCGTTCCGCGGATCCCTCACGGCCGTCGAGCCCGGGGCGTCCGTCGAGCTGGCGACGACCCGTCTGGGCCACGGAATCACGGGGCACGTAGCCGAGACGGGAGAGCCGTTGATCACGGGAGACGCCGCCAAGTGCGACCTCGCCGAGCCCATCCCCGGGACCGCGCACATCGAGGAGTCGCTGCTCGCGGTGCCACTCCGATTCGGCTCCCGGGTCACAGGCGTGCTCGTCATCTCCAAGCTCGGCCTCGATCAGTTCGACGCGGATGACGTTCGCCTCGTCGAGGTTCTCGCCGGCCATGGATCCGTGGCTCTCGAGAACGCCCGTCTGTTCGAGATCCAGCGCAGGGAGGCCGAGAGCGCCAAGGAGCTGCTCCGGCTGGGCCGCGAGCTGGCAGAAGCCGACGGAGCCTCCGAGATCTCCGAGCGCGTCGCCGCGGGAACCACGCGCATCCTCTCGTGCCCCTCGGCGTCCGTGTGGCAGGAGGATCCCGCGACGGGCGAGATCGTCCTCCTCGCCGCGCACCCGGGCGATCCTGCGGCGGCGGGATGCCCCGTGGTTCGGGCCGAGGAGCTCGCCCCGTGGCTGGAGCTGGGAGAGACGACGACGGTCGAGGTGTCCGGAGCCCCGGAGAGCGCTCTCACGGCCGACGCTGGAGCCGGCTGCTTCGCGCTCGCGCCCTTCACCCTCGGCGGCCGCCGGGGCGCGGTCACGGCGTCGTTCCACGAGCCGACCCGGCCCGACGACGGCGACCTCGAGGCCCTCTCGAGCATCGCGCAGCAGACGAGGCTCGCCCTGGAAGGCACCGCGGGGAACGAGGTCGGCGAGCGGACGCTCCTGGCCGCAGTCGCCAGTCTGGCGAACGCGCTCGAGGCGAGCGACGAGCACACGTCGGCGCACGCCCGCTGGCTCGCCGACCTCGCGCTCCGCGTCGGCGCGGAGCTCGGGCTCGAGCCGTCCCGACTCCGGCAGCTCGAGCTCGGGGCCCTGCTCCACGACCTCGGGAAGCTCGGCATCCCGACGAGCATCCTCACGAAGCCCGGCCCCTTGACGGAGGCCGAGCGAGAGGTCGTGCAGACCCATCCCGTCGTGGGCGAGCGCATCCTGGAGCCGATCGAGCAGCTCCGCGAGGTGCGCGCGATCGTGCGGAGCGCTCACGAGCACTACGACGGGAGCGGATACCCGGACGGGCTCGCAGGCGATGCGATCCCCCTGGAGGCGCGCATCGTGCTCGCCTGCGACGCGTTCCACGCGATGACGAACGATCGCCCGTACCGCAAGGCCCTCGGCGTCGAGGAGGCACGCCGTCGCCTCGTGGAGGCCTCGGGCTCGCAGTTCGACCCGCTCGTCGTCGACGCGCTGCTCCGCGTCCTGGACGACGCGTGAGCGGCCCTCCTCGCGGCGCTACTTGACCCGGATCTTCAGCTTGAGGGTGTTGTCGGCACCGAGCGTCTGGAGGCCGACCTCTTCCGAGGTCTGGACGTTCTTGCCGACGAACCGATAGACGCCGGCCTTCTTGAAGACGATCACCCGCGTCGTTCCGGCGTAGAACCGGGCAGGTCCGAGCCTGACCTTCGGGCCACGAACCTGGCGGAGGTCGAAGTCCATCGGGCAGGTCACGCGCAGCTTCAGCTTCGTACCCTTCTTCAGGGTGACGGTTGCCGTGGGCCCGAGCTGCTTCGCTCCGAGCGCCCATACGTGGCAGCCCCGGATCGTGTGAACGATCGACATGGACACCGTCCGAACGCGCGCGCCGACGGTCGCGACGGTCGACTTCGCGGCCGCGGCCGGGTTGCAGGCGCACAGGAGCCGCGTGACCGGCGACACGACCGATGCAGCAGTGCCCGAAGCGGAGGCGGGAACCACGACCACGAGTGCGCCGAGGATGGCCAGGAGCACGACGCGTCGTCTCACGTGAGCCAGGGTAGCGACAGAACGCCTCTGATCGAGAGGCTACGCTGCGCCCCGTGCTGGAGCGTTGGACCCATCGAGTCCTGCGCTACAGAGCTGTCGTCCTCGCTCTCTGGCTCTGCGTGCTCGGCGCCGGTGCCTACTCGTACTTCCACGTCGACGAGCTGCTCTCGACCAACCTCGCAGTCCCGGGCTCGGAGTCCGAGCGAGCCCGCGTCCTCCTGAGAGAGCACTTCGGCGAGCAGCCGGAGGGGACGTTCGTGGTCGTCTTCGACGTGCCGCGCTCGTCGAAGCCCCTCGAGCGGGATCTCCGGCGCCGCCTCGACCGCGCCGCCGAGCTCGTGCCCACGGGCCGCGCGCGAAAGCTCGAGGACGGTGACGGGGTCCTCTACGGGGAGATCGACACGGGGCTGAGCGTCACGCAGGCGAAGGGCTACACCGACGCGCTCCGTCGGTCCCTGCGATCCGACGGGCCTCCACGCGCCTACGTCACCGGGCAGCCCGCGATCCAGCACGACGTCGAGCCCGCTCTTCGTGAGGACATCCACCGCGCGGAGCTCGTCGCCGTCCCGATCGCGCTCGCGATCCTCGTCGCCGTCCTGGGGCTGTCGCTCGCGGTCGTGATCCCGCTCGTCTTCGCGGCGTGCACGATCACCGCGACCCTCGGCATCGTCTACCTCATCGCGACCCAGACGACGATGGCGACCTACGTGCCTGCCCTCGTCCAGCTCATCGGCCTCGGCCTCGCGATCGACTACTCCCTCCTCATCGTCCATCGCTACCGGGAGGAGGCGGCCCGCGGCGCCTCGGTCGAGGAGGCCGTGATCCGGACGATGGCGACGGCCGGCAGGGCCGTCGTGTTCTCGGGGATGGCCGTCGCGATCGGGCTCGCGCTCCTCCTGCTCGTGCCGGTTCCCTTCCTGCGCTCGATGGGCGTCGGCGGACTGCTCATCCCGCTCATGTCGATCGCGGCCGTTCTCACGCTCCAGCCCGCGCTTCTCTCCGTGCTCGGCCACCGGGGGATGCACGGGCTCCGCGAGATCCGCACGGGCGTCTCGCCGCAGGCGAAGGCCGAGACGGGCTTCTGGATCCGGCTCGCCGGAGCGATCATGCGACGCCCGGTCGCGTGGCTCGCCGCCGGAGCGACCGTCCTCGCCCTGGCGTCGCTTCCGATCGTCTGGTTCCAGCTGACGCCCGGGTCGATCTCGGGCCTCCCGGACTCCCCGGAGGCGATGCAGGGCTTCGCCCGCCTGAGCGTGGGCGTCGGCCCGGGCGCAGTGACGCCGACCCAGGTCGTCGTCGACAGCGGGGCTCCGAGTGGATCGCTGGAGGGGCCGACGAGGGCGGCGGTCAACCGACTCGCCGACGCTCTCTTCGAGGACGAGGAGGTGTTCGTCGTTGCGAGCGGCCGGCGGTCGCCCTACGTCGATCCGAGCGGCCGGTACACCCGTGTCGTCGTCGTCGGGAGAGCGGAGTACGGCTCGGACGCCTCCCGTGCGCTCGTCGAGCGGCTCAGAGACGTGTACATCCCGGACGCGGGCTTCCCACGAGGCGTCACCGCCGACACGGGCGGGGTGCCCGCACAGGGAGCCGACTTCCTGGAGCGCGCCTACGGCGCCCTCCCCTGGGTCGTCCTGGCCGTTCTCGCGGTGACGTACCTCGTCCTCCTCCGCGCGTTCCGCTCGCTCGTGCTCCCGCTCAAGGCCGTGCTGCTCAACCTCGTGACGGTCGTGGCCGTATGCGGCCTCCTCGTCGTCTGGTTCGAGTGGGGAGTGGGCGAGTGGATCGGCGTGACCGAGTCCTCGGACATCGAGGGCTGGGTGCCGATCTTCCTCTTCGCGACGCTCTTCGGGCTCTCGATGGACTACGAGGTGTTCCTCGTCTCGCGCATGCGCGAGGCATGGGACGAGGTACCGGACACGAAGCGGGCCATCGCCTACGGCCTCGCCCGTTCGGGACGGGTCGTCACGGCGGCGGCGGCGATCATGATCGTCGCCTTCGCCGGCTTCGTCACGGGTCGCGTCGTCGGCCTCCAGCAGCTCGGCTTCGGGCTCGCAGTGGGCGTCCTGCTCGACGCGACGCTCGTACGGATGGTCGTGCTCCCGTCCCTCATGGCCGTGATCGGGCGGTGGAACTGGTGGCTGCCGACGCGGGTCGCGCGTATCGCGCGCGTCGCGCCTTCACCGCTTCGGCCCTGAGCCGGAAGACGAGAAGGGCGCCTTGCGGCGCCCTTCTCACCGAGGGGCAGACCCCCGAACCTGCTACTTCACGACCTTGATCGCGAGTCGGATGGCAGGGATGTCGTACCCGGCAGCGAGGCCCGGCGCGTCCCTCGCGAAGCCGAGGAGCGGCACCATGCCGAGCTGCGTGTACGGGTAGGCAGGCTGCTGCGTGTAGAGGAGCGGGTAGAGGTCGATCAGGTGCGTGCCCGGGCCGCCGGTGGCGAAGAGCTGCACCCTCACGTAGCCGTTGGAGTTGAACCCGCAGGCGTAGCCGATGTAGCTGTTGTCGTAGGTGATGGCCAGCGTGTTGTCGAGCTGCGTCCAGCCGACGCCCTTGAGCTCCACGTAGAAGGGCTGGCCAGCCTTCACGACCTTCGGTGCCTTCACGAAGCTCCGCTTGACGAAGTACGGCACCTGGGCCATGAGGTTTCCGCTCTGGACGAGCTGGATCGCGTGCCAGCCGCCAAGCCCGTCGGGAACCGTGACCGGCGTCTTGAGCGTGCCGTCCGCGGCCACTGTCGCCTGCCCGAGCGGCTGGGACGTGAACTTCCAGCACTGACCGGTGCAGTTCACCCGGTTGCCGACGACCGACGTCCACAGGATCTGCACCGGTGCGTTCGGCGTGAGGCCGGTTGCCGAGAGGTTCGTCTTGGACAGGATCGTGCCCTTGTTCGAGTCGATCGTCACCTTGGCGATCGAGCCCTCGGCGACGTCGGAGTCGATGACGGTCGTCCGCGCGCTGATCGTCGGCTTGACCGAGACGGCCTGCTCGACATACGCCTTCGGAGCTCCTGCGTCCTTCGTCACCGTGAACTTCGCGCGGATGCTGTCGGTCCACGGGACCGGCGACTGCTCCATGTTCAGGTACGGGACGGTGTGGCTCGACCCGGCGTACTCGATCCAGTGCACCCCGGGCTTGCCGGCGGCGCGGATCTTGAACTTCGTGACGCCGCGCGTCGTGTTCGCCGACACCGCGCCCGCGTAGTGGTTGTCGTAGAGAACGGCCCCGACGCTCTCGTAGGTCGGGGAGCCCATGCCGACGACGGAGACCGTGATCGGAGTGCCGACCGGGCCCTTCTTGGGGGTGATCTTCACGGTTCTCTCGAGCAGGAAGCCGCCCTTCGCGACCTGGACGCCGTCGACGACCGCATAGATGTCGTGGAGGCCGCCGAAGTCCTTCGGCACCTTCAGCGACGTGCTGAACGCACCGCTCGCCGTCGTCTGCCCGGTCGCGAGGACGACGCCGATCTTGTCCACCTTGCGTCCGATGTAGTCGACGCTGTCCGACTTGACGTCGAGGACGTAGCGGACGTTCGCCGTCATCCAGACGATGGTCACGGGCTTCCCTGCCGGGAGCCCGGTGCCCGACAGCGTGAAGCTCGTCCCCGCCGTCGCGATGTCAGGGGAGACCTTGAGCGTCGTCATCGTGTCGGACGCTGTCCCCGGGTCGGTGATCGCCCCGGGAACGGGCGGTGCGCCGGGAACCGCCGGCGCCGGTACTGCCGTGGGATCGGCCGCGGCGACAGAGCCCAGGACGAGCACGGTCACCGCCGCCGAGAGGACAAGGAGGACGCGCTTGCCGATCCTCCTACTTCGGGGTCGAGCGTTCATCGTCTGCCCCTTTCTCCCGCTACCGCTTCTTCTTGGCCTTCGCCTTGGCGGTGGGGATGATGTTCATGTCGTAGTCGTAGATCCCGAACTTGTTCTCCTCCGTCTTGAACACGATTCGGGCCGTGAGAGAGCCGAGCGGGTAGTCCGCGGGAACGATCCACGCGGAGGTCCAGAACCACACCCGGTTGTCCCGGGCGCCGTGGGGCCCCCAGTTCAGCTTCATGTTCGGCTGGCCGGGAACCGACACGTACGCGTACTTGACGTTCTCCGTGTTCAGGATCGCGCCGGTGTCCGCAACGCTCCCCCAGATGCGGAACACGACCTGCTCTCCGCGCCGCCAGTTGTTCGACTGGCTGCAGCCGACCGGCCGGGGCTTGGTCCCGGGTGCCGGACGCGAGCCGTTGACGGTGTCCACGTAGAGGAACACGTTGAGCCTCTGTGGAGCCTGCGCGAGCGCGGGCATCGCCATCGCACCGAGGACGGCGACGGCCCCGATCGCAACGAGGAGTCGTCTCATGAAATGCCTCCGATCTCGTGCGTCGATGAGTGATGACGTCATCGCTCAGGCCTTCGTGACTGTCAGCTGGGCCGAGACGACGGGAATCTGCACGAAGCTCCCGTACTCTCTCTTCTTGGAGGTCAGCTTCACCTCGAGATTGACGGTCCCGAGCGGGTAGTCCGCCGGGATCGTCCACGTGGCCGTCCACGGCCACGGCGCCGGCGGCTTCGACTTCGCCGGCTCCTTGTAGGCGAGCTTGACGTTCTTCTGTCCGGGGATCTTGACGTTGAAGTACTTGACGTCTTGCGGCGTCACGAGGTTCCCCGTCTTGGTCTCGGCAGCAAAGGCGCGGAAGGTGACCGTCGAGCCGGCCGGGAACAGATTCGTCACCGAGCCGGTGCTGTCCACCGTCGTCGCCGACACGAAGTACTGCACCACCGTCGGCGACGGGAACGGCACCTCGGTCGGTGTCTGTGCCCCGCCCACGGCGGTCACGCCAACTGCCGTGAGGCCGACGGCGAGGACCAGGAACATTCGTCTCATGGGCTCCTCCTTTGCTCCGAAGCCCGCAGCCAGGCCCGGAGAGATTGGCTGATCGATGTCACGGCCACCAGGCGATGACCGCGGGTCAGACGGTGATCTTTCCGCTGAACTTCACGGTGAAGGCGCCGGTGCCGCGGCTGTACGTGCCCGTCACCTTGAGCACGCTGTTCTTGGACTTCTTGAACGCCTTCGTGCCCTTCAGGATCTTGGCGCGCCCCGTGATGCTGAAGACCTCTCCCTGCTCGTCTCCGCACCCGGAGCTCTTGAGCATCGTGAAGACGATCTTGACGCCCTTCGTGTTCGCCATCGTGCCGTTGCCGGTGAACGGGACGCAGGGCTGCTGCGACGCATCGCCCTTGCCGACCCCCTTGACGGTGCTCTTGCCCATCAGGGTGCCCTTCCCGACGCCGTTCGCAACGGAGATGTCGGCGACGTTGTCGGTCACCTTCACGTTGGCGACTCCGGCGTAGGTGGCGGTGAAGTTGATCTTCTTGCTCTTGGCCTGGACGGCAGAGGTGCTCGCCCACGCGGTGCCAACCAGAAGCGCAGCGGTGGCAGCCGCGAGCGCGACAACGCCGACTCGTAGAACCTTCTTCACGACAACTCCTTTCGGTACGTCTGCCCTCTCAGATCGAGCCGCATGCTCTCAGCACGGGGGCGGGTGCCGCATCCGCGTCGGCCCTAGTCACGGTGCGGGAAACCCGAAGCCCGTACGAAGCGCTGCAAGGCTCGTGCGGCCTGCTAGGCACCGGCGGCCTCGGCCTTGCGCAACCCGAGGAAGGCCCACGTCCAGAACGCCGCGCCGAGCCCGATCGCGAGCGCGAACGCGCCGAGGACGTGCGGCGGGTTGCCCGCCACGAAGCCGCGGCCGGTCTCGAGCATGTACGTGACGGGGTTCACCGAGGCAACGCCCTCGATCCAGCCCTGGAGGAGGTCGAGCGGGACGTACACGGGTGCTAGGAAGAGGATCAGGAACACCGGCATCTGCATGAGCGGTGCCGCCTGGAGCGTCCGGAAGCGCATCGCGATGCCGCCCGCCCAGAAGAACCCGCAGAAGTTGACGAGCGCGGCGAGGACGTAGAGGCCGACGAGGTCGACGGCGCCGCCGAGAACGTTCATGCCGACGGCGAAGGCGATGACGGTGAGCAGAACGGCGACGACGAGCCACCTGACGAGCGCCGCGAGCGCGTACCCGAGCACGATCCCGCTGCGATGCGGCGCCGCGAGGAGCAGCCTCTTCGCGAACCCTCCTTCGAAGTCCCGGGCTACGCCGAACCCCGTGAAGACGCCGCCGAACGCGGCCGACTGCAGGAGCACGAACACGAACTGGAACGCCGTGTAGCCCGGAGGGAAGTCGAACCCGGGCACCTTCGACACCTGCGAGAGGCCCCCGGCGAAGGCGGTGAAGAAGAACAGCGGGAACGCGATCGTCGGCAGCGCGATCTGCGGATTGGTGAGCGCGTTCTTCAGCGTCCTCCACGCGACGCCCGAGACGACGTTCCAGGTCCCCATCCCGCTACGTCCTCGTCATCCTCGTTCGTAGCGCCCGGGACGCGAGCGTCAGCGAGATGCAGCCCAGGACGACGACGAAGCCGAAGCCGAGAGCGAGCGCCTGCCAGTCCCAGCCCGTGATGATGAGGCTGCGGACGCACTCGATCATGTACGAGACCGGGTTCAGCGTCGCGGCGATCCGGAACCAGTCCACGCCGATGAGGTTGCGCGGAGCGTTCATCGACGAGATGAAGAGGAAGACGAAGAGGACGGGGAAGAGCGCCTGGATCGTCTCCCCGGAGCCGGTTCGGTAGGCGAGCCACGCACCGAGAGCGCCGAAGGAGAGCGCGACGAGCGCGCCGTAGAGGAAGAGGAGGGCCATGCCGGCGGGACCGGACTCGAAGCGCACCCCCGCCGTGATGCCGACGGCGAGATAGAAGGCGACCTGGACGAGCCCGAGCAGGACGACCCCCGCCAGCTGCCCCACGAGGAGCGCCGAGTCACGGAGGGCCGTCAGCGACAGCCGGTTCACGAAGCCCGTCTGGATGTCCCGGGCGAGGTCGGTGCCGGCGTTCATCGTCGAGAAGAGCGCGCCCTGGATGAACGGCACGGCCAGCGCGACGGCGAGGAACGACTCGGTCGGAAACCCCGGAAGCTCCGTGGATGCGCGCAGGCCGCCCGCGTTCACGGCCATGAGAACGACCGGGAAGACGAGCGGAGGGATGATGCTCGCCGGCTGCCTGGAGGTGCGGACGACCGACCTCCGGGCGATGGCGCCCATCTGCGGAAGCGCCGAGCTCATCGCAGGGTGCTCTCCGGCCCTACCTCGCCGGCCCCCTCGAGCGTGCGCCCCGTCTTGGCGAGGAACACGTCGTCCAGGGTCGGCGCGCGCAGCTCGAGATCGACGACGTCGATGCCCTGGGCGTCCACCGCTCTGACGATGTCGGTGAGCCCGAGGCCCTCCCGCAGCCGAACCGCGACGTCCCCCGTCGTGTCGAGGGGCTCGCCGAACCGCTCGAGGAAGGCGGCGATGGCCGGCCGGTCCTCCTCGTTGCGGGGAATGGCGTGCACGGAGGGCCTGCCGATCTCGGCCTTCAGGTCCGTGGGCCTGCCCTCGGCCACGATCTTCCCCCTGTCGATGATCCCGACGCGGTCCGCCAGGACGTCCGCCTCCTCGAGGTACTGCGTCGTGAGGAAGACGGTGACCCCGTCGTCCCGGCGGAGACGAGCGACCTCCTCCCACAGGGACGTCCGGCTCTGGGGATCGAGCCCCGTCGTCGGCTCGTCGAGGAAGAGGATTCGCGGTCCGTGCACGAGCGCCAGCGCAAGATCGAGACGCCGCTTCATGCCACCCGAGTACCCCTGCACCTTGCGGTCGGCAGCCTCGGAGAGCCCGACCCGCCGCAGGAGATCGTTGGTACGGGAGGCACGCTCGTGCTTCGGGACGCTCTGCAGCGTCGCCTGCAGCCGCAGGTGGTCGCGAGCCGTGAGGAGTGGGTCGAGCGCGGCCTCCTGCAGCGCGACGCCGATCGAGCCCCGCACCTTCGGCCCCTCCTTGACCACGTCGTAGCCGCCGACCCGCGCCGTGCCCGCGGTCGGAGGAAGGAGCGTCGTCAGGACATGGACCGTCGTGGACTTCCCGGCCCCGTTCGGGCCGAGGAAGCCGTAGATCTCTCCCGGAGCGACCGCGAGGTCGATGCCGTCGACGGCGCGCGGCCCCTTGCGGTACTCGCGGACGAGGCCCTCGACCACGATCCCGTTCTCCGGCGTCACGCGCGCACACTAGCGCCGCGCTCGCCTCGTCCCGCGGAGAAGCTCAGGCCCGCGGCTCGAGGGGGAGCTTCGCCGCGACGACCGGCTTGCCGTCACGCTGGTAGGCGACGTCCACGGAGTCGTCCTGCCGGTACGTGCCGGCGACGCCGATCAGGATCGACGTCCAGCGCCAGAAACCGAGCTTCCCCTCGGAGCGCAGCTCGCGCTCGAAGACCAGGCTCCGGCCGTCCACCGTGTAGTCGCTCCCCTCCTTCTGTGGGACGCCGTTGACGAACACCTCGAAGGGGCGCACGACGTCGGCGGGCAGCCTGACGCGAGTTCGACTAGGCACTCCTTCCGACACGCTCATAGAATGGCAGCCGGTGCGCGCCCGGCTCGTCGTCTCGGTTCTCCTTCTGCTGCCCGTTGCGCTGCTCGCGGCATCCGTCGCACTGGCCGACGGCGGGGGCCTGGCCCCGGTGACTCCCGAGTCGCCGAACGCCGGCGGGATCCGGGACAGCTACCTCTTCGTGTCGATCTTCGTCGTCGGGATCTTCCTTCTCGTGGAGGGCCTGCTGATCGCCTTCATCGTGAAGTACCGGCGGCAGAAGCGCGATCGCTTCGAGGACGGGGCGCCGATCCACGGCTCCTCGAAGCTCGAGCTCGCGTGGACCGCGTTCCCCGTCGTCATCCTCTTCCTCGTCGGCGCGTTCGTCTTCTGGAAGCTGCCCGTCATCACCGACACGCCGACCGCCGAGGCCGGAGACCGGCTCGAGATCCGCGTGACCGGCCAGCAGTTCTACTGGCAGTTCGAGTACCCGAACGGCGTCATCGCGATCGACCACATGCGCGCACCTGCCGGCGTCCCGGTGCTGCTCAAGGTGACCGCTCCCGACGACGACGTCATCCACTCGTGGTGGATCCCGGCGCTCGGCGGCAAGATCGACGCGATCCCGGGCAACGTCAACGAGACCTGGTTCGAGGCGGAGAACGTCGGGACGTACAAGGGCCAGTGCGCGGAGCTCTGCGGGCTCGAGCACGCGGCCATGACCGCAGAGGTCGAGGTCATGCCGCAGGCCGAGTTCGCGACCTGGCTCGACACGCGCCGGGCAGACCAGACGGCAGGCTCCGTCGTTCTCGGCCAGGAGATGTGGGAAGGCGTCTGCGCCAAGTGTCACGGCCTGGAAGGGCAGGGAGGGATCGGCAGGAAGATCGCAGGCTCCGCGACGCTGAAGAGCCCGCAGGCGCTCGAGACGCTCGTCCGCAACGGCATCCGCACGATGCCCGCCGTGGGAGCGGACTGGACGAGCGAGCAGATCGACGCCCTGGTCAGCTACCTCGAGGAGAACGCGCCCTGATGGCTGCACGAGCGGAAACGGTCCCGGCCTGGCAGCGGGGCAAGGTCACGAGCTGGCTCGTCACGACCGACCACAAGCGGATCGGGATCCTCTACATCTGGACGTCGCTCGTCTTCCTCCTCATCTCCGGGCTCATGGCGATCCTGTTCCGGATCCAGCTCTCCCAGGCGAACAGCGACTTCCTCTCGCCGCAGCGCTACAACGAGCTGATCACGTTCCACGGGACGTCGATGGTCTTCCTCGTCGGCGTGCCGATCCTCGCCGGGTTCGCCAACTACCTCGTGCCGCTCATGATCGGGGCGCCGGACATGGCGTTCCCGCGCCTGAACGCGCTCTCGTACTGGATGTTCTTCCTCGGCGGCGCCGTGCTCCTGCTGTCCTTCTTCGCGAAGGGCGGGGCGGCGCAGGCGGGCTGGACGGCCTATCCGCCCCTGTCCACGCAGGCCCCGGGTCACGGGCAGGACCTCTGGATCCTCTCCCTCCACATCCTGACGGTGTCGTCGATCGCCGGTGCGATCAACTTCATCGTGACCATCCACAACCTGCGCACCAGCGGGATGACGTGGACGCGAATGCCCCTCTTCGTCTGGTCGATCGCGATCTTCGGGTGGCTGCTGGTGGCGATCCTGCCGGTGCTCTCCGCCGGGCTGACGATGCTGCTCCTCGACCGGGGCGTGAAGATCGGGCCGTGGTCGATCGAGACCCACTTCTTCGATGCCGCACAGGGCGGCGCGCCCGTCCTCTACCAGCACGCGTTCTGGTTCTTCGGGCACCCGGAGGTCTACGTCATCGTGCTGCCGGCCTTCGGGATCATCTCGGAGATCCTCCCGGTCTTCTCCCGCAAGCCGGTGTTCGGCTACAAGGCGATCGCCGCGTCGACCGTCGCGATCGGGTTCTTCTCGATGCTCGTGTGGGCGCACCACATGTTCACGGTCGGGCTCCCGTTGTCGCTCCAGGCCTACTTCATGATCGCCTCGATGGTCATCGCCGTCCCCACGGGCATGAAGGTCTTCAACTGGCTCGCGACGCTCTGGCGCGGGAACCTGAGCTTCGACACGCCGATGCTCTACGCGCTCGGCTTCCTCTCGCTCTTCGTCATCGGCGGGCTCACGGGGATCTACCTCGCCGCGTTCCCGATCGACTGGCAGCTCCACGACAGCTACTTCGTCGTGGCGCACTTCCACTACACGCTCTTCGGCGGAGTCGTCTTCGCGATCTTCGCCGGGCTCTTCTACTGGTGGCCGAAGATGTTCGGGCGGAGGCTCGACGAGCGGCTCGGAAAGGTGCAGTTCTGGCTGCTCTTCATCGGGTTCAACCTCGCGTTCTTCCCGCAGCACCTCCTCGGCCTCGGGGGGATGCCGCGCCGCATCTACACGTACTCGAACGAGAGCTGGGAGGGCTACAACATGGTCTCCACGGCCGGCTCGTGGATCATGGGAGTAGCCGTCCTGCTCTTCCTCGTGAACGTCATCCGGACCTGGCAGAGCGGGGCTCGGGTCGGCAACGACCCGTGGCAGGCGGACACGCTCGAGTGGTACACGACCTCGCCGCCGCCGCCGCACAACTTCGACGACGTGCCGTACGTGACGAGCGCGAGACCGCTCTACGACCTCCGGCGAAAGCTGCGTGAGCAACGTGGAGACCGAGAGCCGGCGTAGCAGCCCGGCACCGGGGACCGTCTTCAGGCTGTCGGCGCTCGCCGGCGCCGTCGCGGTCGGACTGGTCGTCGGCAGCGCCGTCCTCGACCTGCGGACGACGCACTGGGACGTCGCCGCGGTCGCGCTTCCGCTCCTCGTCGCGAACACCCTCGTGGCGTACGTCGCCTACCGGCAGCTCCTCGCGCGCACCGTTGCGACCCTCGGCGCGTTCCTCGTCGCCGTCGCGCTCGGCGGCGTCGTCGCGCGGAGCGGCGACGCAACCTGGGCGGTCGCCCTCCACGTGGGCGCTGCGGCCGTCGCATGCGGGCTCGCGCTGCTCGTCCTCGCAGGATCGCTTCGCGGCGCACCGGCTCCTCTCGCCTCGGCACGCGACTACCTGACGCTCACGAAGCCGTCGATCATGACGCTCCTCCTGCTCACCGGCGCCGCCGGGATGTTCGTCGGGGCCCAGGGCGTGCCCGCGCTCGGCCTCTTCGCGGTCACGATGCTCGGCCTCGCGCTCGCGTGCGGGGGCGCGTCCGCGCTCAACCACGTGCTCGACCGGGACATCGACCAGCTCATGGGCAGCCGCACGAGGAGCCGCCCGGTCGCGTCGGGGCGCGTGACGCCGGAGCAGGCGATCGAGTTCGGGCTGTTCCTCTCCGCGCTCTCGTTCGCGCTGCTCGCGTCCGCGGTCAACCTCCTGACCGCGGCGCTCGCCCTCTTCGGGAATCTCTTCTACGTCGTCGTCTACACCCGCTGGCTCAAGCGCTCCACGCCCCAGAACATCGTCATCGGCGGAGCGGCGGGGGCCGTTCCGCCGGTCGTGGGATACGCGGCCGCGACCGGCAGCCTCGCCCTGCCCGCCCTGTGGCTCTTCCTCATCGTGTTCCTGTGGACGCCGCCGCACTTCTGGGCGCTCGCGATGATGATCAAGGCCGCCTACGCGAACGCGGGCGTTCCGATGCTCCCGGTCGTGCGCGGCGACCGCGAGACGGCGCGCCAGATCCTGCTCTACTCCGTCGGCATGGTGGCCTTCACGATCGCCGTGGGCTTCTGGCTCGGCCCCCTCTACACGGCGGCGGCCGTCGGGCTCGGCGCCGTGTTCCTCGCGCTCGCCGTCCTTCTGCGACGGGAGCTCGACCGCACACGCGCGCGGCTCCTCTTCAACTACTCCCTCGTCTACCTCGCGCTGCTCTTCGTGGCGGCAGCGCTCGACCCGGTGATCCTATGAGCGAGAACGACCTCGCACGGCGCAACCTCCGCTTCGGCTGGGCGCTCTTCGCGCTCTTCTGGCTCCTGTTCTTCGGGACCTTCCTGGTCGCCGTGCTCTACCTCCAGCTCGACTGACCGTTCCACGCCGCCGGGGAGCCCCCCGGTTCCCCCGGCCCACTTCGCGGCGTCCCTCGATCGAGGGAAGGCCCGGGCCTGTGGCGTGTCGAAATGACAAGCGATGCCTGCGGCTCGCCTCGCCATCGTCGCCATGGCGCTCCTCGCCACCATCGTGGCTTCCTCGGCCTCCGCGGGACAGGCCGGCCCGCCGGGTGCGCCCGGCAGCCTCCGCGGCTTCGAGCTCCGGCCGAACGAGTCCGTCACGCACACGTTCTCGCGCACCCCGGCTTTCGCCTGGAGCCCCGTTCGCGGCGCGTCCTGCTACGAGCTCGAGCTCGCGACGAGCCGCTCCTTCGACGGGAGCTCGGTCATCTGGTCGAACGCCGCGTCCGGGCCCGGCTCCGGACGTGTCTGCCGCTCCGTCACGATGACGCTGCCGGCTCCGGCCGAGCAGCCCGCGAGCTCGGACACGAGCGCTGCCGGAACCGAGCCCGTGAAGACCGTCGTCCGGCCCATCAGGATCCCGGCCGCGTCGGTCAACCTCGTCCTCCCCTGGTTCACCGGCAAGCCGTACGCCCTCTACGCACACGTCAGGGCGATCACGACGCGCGGCGCGACGGCATGGAGCCGCCCGTTCGGCTTCAACATGCGCTGGGAGAGCACCCCCGTCCCGCTGCAGGCCCGTCCCGGCCTCGTTCGCTGGACGCCGGTCGAGGGCGCGACCGCGTACGACGTCTGGTACCCGGACATCAGGCGCATCATCCGGACGCACACGAACGTCGCCGACCAGCGCGAGCTCTACACCTTCCATCTCGAGGACGCGTGGTGGCAGACGGTGAGATGGCGCGTCCGCTCGGTTCGACAGGTCGCGGGTGCGCTGCCGAACGGCCTGCCGGCGGTCTCCTACGGGCCCTGGAGCCCGATGTACGCGACCACGAACCCGGCCTGGTCGGGAGGCAAGCTGCAGCTCCGCGCTGCCGTCTCCGATGCGGTGAGCACCGACGGGAAGGCGGCGGCCCACCAGCTCATGCCCGCGATGACGTTCGCCGGTGACTTGGGGACGGACGGTCAGGCCTACCGGCTCTTCCGTGCGTACGCCTTCACCGACCGCGACTGCGTGAACGTCGTCTTCCGTGGCTCCGTCGTCGGCGGGCCCGCATTCGCCCCCCGCATCTCGGGGCCCCTCAAGCTCCCGACGAACCAGCAGGAGCTCGACACCGCTCTCGCGAGCGTCCTCCCGGCGGCCGCCAACGAGAGCGCCAAGACGTACATGGCCGACGGGAGCCCGCTCGTCGCCAACGAGACGGTGGGCGAGGACGCCGTCGTGCGCGTCGACCTCCCGGACGTCGATCGTGCGACCACGCGCTACTTCTGGACCGTCGTGCCCGTCGGCATCGACGTGGGCGAGAGCGGCACGTTCGAGTACTTCGACGCCGAGTCGCCTCAGGACGCGTGCGAGACGGGACGGGTCGCGAGCTTCGGCAAGGAGTCGCAGCCCGCGAAGACGGCCTCCGGGACTCCCTTCGTGTCGGGCCTCTCCCCGAAGGGCCGCCTCCTCGCGCAGGCCGGCGCCCGGCCGACCGTCTACTCGACTCCGCTCGTTGCCTGGCGGCCGGTTCTGGGCGCGACCGAATACGAGATCCAGTGGTCGCGCACCAAGTACCCGTGGCGCTCGCGCGGCTCCACTCGCACGGTGGCGACCACGTCCGTGCTCCAGCTGAGCGCCGGGCGCTGGTACTACCGCATCCGCGGGCTCAACGACGCCCAGGTCGGAACCCCGGCGATGACGTGGTCCGCGCCGGTCGCGGTCCGGGTCGTCCGGCCGACGTTCAAGATCTCCGGCCGCTAGCCCGCCGGTATCGTCGCGGGGCGTGAGCCCCGATCTCGAGCTTGCTCTTCGCCTCGCCGACGCCGCCGACGAGATCTCGATGCCCCGGTTCCGCTCCGGCGTGCTCGTCGAGCTCAAGGCGGACCTGACGCCCGTGACCGAGGCCGACCGGGCGATCGAGGCGGAGCTCCGCAGGACGCTCGCGCGAGAGAGGCCCGACGACGCGATCCTGGGCGAGGAGGAGGGCGCGAGCGGGTCCGGCGGCCGGCGCTGGATCGTCGACCCGATCGACGGGACGCGGAACTACTCGCGCGGGATCCCCGTCTGGGCGACGCTCGTCGCCCTCGAGGACGCGGGGACCGTGCGAGTCGGGGTGGTGTCCGCCCCGGCTCTCGGCCGGCGCTGGTGGGCCGAGCGGGGGCACGGGGCCTTCGTGGACGGAGACCCGATGCGGGTCTCGGCCGTCTCGAGCATCGGGCAGGCCGTCCTCTCCCTGTCGACCGAGCACGGTGTCCCCCGGGTCGCGCGCGGCGCATGGCACGTGCGGGACTTCGGGGACTTCTGGGCGCACATGCTCGTCGCGGAAGGGGTCGTCGACGGCTCGATCGACGCGGTCGGGGTCAGCGAGTGGGACCTCGCGGCGGTCCAGGTGATCGTGGAGGAGGCCGGCGGGCGCTTCTCGGACGCGGCGGGCGAGCCGCGGATCGACTCCGGCACGGCCGTCTGCTCGAACGGGCTCCTGCACGAGGAGCTCCTCACGAGGCTCGCCGGCGCCTAGCGGGTCAGGCGACGAGCGCCGCGCGCTTGGAGCGGATCCCGTCGAGCAGCGCGTGGAACGAGTCGGCGAACTTCTGCACGCCCTCGACCTCGAGCAGCGCGACGACGTCGTCGTAGTCGACGCCCGCGGCCGCGAGCTCGACGAGCAGCTCGCGGGCGTCGTCGAGCTCGGCGGTCAGGGTGTCGCGGGAGACCCCGTGATCCTGGAAGGCCGCGATCGTCTCGAGCGGCATCGTGTTCACCGTGTCGGGCCCGATCAGCTCCTCCACGTAGAGGACGTCTCTGAAGGCCGGGTTCTTGGTGGACGTCGAGGCCCAGAGGCACCGCTGGGGCCGCGCACCCGCCGACGCGAGCCGTTCCCAGCGCTCGCCGGAGAAGAGCTCGAGGTAGCGCTCGTACGCGAGCTTGGCATTCGCGACCGCAAGCCGGCCCTGGAGGTCGTCCCGCCCGAGCGCTGCGAGTCGCCTGTCGGTCTCCGTGTCCACGCGCGAGACGAAGAAGCTCGCGACCGAGGCCACGTTCGCCGGGTCACCTCCCGAGAGGACGAGGCGCTCGAGCCCGCGCAGGTACGCCTCCGCGACGGCGGCGTAGCGCTCGAGCGAGAAGATGAGCGTCACGTTGATCGAGCGGCCCTCGGCGATCGAGTCCTCGACCGCGCCGAGCCCGGGCTCGGTCGCCGGGATCTTGACGAGGAGGTTGGGCCGCGCGACGAGCTCCGTGAGGCGCTTCGCCTCGTCGAACGTCGGTCCCCTCTCGTAGGCCAGCTCCGGGTCGACCTCGAGGGAGACGTACCCGTCGACCCCGCTCGTCCGCTCCCACACCGGTCGCATGAGGTCGCACGCCTCCTGCACGTCGCGCACCGCGAGCCGGAGGAAGACCTCCTTCGCGTCCGCCTCGCCGGCGAGCTCGGTCCGCAGCTGCTCGTCGTACCAGTCGCCGGTCGAGAGGGCCTTCTCGAAGATCGTGGGGTTCGAGGTGACGCCGACGGCCGCGTCCTCGTCCATGAGCCGCGCGAGCTCACCCGTCTCGAGCATCTCGCGAGACAGCGAGTCGACCCACGTACTGACTCCGTGGTCTGCGAGCTCGTGCAGCCGGCTTCGTGCCACGACGCAACACCCTAGCGGGGCCGGGGCTGGCCGTCGCCGTAGAATGGCGCCCGTGACGGCGGCCGAGCGGTGGAGGGAGCTGGGACAGCAGTTTCGGGTCGACTCGATCCGGATGGCGGCCGCGGCAGGGTCCGGCCACCCGACGTCGTCCATGTCCGCGGCCGACCTGATCGCGGTCCTCGCGGACGGCTACCTCCGCTACGACTTCGACGAGCCGAAGAGCCCGGCGAACGACCGGCTCGTCTTCTCGAAGGGCCACGCGTCCACGCTCCTGTACGCGGTCTACCGCGCCGCGGGCGTGATCTCCGCCGACGACATGGCCGACTACCGCCGCTACGGGAGCATGCTCGAGGGCCATCCGACACCGCTGATCCCGTGGGTGGACGTCGCGACCGGCTCGCTCGGGCAGGGGCTTCCGATCGGCCTCGGGATGGCGCTGGCCGGCAAGTACCTCGACCGGCTGCCGATGCGCGTCTGGGTGCTCTGCGGCGACAGCGAGATGGCCGAGGGCTCGATGTGGGAGACGTTCGAGCACGCCGCGCACTACGGCCTCGACAACCTGACCGCGATCGTCGACGGGAACCGCCTCGGCCAGCGGGGCGAGACCATGGTCGGCTGGGATCTCGGCGTCCACGCCGAGCGAGCCCGGGCGTTCGGCTGGCACGCGATCGAGATCGAGGGGCACGACGTCGAGGAGATCGACCGCGCGTACGCGGAGGCGCTCGCAACCGAGGATCGGCCGACGGTCATCGTGGCGCGCACGCTGAAGGGCCGCGGCGTGAAGGCGGTCGAGAACGAGAACGGCTTCCACGGCAAGCCGCTCGACGACCCGGAGGCGGCCTTCGCCGAGCTCGGGGGAGAGCGGAACATCCGGATCGAGATCCGACGGCCCGACGCCGTGCCCGAACGGCGTGAGCCTGCGGGCGGGCTCGAGCTGCCGCGCTACGAGGTCGGCTCCGAGGTCGCGACGCGCAAGGCCTACGGCGACGCGCTCGCCGCGCTCGGCTCCTCTCGCCCCGAGGTCGTCGCGCTCGACGGCGAGGTCTCCAACTCGACCTACGCGGAGATCTTCGCGCAGGCCCATCCCGAGCGGTACTTCGAGATGTTCATCGCGGAGCAGCAGCTGGTCGGTGCCGCCGTGGGCCTCCAGGCGGTCGGCTGGAGGCCGTTCGCGTCCACGTTCTCCGCGTTCTTCTCGCGCGCCTACGACTTCGTCCGCATGGCCGCGGTCAGCCGCGCGACGCTCGCGCTGTGCGGGTCGCACGCCGGCGTCTCCATCGGTGAGGACGGGCCGTCGCAGATGGGCCTCGAGGACGTCGCCGCGTTCCGCGCGATCCACGGGAGCACCGTGCTCCAGCCATGCGACGCGAACCAGACCGCGAAGCTCGTCGCCGCGATGGCCGACACGAGCGGCATCTCGTACCTGCGCACGCTTCGCCCGGCGACTCCGGTGATCTACTCCGCCGACGAGGAGTTCGAGGTCGGCGGGAGCCGCGTCCTCCGCTCGTCCGACGACGACGAGGTCGCGCTCGTCGCCGCAGGGATCACCGTCCACGAGGCGCTCCGCGCCGCGGACCTCCTGCAGGAAGCAGGGGTGCCCGCACGCGTCATCGACCTCTACTCGATCAAGCCCGTCGACGTCGAGACGCTCGTCGCGGCCGCAGAGGCCACGGGCGGCCGCATCGTGACCGTCGAGGATCACTGGGCCGAGGGCGGTCTCGGCGACGCCGTCGCCTCGGCGCTCGCCGACACGGAGCAGCCGCCTCGCGTGGTCAAGCTCGCAGTGCGGGAGATGCCCCGATCCGGGAAGCCGGCGGAGCTGCTCGCCGCCGCGGGGATCGACGCCGAGCACATCGTCGCGGCGGCGACACGGCTCGTCGCCTCGCAGGCCGCGCAGGCCGCGGGCTAGGCCATGGCTGTCCTGATCGCGTCTGAGCTCCTGAAGGAGTTCAGCGGCGACCCCCTCTTCCACGACGTGTCCTTCACGGTCGGCCGCCGCGACCGCCTCGCTCTCGCGGGAGCGAACGGCTCGGGGAAGACGACGCTCCTGCGGGCGATCGCGGGGCAGACATCGCTCCAGGGAGGGGCGCTCGCGTTCGCCAAGGGCACGCGCGTCGCACTGCACGACCAGCGACCCCCGCTCGAGTTCGACCAGACCCTCCGGGAGTACGCGCTCTCGGGCGCCCGTGACCTGGCCCGGACCGAGGGCGAGCTCCGGCAGCTCGAACGGACGATGGCGGACGGCGCCCACGACGAGCTGACCCTTCGCCGCTACGCCGACGCCCAGGGCCGCTTCGAGGCAGCGGGAGGCTGGGCATGGCGCGAGCGGGCTGCGGCGACGATCCGGGGGCTCGGATTCACGGAAGACCAGCTCGACCGGCCGCTCGGCACGTTCTCGGGCGGCGAGCTCACGCGGGCGTCACTCGCCCGAGCGCTCGCGGGCGGGCCGGATCTCCTCCTCCTGGACGAGCCGACGAACCACCTCGACGTCCAGAACCTCGAGTGGCTGGAGCGCGAGCTCGACACGATCGACGCGGCTGTCATCCTCGTCGCCCACGACCGCTGGTTCCTCGAGGCCGTCACGACGTCCGTGCTCGAGCTCTCCCCGGGGGGCGTCCACTACTTCAAGGGGCCCTGGCACGAATGGCGCCGCGAGAAGGCCGAGCGCGCGGCCGCGGCGGAGAAGACCGTCGACCGCGTGTCCGAGGACATCGAGCGGCTCGAGCGCTTCGTCGCCCGGTTCCGCTACAAGAAGTCGAAGGCGCGGCAGGCGCAGGCGAAGCTGACGCAGATCGGGCGACTCGAGCACGAGCGGTCGGCGGCGCGGGCCCAGGTCGAGTCGCTGACCAAGAAGCGGCGGACGCTCGGCTTCGAGTTCCTCAAGCCGCCACGCAGCGGCCGGGTCGTGCTCGAGGGTCAGGCGATCTCGCTCTCCGCCGGCGACAAGGTGCTGCTCGAGAGCGCGGACATCGCCGTCGAGCGAGGCGAGAAGGTCGGGCTCGTGGGGCCGAACGGGAGCGGGAAGACGACGCTCGTCACCGCGATCCTCGGCGACCACCCCCTCGACGCCGGAACGGTGCGGATCGGGCACGGCGTCGTTCCGGCGTACTTCTCCCAGCACACCCTGGACCTCCCGGCCACCGGCTCCGTCCTCGACGCGGCGGTCGCGGCGACCGGGCTCCCGCGACCCCAGGCGCAGGCCCTGCTCGGGCGCTTCCTCTTCTCGGGCTGGGAGACCCACGAGCGGCGGGTCGATGCGCTCTCGGGCGGGGAGCGACGCAGGCTGGCACTCGCGCTGCTCGTCGCCTCGGGAGCGAACTTCCTCGTCCTCGACGAGCCGACGAACCACCTCGACGTCGAGAGCCGCGAGGCCCTCGAGGCCGCGCTCGAGGCGTTTCCGGGAACGATCCTCCTCGTCTCCCACGACCGGGCGCTGCTCGACGCCGTCCCGGACCGGATCGTGGCCATCGAGGCGCTCGAGCTCCGGTCGTACGACGGCGGCTGGGCCGACCTGGAACGCGAGCGGAGCGAGGCGGCTGCGGCCGAGCGAGAGGAGGCACCGCGGCCGAAGCGCCCGGCCCGGGAGCGACCTGCGCGGCCGGCGAGGAAGGATCCGACCGAGCTCGAGCTCGTCGAGGCCCGGATCGCCGAGGTCGAGGCGCGTGTCGCCGAGCTCGAGGCGACGCTCGCGCAGGACTGGACGAACGAGGACGCCCTGACTGCGCATCGGGCCGCCCGCGACGAGCTCACCGAGCTCCTGGCCCGCTGGGAGGTCCTCTTCGAGGAGCAGCGCGCGACGTGACGAAAGGGCCGCCGGGCGACGTAGAGGAGACGTGCACGCGGTGACCCTCGACGCGCCCCGGGCCGGATCGACGACACGGCCGACGTTCGCGCACGTGGCGGAGGAGCTGCTCGACGACGTCTTCGGCTACCTCCTCTACCTGACGAAGAACCGGGCTCTCGCCGAGGACCTGACGAGCGACACGTTCGAGGCCGCGCTCCGGAAGTGGCGACGCTTCGACCCTCACCGGGGAACACCTCGCGCCTGGCTGCTCGCCATCGCCCGCACCACCGCGCTCGACCGGCTTCGCGCCGACGCTCGCCGGAGGCGGCGCGAGGAGCGCGCGGAGGCGGCGTTCCCGCACGGCCACGCCGACGACCCCTTCGGCGAGGGCCTCTCGCCCGAGCTCGAGGCGGGGCTGCGCTCGCTGTCGACCGGCGAGCGTGAGGTCGTGGCGCTCCGCGTCGTGCTCGACCTGGACGGCGAGCAGGCGGCCCGTGTGCTCGGAATCAGCCCGACCGCCGTGTCCACGCGGCTGCATCGGGCGCTCGCCAAGCTCGAAGAGAGGATGAGAGATGACGCTTGACGACCTGACCCACGAGCTCCGGGCCTCGCGGCCGATCGCACCCTCGGACCTTCGCGCGCGAGTCCGCGAGATCGCCGCCGCCGAGCCCGGACGAGCCGCCTGGCAGTGGCCCCGTCTGCCCCGCCGCGTGGCGCTGGCCGCGGTCCCGGCGGCGGCGGCGCTCGCGCTCGCAGGCGCCGGGATCGTCGGGCTCGCTCGCTCGGACGTCTCGACCGACGCGTCCCGTCAGCTCACGCTCCCGGAGAAGGCCGCTCCTGAGACGGCTCCCTCGACGGAGCTCGGCGCCGGCCCTGCCGACTCCGCGGTCGGCCCCACGCCCGGCCGGGCCCAGCGCGTGACCGCGACGCTCACGATCGAAGTCCCGGACTCCGAGGCCGTCTCGCGCGCCGCGCAGGAGACGCTGGATCTCACGCGCTCGCTCGGAGGTCACGTCGTGAGCGCCTCGGTGGCAACCGGCGAGCGGGGAACCGCCTCGATCACCGTGCGCGTGCCCGTCGCTCGCGTGCAGGACGCGATCGCCGGCCTCTCGGCGCTCGGCCGGATCGTCTCCCAGCAGGTGACGATCGACGACCTCCAGGAGCAGCTCGACACCCTCGAGAAGCGCGAGGCAAGCCTGCGGGCGCAGATCGCCCGCATCTCGGCGCGGCTCGACTCCGAGGCTCCCGACGCCGAGACGCGGGCGGTGCTCGAGGCTCGCCGGCAGTCGCTCCGGGCCGAGCTGCGGAACATCAGGGCAGGCATCAGCGCGACGAGTGCCGAGGCACGCATGTCCACGATCCAGCTCACCGTGGTCACTCCCGGTGTGCTCGGGATCGCGGCTCCGGGGCCCAGTCGCCTCGACCGGACGATCGACGAGGCGCTGAACGTGCTCGCCTGGGAGGGCATCGTCCTCCTCGGGCTGCTCATCGTCCTGGCGCCCTTCGCGATCGTCGGGGCCGCAGCCTGGCTCGGGCGACGCGCCTTCCGCCGCCGCGAGGAGGAGCGGCTGCTGGCGGCTTAGGAGCGGCCGGAGCGCCGAGGGCTGTCGCCCATCGTCGCGACGAGCGCCTCCGCGACCACCTTCAGCGGCCGACCGGAGATCTGGCTCGCCTTGCGCAGGCGCGCGAAGGCATCCCCCTCGGAGAGGCCCTCGCGCTCCATGAGGATCCCCTTCGCTCGCTCGATCACCTTTCGCGCCGCGAGCGCCTCCGCGAGCGAGTCGGCCTCCTCGCGCAGCGCCTGCAGCTCCTCGTGACGCGCGGTTGCCGTCGCGATGGCAGGCAGGAGGTCGCTCTCGCGGAACGGCTTCACGAGGTAGCCGAAGACCCCGGCCTCGACCGCCCTGGATACGAGCTCCCGCTCTCCGTACGCGGTGACCATGACGATGGGGATCGGCCGCTCGTCGAGGATTCGGCGGGCCGCCTCGATGCCGTCGAGCCGCGGCATCTTCACGTCGAGGAGCGCGACGTCGGGCTCGGTCTCCCGGGCCAGCGAAACGGCCTCCTCGCCGTCTCGCGCCTCGGCGCAGACCTCGTGCCCCGCGGCCTCCAGCAGGCCCCGGAGGTCGAGCCTGATGAGGGTCTCGTCCTCCGCGACGAGGATGCGGAGCGCTCTCGTCATCGATCCACCCAGAGCACGCGGTACTCCATCCCCGGCTTGTGCCGATTGGGTCGGCTGCCGCTGCCCGCCACACGCACTCCCCAGGACCGGAGCGCGTCCAGCGTCGCGCGCTCGCTCTCGTGCTCGTTGAAGACGCCGATCACGAGCCGCTCGCAGCATCCGAGCAGCCGCTTGACGAGCTCCCGCCGCCGGTGTCTCGGCACGTAGTCGAGGCCGGTGCGGACGAACGTGAAGTCCCGTGGGGGCTCCCACGTCAGGGCATTCCCCTCGTAGATCCGGTCCGACCACGCGGGCAGACGTGAACGGGCGAGCTGCGCGAGGTCGGGCGCGATCTCGAGACCGTAGGGCTCGACCGCATGTGCCGTCCATCGCGACAGGCACTCCATGAGGTAGCCGCTCGCGCATCCGACGTCCAGGAACGAGCCGTCGCGGTCGATCGCGTCGGCGACGTGGCTGCGCGACCACTCCCAGTCCTCGGAGGTACCGGTCTTCCCCGACTGCCCCCACGGCGTGTCCGAAGCGAGGTAGGCGGAGGTGACGATCGCCTGCCACTCACGGTGCCACTCCTCCTCGCCGATCGCCCCGCTGTCCAGCAGGTCGTCGAGAGCCCGAGCCTCCCGCCAGGCGTTCTCCTTCAGGTGGGCGAACGGATCCGTCATCGCCCGGCCGGGAACGTGACCTCGGCTCGAAGCCCCGCGTGATCCTCGAGCGTGAGCTCGCCGCGCAGCTCGTCGCGAACGAGCGCGCGGACGATGGACAGCCCGGTGCCCTCCGCCGCCCCGTCGATGCCGTCACCGTCGTCGGCGATGGAGAGCACGACCGCCCCCTCCCGCCTGTCGAGCCCGATGGCGACGTGCTCGCCGCCGTGCTCGAGCGCGTTCTGGAAGAGCTCGGTGAAGACGAGAGCGAGGGCCGTCGCCTGCTGGCCGGCGAGCTCCACGGGCTCGAGCCGCGCGCTCACCTCCTTGCCCTCGACGAGCCCCTGGACGAGCATCGCGCGCAACCTGTCGACGAGCTCGCCGAGGTCGACGTCGTCCTCGCGATGCTCCGTCAGGGCCTCGTGCACCGCGGCGATGGCGAGGATCCGGTTGACGGAGTCCTGCAGCGACTTTCGCGGGTCGACGTGCTCGGCGCGGGCCTCCAGTCGCAGGAGCGACGCCACGGCCTGGAGGTTGTTCTTGACGCGGTGGTGGATCTCCTGGGCGAGGACGCCGCGCATCACCGCACGCCCGTGCTCCAGCGCAACCGCGGCGTGGTGCGCGATCGCCTCGAGGAGCGCCCGCTCGTCCTCCGAGAAGGGCGTGTCCCTGTCACAGACGAGCTCGCCGATCTGGCGCCGCTTCCAGCGGAGGGGCATGCGCTCCGCGTAGGCGCCCGCACGGCCTTCCGGCCAGGCGATCTTCCCGTCCTCGAGGACGAGGGCGGCGCCGGTCGCGTGGAGCGACTCCATCGTCGTCTTCACGATCGCCTCGAGCGACTCCTCGAGATAGAGGGACTCGGAGACGGCCTCGGAGATGCGCGCCAGGGCCTCGAGCTCGGCCACGCGCCGCTGGGCTCGCTCGTAGAGCCTCGCGTGCTCGATCGTCTGCGCGACCTGCGAGGCGATGGCGACGAGGAGCTCGATCTCGTCGTCGGTGAACTCCCGCGGCTCGCGCGTCCTGACGTTGAGCGCGCCCTCGAGCGTGTCGCGCACCAGGATCGGCACCGCCAGGATCGACTCGTACTCGTCCTCGGGCAGGTTCGGGAACTGCTTGAAGCGTGGGTCGAGGTGCGCCTGCGACGGGATCATCACCGGCGATCGCTCGACCGCGGCGACACCCGTGATGCCCTCGCCGGGACGCATGCGAGGGGTGCGCGTCAGCTCCTCGACGCGCGTCCCGTGCGTCGCTCTCAGGACGAGCTCGTCCGTGCGCTCGTCGTAGAGGTACACGAAGCACGCGTCCGTGCCGAGTGCGTCGGCGACCTTGCTCGCGACGAGCTCGAGCACCTCCTGGAGATCGAGCGACGAGTTGACCGCGGCGATCGTCTCGGTCAGCAGCCGGAGGTGACGGCCCGTGGGGTCCACGAGGCTCATTCTTGCCGGTTAGCCTTCGCTCCGATGAGCACCCAGTGGCTGCTGTTCCTGCACCTCACCGGAGCCTTCCTGTTCGTGTCGGGTGCGGTCGCGGCAGCGGCGCTCCGCGTCGCGGCCATGCGGCGCGAGCGTCCGAGCGAGATCGCGCTCCTCATGCGAGCCGTGCGGCCGGCCGTGCCGCTCATCGGGATCGGTGTCGTGCTCGTGCTCGTGTTCGGCTTCTGGCTCACGGACCGGCTGGGATACGACCTCGGAGCGACGTGGCTCAGCGCGACGTTCGCCCTGCTGGCGTGGGTCGTCGTCGTCGGCGGGCTGGCCGGGCGCCAGGACCGGCACACGCGCGAGCTGGCAGAACGCCTTGCCGCCGAGGAGGACACCGGGAACGCCGAGCTCTCGCGTCGTCTCCACGACCCGCTCAATCTCGCGCTCAACCTCTCGCTGGTCGCCGCGACGGTCGCCATCGTCGCGCTCATGGTCTGGAAGCCGTAGCACCGCCGGCCGGAGCGGTGTGCGGCCGGGGACGAGAGCGCACAACGACCACGGGCTCCACACCAGGGAGCCCGCGATCGGCCGTCAGATACAGGACCGACCGCTCGCCTTGCGGCGGCCCTGCAGGTGGCATCATCCGACTTCCGTCGGCTGACTTCAAGTGCGTGAGGTCAGAGCGCAGCCAGGTACCTGTCCTTCTCCCACTCGGTGACCTGGACGCGGTACTCGTCCCACTCCTTGCGCTTGAGCTCGACGTACCTCGGGAAGATGTGCTCCCCGAGCGCACGCTGCATGAGGTCGGATGCCCCGAGCTCGTCGATCGCCTCGCCGAGGGACTCGGGAAGAGAGGTGATCCCCTGCTCGCGACGCTCCTCCGCCGTCAGGCGGTACAGGTTCCGCTCCATCGGATCGGGGAGGTCGTAGCCCTTCTCGATCCCCTCGAGCCCCGCGTGGAGCAGCGCGGCGAACGCGAGGTACGGGTTGCAGGCGGGATCCGGGCAGCGGATCTCGGCCCGCGTCGCCTGCTCGGACCCCGGCTTGTAGAGGGGGATACGGACGAGCGCCGAGCGGTTCCGCTGCGACCAGCCGACGTAGACCGGCGCCTCGTAGCCGGGAACGAGCCGCTTGTACGAGTTCACCCACTGTGCGAGCACCGCGGACATCTCGCGCGCGTGCACGAGGAGGCCGGCGATGAAGGACCTCGCCACCTTCGAGAGGTGGTACTCGTCGCGCCGGTCGAAGAACTGGTTCCGGCCGCCCTTGAAGAGGGACATGTGCGTGTGCATTCCCGAGCCGTTCTCGCCGAAGAGCGGCTTCGGCATGAACGTCGCGTAGTACCCGTGCCAGGCGGCGACCTCCTTGACGATGAGGCGGTACGTCATCGTGAAGTCGGCCATCGAGAGCGCGTCCGCGTAGCGCATGTCGATCTCGTGCTGGGACGGGCCGACCTCGTGGTGGTGGTACTCGATCGGGATCCCGACGGACTCGAGCGCGGCGATCGTGTCGTTGCGGACCTCGGTCGCGGCGTCCTGCGCCGTCATCGCGAAGTAGCCGCCCTCGTCGAGCGTCTCCGTGCCCCTGTCGTCCTCGAAGAGGAAGTACTCGAGCTCGGGACCGACGTTGAACGCGTCGAAGCCCATGCTCTTCATGCGGTCGAGCGCCCGCCTCAGGACGTACCGCGGATCGCCCTCGTAGGGGGAGCCGTTGGGCGTCACGATGTCGCAGATCATCCGCGCGACCGGCGAGCCGACCGCATGGCCGTGCTCGTCGGTCGGATTCGGCAGCACCTGGAAGGTCGCCGGATCGGGGATCGCGACCATGTCCGACTCCTCGATCGCGTTGAAGCCGGTGATCGACGAGCCGTCGAAGCCCATGCCGTCGTCGAGGGCCTCCTTCATCTCGGCCGGGGTGATCGCAAAGGACTTCAGGTGCCCCTCGAGGTCCGTGAACCAGAAGAGGACGTGCTCGATCCCCTCCGACTCGATGCGCTTGAGCACCGCCCGCCGTGTGGCGGGGCTCGACGTCGCGCGGTCCTTGCTCCTCACCATCGTGCTCCGCCCCGTTCCCTTGGGCGCCTGCGTCCTCGGTCTCGCCATGAAATACCTCCCTGAAAAACGAAAAGACCCCGGGCGGGATCGCCCGAGGCCTCGTTGCCTCACACAGACCGCGGGACTGTAGCACGCACCGCCGACGCCTCCCGGCGTCAGGCCGACGCCCCCGTGTAGGAGCGCAGGCCGAACCGCCAGAACCGGCGCGTCGCAGTGAACAGGGCGACCACGAAGACGAGGGCGAGCAGGAGCGTCTGCCAGTCGAGGCGCGAGGTGAGCGCCTCGGCAGGGACGGTGACCGCGAACGCGATCGGCACGAGGAACGTGACGCCGAAGCGAAGCCAGGGCGGGTAGATCCCGATCGGCCAGCGGCCCGTCTGGAAGATCCCGTCGAAGAGCTCGACCGCGTGCCACATGTTGACGACCCAGAACGCGGCGGTCGCGAGCACGAGCCAGAAGCAGTAGATGAGCACGGCTCCGATCAGGAGCGCGACGGCGAACGCGAGCGCGTCGAGCGGGCCGACGCCGGTCGTGATGCGGGAGAGCCCGACGCCGAGGACGACTGCACCGGAGATCACGTCCACGACCTGCCAGATGCGGACCTCGCGCACGCTCACGAGCACTTGCGCGTCCTCCGGCTTCGTCAGCGTGAAGTCGAGCTTTCCGTCACGGACTTCCTCGATCAGGCGGATCATGTTCGGCTGGATCGACGTCCGGATGACTCCGCCCATGAGGATCTGGATCCCGAGCACGCAGAGGAGCTCGGGCTGTGTCCAGCCGTTCAGCTCTTCGGTGTGCGAGTAGACGAGGGCGAGCACGACGAGCCCCGTCGTGAGCGCGATCGCCACCTGCAGGAGCGAGACGAAGAAGTTGACGCGGTACTGGAGCTCGTTCAGAACCCCGAGCTTCAGGTACAGCCAGCTCACCCTGAGCGCGTTCATTCCCTACCCCCCCACCGCCGAGTAGCGGCGAATCGCGTACCGCCACGCGATCCGGAAGATCGCGAGCCCGATCAGGATCCACAGAAGCTGAGCGCCGAGCCCCTTCAGGAGCTCCACGTTCGACATGTCGCCGACGAGGCTCTCGATCGGGAAGTAGAAGGCCCACTGGAAGGGCAGGAACCGCGCGATCTCCTGCACCCACTCGGGCATCAGCGGCATCGGCACGAGTCGCCCGGAGAGGAGGAGCTCGGCCGCCAGGTAGAGGTCGAAGATCGCGGCGCCGCGCGTCGTCCAGAAGCACAGCATCCCGAGGCTCTCCTGGAGCATCGTGCGAATGAGGTACGCGCCCCAGATCGCGACGGCGAACGCCGCGACCTGCTGGACGTTCGGGGAGAGCGCCGGATCGAACAGCAGCGACAGCGCGAAGGCGAGCGGGATCCAGAGGACGATGACCACGACCTTCCACCCCGCGAAGTACGCGATGTCGTAGTGCAACGGGAGGACCGGGCGCAGGAGGTCCCGGTTCAGATCGCCCTCGCGAATCCGCTGCTCCCAGTACGGCGCGCCGAAGACGACGTTCATGTTCCGGACGAGCGTCCAGACGATGTAGTAGGCGGCGAAGTAGCCCGCGGAGAGACCGTTCACCGTGCCGCCCTGCTGCTCCGCGATCGTCGTCCAGACGACGAGGTAGATGATCGGCTCGGCGATCATGCCGAGCATGTAGAAGTAGTTCGCGGTGCGGTACTGGAACTGCTCCTGCACCGCCATCCGCATGGTCGCGAGGTAGAACGAGACCAGCGACCGGAAGGCACCGGGCCGACGCGTCGCGACGGCCACGGGCTGCACGCTCACGCGGGGCGGCCCTGCGCGAAGACGAGCTCGATCACGTCCTCGATGGGCGGGTCCTCGACGTTGAGGTCGAGCACCTCCTCCTCGGCGAGGAGACGCGCCGTGACGCTCGACGTCTCCGCCTTCGGCACGCGCAGCGTGACCCAGTCGCCGTCGCGATGGATGACCTCCCCGTATCGGGAGAGGTCGGCCTGGCCGTTCTCCAGGGCGACTCCGATCGTCTTGTACGCGGCGAACTGGTCGGCGAGGCCGGTCAGGGGCCCGTCGTGGAGGATGCGCCCGTGGTGGATGACGATCACGCGCTTGCAGAGCGCCTCGACGTCCGCCATGTAGTGGCTCGTGAGGAGCACGGTCGCACCGAACCGGGCGTTGTAGTCGGCGACGAAGGCGCGGATGCGCTTCTGCATCGTCACGTCGAGCCCGATCGTCGGCTCGTCGAGGAACAGGACCTGCGGGGAGTGGAGGAGGGCACCGACGATCTCCGCCTTCATGCGCTCGCCGAGCGAGAGCTGGCGCACCGGCTTGCGGACGAGGTCGCCGATGTCGAGCAGCTCGACGAGCTCGTCCCGCGTCGCGACGAACTGCTCGCGCGGGATGCGGAAGATCGCGCGGTTGAGCTCGTACGAGTCGAGCGCCGGGAGGTCCCACTGGAGCTGGTTCCGGTTGCCCATGACGAGGGTGATCCGGCTGAGGAGCTCCCTCTCGCGCCTGGACGGGAGGTGGCCGAGAACGCGCGCGTCGCCGCCCGTCGGGTAGATCAGCCCGGAGAGCATCTTCAGCGTCGTCGTCTTCCCGGCACCGTTCGGTCCGAGGAAGCCGAC
>JBFFGH010000012.1:0-31456 GCA_041557575.1 Gaiellaceae bacterium
AGCGGAGCCCTCGACGCCGGCCACTGGGCCGGCTACGTGAAGCTCGAGCGGGAGCTTCGCGCGATCGAGGCGAGAAGCAGCACGCGCGTGCGCCGGGAGATGAAGCGACGCTGGCGCCGGCGCACCCGCGAGGCTCGGCGGGCGCGGAGGTACGGGAACAGAGGCTCGTAGAGAGACGGGCTGCCGCAGCGCCCGTCTCCCTACGCGCGCAACCCTATGTCTCGCGGAACATCCCCGGGCGGGTGAGCGCCCAGATCACCCACACGTCGAGGGCGATGATCAGGATCGCCCAGAACGGGTAGTGCGGGATGTAGAAGAAGTTCGCGATCGCGCTCAGGACCGCCAGGACGATGGCGAGCGTTCCGGCCCAGACCTTCCCGGCGAAGAGCGTGAAGCCGGCGGTAACGATGACGACGCCGAGGATGAGATGCACCCAGCCCCAGGCCGTCGTGTCGAGCTCGAAGATGTAGTCCTTCCCGACGACGAACAGGTCGTCCTCGACGATCGCCGCCAGGCCGGCGATGGACTGGAACGCGCCGATCATGATCATCATCACGCCGGCGAAGATCGCGCCCCCGATCGCCATGCCCGAGGGTTCGGAGTCGTACTCGCCCATGCGCGCCGCTCCTTTCCGATGGTGTCGTAGCGCGAAAGCCTAGGGAGCGGGCCTGTCGTAGCCCTCAGTAGAACGCCGCACGGTCGCGGCAGCGGGCCTGTCCCTGCCGTGCGGCAAGCGGACGTACGCATGGCCCCGGGAGGAGTCGAACCTCCGCCCGCAGATTCGAAGTCTGCCGCTCTATCCACTGAGCTACGGGGCCGTAGAGGGAGTATGCCCGTGGCGCTCCGCCGCTCAGCCGGTCCGGTCCGTCCGACGGCGGTCCTACCCTCGCGCCATGACACTCGGGATCGTGGTCTTCGGCTCCGCGTTCCTCGTCGGCCTCGGGCTCGGAACCTATACGCGACGGCCGCTCTCGACAGCCTTCCTCGTCCTCGGCAGCTTCACGGCGCTGCTCGTGCTGTCGGCCACCGGCGAGCTGCTCGCAGCAGGGGCGATCCTCGCGATCGTGGTTCTACTCGGCCTCGTGGCGGACAGCATGCGGGAGACCTTCGCGCTGCTCGTCGGACGCTCCTAGCCGCCACGTAGCGCGTGTACTGGGAGCTCGTCACCGTCGCGGCGATCCTCCTCGGCTTCGCCGCGGTCTCCGGGCGGCTCGAGGGCACGTCCGTCACGGCGGCGATGTTCTTCACCGCGGCCGGAGTGGTCGTCGGGATCGAAGCGCTCGACCTCGTCTCGCCCGAGGCGACGGGCCTGACCGTGAAGCTCCTCGCCGAGGCGACTCTCACCGTCGTCCTCTTCTCCGACGCGTCGCGCATCAACGTCGCGGTGCTCCGGCGCGAGTTCGCCGTTCCGGTGCGGCTTCTCGGCATCGGCCTGCCGCTGACGATCATCGCCGGCTTCGTCGCCGCGCTCGTCCTGCTCCCCGGGCTCACCTGGGCCGAGGCGCTCGTCCTCGCCGTCATCCTCGCGCCGACCGACGCCGCGCTGGGCCAGGCGGTCGTCACCTACCGGCGGCTGCCCTCCGCCGTGAGGCAGAGCCTGAACGTGGAGAGCGGCCTGAACGACGGGATCTGCGTCCCTCTGTTCCTCGTCGCGCTCACCGTCGCCCAGGCCGAGGAGGGAGCCGTCGGCTCCGGCAAGGCCCTCCGTCTCATCGTGGAGAAGATCGGGTACGGCGCCCTGGCGGGCGTCCTGGCGGGAGCGCTCGCGGCGGCGATCGTCGTGCTCGCCGTCCGACGCCGGTGGATGAGCGAGGTGTGGCTGCAGATCGTCCCGGTGGCGAGTGCCCTCCTCGGGTACACGCTCGCCGAGGAGATCGGGGGCTCCGGGTTCATCGCGGCCTTCGTGGGAGGCCTGGTCTTCGGGGCGCTCCGCACCGGTCGCGGCGGGGAGGTCGGACACCTCACCGAAGAGGTGGGAGCGCTCCTGGGCGCCGTCACGTTCGTGACCTTCGGCGCCGTGCTGCTCGGGCCGGCGGTGGGCGACGCGAACTGGCAGGTGCTTCTCTACGGCGTTCTCGGCCTCACGGTCGTTCGCATGATCCCGGTGGCGCTCGCGATGCGCGGCACCGGTGCCAGGAGGCCGACGGTCTCCTTCCTGGGCTGGTTCGGCCCGCGCGGGCTCGCGTCCATCGTCTTCGCGCTCATCCTGCTCGAAGAGGGCGGCCTGCCGGGCGAGGACGTCATCCTCTCCGCCGTCTTCGTCACGGTGCTGCTCTCCGTTCTCGCGCACGGAGTCACCGCTGCCCCCCTGTCGCGCCGCTACGCAGACTGGGCCGAGTCGCATGCGGACCTCAGGAGGGAGTCGTTCGAGGGGCGTGCGGCCGCGGAGCTCCCGTGGCGGTTCCGGGTGGGCAGGCGCGAGTCCGGCTGACCCGCCCGCCGACCGACTGCGATCGCTCGAGCTCCCGTCTAGGGTCTCCGCGTGAGCTCCAGGCCCGGATCGCGGCCCGCGCTTCGGCAGGCGCTGCCCGCCCTCGAGTGGTTGCCGCAGTGGAAGGTGAACTGGCGCAACGACGCTGTCGCCGCGCTCGCCGTGTGGGCGGTGCTCGTCCCCCAGTCGATGGCCTATGCGGTGCTCGCGGGCGTCCCTCCCGTGTACGGCCTGTATGCCGGGATCGTCGGGCTGATCCTCTACGGGCTCCTCGGGACGAGCCGGGAGATGAACGTCGGTCCGAGCTCGAGCGTCGCAGTCGTGAGCGCAGCGACCGTCGCCCCGCTCGCTGCCGGTGACGGCAAGGCGTACATCGCGCTCTCCGCGGCGCTCGCGCTCACGACGGGGCTCATCCTCATCGCAGGCGGCCTGGCACGACTCGGCTTCATCGCGGAGTTCCTGGCGCGCCCCGTGCTCGCCGGCTACTTCATCGGGCTCGCTCTCACGATCGTCCTGAGCCAGTTGCCCGCGCTGCTCGGCGTCCCCGCGGGGAGCGGCGGCTTCTTCGAGAAGCTTTGGGACTTCGCCTCCGACGTTCCCGACGCCCACTGGCAGACCGCCGTGGTGGGGCTCGCGTCCCTCGCTCTCGTGCTCGTGAGCAGCCGATTCGTGCCGCGCGTGCCGGCCGCGCTGCTGGCCGTCGTCCTCGGGGTCGCCGCGAGTCGCGCGCTCGACCTCGCCGACGAGGGCGTGGCCGTCGTCGGGTCCATCCCCGTGGCTCTTCCGGATCTCGGGCTGCCGAACGTCGACGCGTCGGACTACCGGCGCATCGTCTGGGGCGCCGCGGGCGTCGCAATCCTTGCGTACGCGGAGTCGATCGCGGCAGCGCGGCAGTTCGCGCTCCAGCGAGGCTACGAGGTCGACGCGAACCGCGAGCTCGTCGCAGTGGGCGTGGCCAACGTCGGAGCCGGGCTGACGCAGGGCTTCCCGATCGACGGAAGCCTCTCGCGCACCACCGTCGCCGCTCGCTCGGGCCAGCGCTCGCAGCTCGCCGGCCTCGTGAACGCGGGTCTCCTCGTCCTCGCGATCGTCGCGCTCAGCGGCTTCTTCGCCGACCTGCCGAATGCGACGCTCGCCGCGATCGTGGTCGCCGCCGTCGTCCCGTTCATCCGCACCCGCGAGCTCCGCCGCCTCTGGCGCCTCGACCCGGTCGACTTCGGTCTCGCCGGGCTCTGCCTCGTCGGCGTCGTCGCCGCCGGTGTGCTCGGCGGGATCGTGATCGCGGTGATCGCAGCGCTCGCCGCGCTCGTGTACCGCAGCTACACGCCGCACACGGCAGTGCTCGGGAGGCTCCGGGGCGGCGAGGAGGGCGACGAGGACTACGGCTTTCGCGACCTCTCCAGGCACCCGGACGGCGAGACGTACCCGGGTCTCCTGATCTTCCGCTTCGACCAGGAGATCTTCTTCGCGAACGCCGCGCTCTTCCGCGACCGCATCCGCGAGCTCGTGGCGGGCGCGGATCCGCCCATCCGGCGCGTGACCGTCGATGCGAGCGCGATCACGTACGTCGACTCGACGGGGCTCGACATGCTCGGAGAGCTCCAGGTCGAGCTCGACGAGCAGGGGATCGAGCTCGTGTTCGCGCGCCTGAAGGGGCCCGTGCACGACGTCTTCAGGCGGGCGGAGGAAGCCGGCGCCATCCGCCACTTCCGGCGCTTCCCGACGCTGCGTTCGGCCCTCGCCGACTACCTCGCCAGCTGACCCGCAGGCCTATCCTTCGTTCGAACGCGGGCGTGGCGGAACTGGCAGACGCGCCGGGTTTAGGTCCCGGTGGGCCGCGAGGCCCTTGGAGGTTCGATCCCTCTCGCCCGCATCGTGCGCAGGACGCGAGCCCGCTGGCGCGCGAGCTCGGATCGTGCGAAGAGCAAGAGCCGATCGCCGCTAGGGGACGCCCGAGAAGCGGTCGAGCCGGAAGAGCCCGATGTCGTGGCGCGTGGAGCCGTCGACCGCGAGGTCGGCCAGGATCTCGCCGATCACCGAGCAGAACTTGTAGCCGTGGCCGGAGAACCCGGCGGCGACGACGGCGTTGGGGCTCGCCGGATGCAGGTCGACGAGGAAGTGCTCGTCCGGAGACGGCTCGAAGAGGCACGTCTTGAGCGCGACCGTCGGGCCGGCGCCCTCGGGGAAGTACCGCTCCGCGAAGGCGCGCAGGGGCAGCTCGTCGTCGAGCGTCGGCTCGCGGGAGATCGCGTCCGGGTCTCCCCCCGCGCCGAAGTGGTCGTAGCGGCCGAGCTTGAAGCCGGGGATGCCGAAGGCCGGGAACCCGTAGAAGTGCTCCCCGTCGAGGACGAGGTTGAACACGGGCATCCGCTCAGGCGTGAAGATCTCCGGCCTGCTCGGCTGGAACCACGCGAGCGCCTGGCGCACGCCCCGCACCATCCCCTCGGGAAGCCGCGCGACGTCCTGCGACCACGCACCCGCCGTGAAGACGACGCGCTCGGCCTCGACCTCTCCGCGCTCTGTGCGGATGCGCACGCCGCTTTCCGTGTCGCTCCATTCGAGGACGCGCTCCCGTGCGCGCACCTCTCCGCCCCGGGCGAGCGCCCCGCCGGCGTGGGCGACGATCGTCCGCTCGGGCAGAACGAACCCCGCGTCCGCCTGGTGCACGAAGTCCATGTCACGGGGCAGGGCGTACGCGGGAAAGCGACGCCCCACGTCGCGGCCGTCGAGCACCTCGTACGGCAGGTCGTGCTCGGCGCACGAGCGCAGAACGCCCTCGAGGATCCCGTCCCCGCCCTCGACGGCGCCCGTGACGTGGAGGAGCTGCTCGCCCGCCTCGGCTTCGAGCTCGCGCCAGAGCTCGTACGCCCGCCGGAGAAGCGGCACGTAGTCGGGGTGCTCGAAGTACGCGAGCCTGATGATCCGGGTGAGCCCGTGGGACGAGCCCTGGTCGTGCAGCAGGTCGAATCGCTCGAGCCCGAGCACGCGCTTCCCGCGGCGGGCGAGGTGGTACAGAGCCGCGCTCCCCATTCCCCCGACTCCCACGACGACGACGTCGTACCGCTCCATGTTTCGATCCTAAGCGCCGCGTGACCCGACCTCAGGCTGGTTGAATGGCTCGTGTGTCCGCGCCCGCAGTCGAGCAGCTCGGCGAGAACCGCGTTCGCCTGACCGTCGACGTCCCGCCCGAGCAGGTGCGGCACGCTGTCGACCACGCGCTCGACGACCTCTCCGAGAGCGTCAAGATCCCGGGCTTCCGGAAGGGGAAGATCCCGAAGCAGGTGCTCGTCTCGCGGCTCGGCAAGGAACGGATCTACTCCGAGGCGGTGGACAGCCACATCGGCGGCTGGTTCTGGAGCGCGGCGATGAGAAGCCGCATTCGCCCGATCACCGATCCCGCGTACGAGTTCGAGCTCCCGGGAACCGCCGACGAGCCGTGGACCTTCACGGCCACGGTCGACGTGCAAGCGCTTCCGGAGATCGTGGACTGGACGGCGCTCGAGGTTCCCCGCATCGAGGCGGAGGTGCCCGAGGAGTCCGTCACGGCCGAGCTCGAGGCGCTGCGCGAGTCGGTGGCCGAGCTCGCACCCGCCGGCGACAGGCCCGCGCGGGAGGGCGACACGCTGATCGTCGACCTCGTCGACGAGCAGGGCGAGGCGCAGCGGGACACGGTCGTGGAGCTCGGGGTCGCGCGAATCGCCCCGGAGATCGAGGGCGCGCTCCTCGGGAGCACGGCCGGAGAGTCCAAGGAGCTGTCCTTCGAGCGCGGTGACGGCACGACGACGTCGATGACCGTCGAGGTGCGCGAGGTGCAGGAGAAAGTTCTTCCCCCGCTCGACGACGAGCTCGCCCGCGCGGCGAGCGAGTTCGACACGCTCGAGGAGCTCAGGGCGAGCATCGAGGGCACGCTGCGCGAGCAGCTGGACGGGGAGGTCGACGCCGCCTTCCGCGTCGCCGCGGTGGACGAGCTCGTGCGTGCGTCGGGGGTGCAGCCGGCGCTGCCGCTCGTTCGCTCGCGCGCCGCCGATCTCCTCACCGGCTTCGTGCGCTCGCTCGAGCGCCGCGGCGTCTCGCTCGAGACGTACCTCGCCGTGAGCGGCGGGAACATCGAGGAGCTCCAGCGCCAGATGGTGCTCGAGGCCGCCGTTGCGATCTCGCGCGAGCTCGCCCTCGAGGCACTGGCCGAGAAGGCAGGCATCGACGTCTCCGACGACGACGTGAAGACCTACCTCCGCGAGGAGGCGGAGAGCGCGGGCGAGGATGCGGACGGGCTCATCGACGACGTCTGGGCGCACGGCCAGCAGGAGTCGGTCCGCGAGGATCTCCGGCTCCGCGCCGCGCTCGACCGCCTCGCCGCCGACGTGAAGCCCATCGCCCCCGAGCTCGCAGAGGCCAGAGACAAGCTCTGGACACCCGACAAGGAGAAGCCGGCAGCAGACACGAAGTTGTGGACCCCCGGCAGCAAGGAGAACGAATGAGCCCCCTGATTCCGATGGTCATCGAGCAGACCTCCCGCGGCGAGCGGTCGTTCGACATCTACTCGCGCCTGCTCAACGAGCGGATCATCTTCCTCGGCACGCCGATCGACGACCAGATCGCGAACCTCATAGTCGCGCAGCTGCTGCACCTGGAGTCGGAGGATCCCGACAAGGACATCTCGATCTACATCAACTCGCCGGGCGGCGTCGTGTACGCGGGGCTCGCGATCTACGACACGATGCAGTTCATCAAGCCCGACGTGCAGACGATCTGCGTCGGCATGGCAATGTCGATGGGAGCCGTCGTCCTCGCCGGCGGAGCGCCGGGCAAGCGGAGCGCGCTCCCGCACTCGAAGGTCCTCATCCACCAGGGATCGGCGGGCTTCTCGGGGCAGCCCACGGACATCGAGATCCAGGCGAAGGAGGTAATCGCCCTCAAGCGCCTAATGGAGGAGATCATGTCCAGGCACACCGGTCAGACGGTCGAGAAGGTGTCGAAGGACATGGATCGCGACTACTACATGACCGCTGCCGAGGCCAAGGACTACGGGATCATCGACAACGTGATCGAGCACCGCGCGTAGCGGCATCCCCTTCCCCTGACGATGAAATCGGAGTAAAAGGAGACTCGTGGCTCGGGCGAGCGATGGCAACGAGCAGTTGCTCTGCAGCTTCTGCGGCAAGAGTCAGCGACAGGTCAAGAAGCTCATTGCTGGACCTGGCGTCTACATCTGCGACGAGTGCATCGACCTCTGCAACGAGATCATCGACGAGGAGCTGACCGCTCCGACCCAGCTCGACCTCGACAATCTCCCGAAGCCGCTCGACATCTACTCCGTCCTGAACGACTACGTCGTCTCCCAGGAGGAGGCGAAGCGCACGCTCGCGGTCGCGGTTTACAACCACTACAAGCGCGTGCGGATGGGGCAGGAGGACGCGGAAGTCGAGCTGCAGAAGTCGAACATCCTGCTCCTCGGCCCGACGGGCTGCGGCAAGACGCTCCTCGCGCAGACGCTCGCGCGCATCCTGAACGTGCCGTTCGCGATCGCCGATGCCACGGCGCTCACCGAGGCCGGCTACGTCGGCGAGGACGTCGAGAACATCCTCCTCAAGCTCATTCAGGCCGCCGACTTCGACATCAAGAAGGCCGAGACCGGGATCATCTACATCGACGAGGTGGACAAGATCGCGCGGAAGGCGGACAACCCGTCGATCACGCGCGACGTGTCGGGCGAGGGTGTCCAGCAGGCGCTCCTCAAGATCCTCGAGGGGACGGTGGCGTCGGTGCCGCCGCAGGGCGGGCGGAAGCACCCGCACCAGGAGTTCCTCTCGATCGACACGACGAACATCCTCTTCATCTGCGGCGGCGCGTTCGCGGGCCTCGACAAGATCATCGAGCGCCGCACGGGCAAGAACACGGTCGGCTTCGCCGCCGACGTGCGCTCTCGCAACTCGCAGGAGAGCGCGGAGATCCTCACGGACGTCATGCCCGAGGACCTCATCACGTTCGGCCTCATTCCCGAGTTCGTCGGTCGCCTGCCGGTCGTCTCGGCGGTTCACCAGCTGACCCGTGAGGATCTCGTGGAGATCCTCACCGAGCCGAAGAACGCGCTCGTGCGCCAGTACCAGCGGTTCTTCGGGTACGACGACATCGAGCTCGTCTTCACCGAGGAGGCGCTCTGGGAGATCTCCGAGCACGCGCTCGCGCGGGAGACCGGTGCGCGCGGGCTCCGCTCGATCATCGAGCTCGCGCTCCTCGACGTGATGTTCGAGCTGCCGTCCCGGACGGACGTCTCGAAGTGCGTCCTCACGAAGGAGACGATCTCCAAGGGCCTGAAGCCGACGCTCGTGACGAGCGCGGGCGCCGACCTTGACGAGCTCGACGAGCTCGCCGAAGAGTCCGCCTAGTCGTACGAGACGCGGCTCCGGGCAAGCCCGTAGCCCCAGGCAGAGACGGGCGGCTCGGTCTCTGGCCTTCCGGACGGCCAGCATGTACGCTGCCGCTCGTGCCTCGCTACCTGATAGAGCGAACCTACACCGTCGACGTGGACGAGCTGCCGGCGGTCGCGACGCGGTCGAAGGCCATCGGCCATCACCGCTTCCCCGGGATCGTCTGGGAGCACAGCCACGTCGTCATCGGATCGGACGGGACGCCGAAGTCCTTCTGCATCTACGACGCGCCGAGCGAGGAGGTCGTCCGAGAGCACTCGCAGCAGCTCGGCGACCACTTCGTCGAGACGATCTGGGAGATCGCGGGTGACGTCTCGCCCGCCGACTTCCCGCTCACGGATCCGCCGGGCTAGGCCGTCCTAGTCGGACGCGTCTCCGCCGGACGCCGTCCGGTGCACGTCGTGCTGCTGGAGGTGGATGAGGGCCTGGCTGAGCACGGCCTGCTGCAGGCGTATGCGGCGTCGCCGCTCGTCACCCTCGGGGAGGAGCTCCAGGACCTCGCTGTACAGCGTGAGCGCCCGAGCCTTCGCCCAGCCTCGCCCTGCCTGATCGGCCGCGCGGAGCAGCTGCTCGGCCGCTCGGTCGTTCTCCCCGGCCTCGCGCCAGTGGTGGCCGAGCGCTTCGTGGGACTGCCCGACGGAGGTCGCCGCCTCGAGGAAGCGAGCGACCGCCGCGTGGCGCGATCGCCGTGCCGGACGCGGGAGCGTCCCGTACGCGACGTCATGAATGAGCCCGTGCTTGAACGCGTACTGCTGATCTCCCTTGATCCGCGAGACCGCTTCGCGCTGCACGAGATCGCGCGCCTCGAGCGATCCGAGCATGCGGGAGAGGTCGTCTCGCGGGGCGATCTCCTGCAGCGCTCCGCGCCAGAAGACGCGCCCGACGACGGAGGCGTCGACGAGGACGCTCCTCTCCTCGGGTGGGAGCGAGTCCAGGCGCGCCGCGATGATCGAGCGCACGCTTGTCGGGAGCCGCTCGTCCGCGGATCTCTCTGCGACGGCAGCCGCGAGCTCCTCGAGGAAGAGCGGGTTGCCCTCGCCGCTCTCGGTGACGGCTTGCGCTCGCTCGTCCCGCAGCGCCGGATCCTCGATGAGGTGGGCGACGAGCTCCTGGCTCGCGCTCGGCGTGAGGGGCTCGAGCGGGAGCGCGGTGTAGGCGGGGAGGCCTCCACCCCAGGAGGGCCGGTCGCCGAGGAGCTCCGGCCTCGCGAGCGCGACGAAGAGCACGGGCACGTCGCGCACGCGTGACGCGAGGGTCTCGAGCAGGTCGAGCTGGCTCGCATCGGCCCAGTGGATGTCCTCGTACAGGAGCATCGTCGGGGTGTCGAGAGCGAGGGACTCGACGAAGACTCGCGCCGAGAAGAACAGCGTCTCGCGGTCCCCGACCTCCTGCTCCCCCTCGAGCCCGAGCAGCGTCGCGAGATGCGGTGCGTGCTCCTCCGCCGTCGCCGCCCCCGCGAGCGACGCCACCGCGTCGGCGAGCTTCGCCGCGGCGTCCTCGGGGTCGTCGCTGTCGAAGATGCCCGCGACCTGCTTGACCTGCTGGGCGAAGGCGCTGTACGGGCTGCTCTCGCCGTACGGAGTCGACCGGCCCCTGATGGCCCTGCCGCCCTCGCCCGCGACGTGCTGGGCCAGCTCCAGGGCGAGGCGCGACTTCCCGATTCCCGAGGGCCCGAACACCGTCACGAAGTGCGCGCGACTCTCCTCGGTCACGCGCTGCCAGGTCGTCGTGAGCGCGTCGAGCTCGCGGTCGCGTCCGATCATCGGCACGGCGGCGACCGGCCGCTCACCGACCGCTGCCACGGGGCGGAGAGCGAGCCAGGCGCGCACCGGCTGCTCCTTGCCCTTCGCCTTGACCGGCTGGGCCGGCCGGTACTCGATCGCACCGCGGGTGCTCTGGTGCGTCTCCTGCCCGACGAGCACCGACCCGACGGGAGCCGCGGTCTGAAGGCGGGCGGCCGTGTTCACGACGTCGCCGGCGATCATCGCCTCGCCGTGGCCGGGGCGGGCCTCGAGCTCGACGATCGCCTCGCCGGTGTTCACCGCGATCCGGATCTGCAGCTCCTCGTCCTCCGCCCAGTCGCGCACGGCGAAAGCCGCGCGCACGGCTCGCTCCGCGTCGTCTCCGTAGGCGATCGGCGCGCCGAAGACGCCCATGACCGCGTCGCCGATGAACTTCTCGACGACGCCCCCGAAGCTGACGAGCTCCGCCCGAACCCGCTCGTAGTACGGCGTCAGGAACGCCCTCACGTCCTCGGGGTCGAGTGTCTCGGCCTTCGACGTGAAGCCGACGAGGTCCACGAAGAGCACGGAGACCACTCGCCGCTCCTCGCCGATCGGCGCCGCCTCGACGAGCACCGCTCCGCACGCGTTGCAGAAGCGGGCGCCCTCCGGGTTCTCCTGTGCGCACTGTGTGCAGGCAGGCACGACCTGGAAGACTAGAGGTCGAGCGGCTGCGCCTCGCGCTCCCGCAAGTGGCGTGTCACTCGAGTCTCCGGAGGTGGAGATGACGACTTCGACGTACGACGAGAGCCGAGCAGAGGCGTTCGCCGAGCGGATGCTGGAGATGCTCAACGGCGGGGCCCTGGCCGTGATGGTGTCGGTGGGGCACCGCACGGGCCTCTTCGACAGGCTCGCCGAGCTCGACGCGGCCACGAGTCACGAGCTCTCGGAGGCCGCCGCCCTCGACGAGCGCTACGTCCGCGAGTGGCTCGGCGCCATGACGACGGGCCGCATCGTGGAGCACGATCACGAGGCAGGCACGTACAGCCTCCCGGCCGAGCACGCAGCCTGGCTCACCCGTGCGGCATCCCCCGACAACCTCGCGGTGACCGCGCAGTGGATCCCGACGCTCGCGACGGTCGAGGACGACATCGTCGAGTGCTTCGAGAAGGGCGGGGGTGTGCCGTACGAGCGCTTCACGCGCTTCCACGAGGTCATGGCCGAGGAGTCGAACCAGACCGTGCTCTCGGTCCTCTTCAGCCACATCCTCCCGCTCGTCCCGGGAATGACCGAGAGGCTCGAGGCCGGTGCCTCGCTCATGGATCTCGGCTGCGGCCGCGGCAGGGCGCTACTGATGCTCGGGGAGCGATTCCCGGCGAGCACGTTCCACGGCTACGACCTCTCGGCGGACGCCATCGCGTACGCGACGGGGCAGGCTGCGGAGCGCGGTCTCGACAACGTCCACTTCGAGGTTCGCGACCTGAGCACGTTCGACGTCGACGCCGAACCAGAGGCGTTCGATTACGTCGCGACCTTCGACGCGGTTCACGACCAGGCTCGCCCCCTCGCGATGCTGAAGGGCATTCGACGGGCGCTCCGGCCCGACGGCGTCTACCTGATGCAGGACATCCAGGGGTCGAGCCACGTCCACGAGAACCTCGACCACCCAGGTGCGCCGCTCCTCTACATGATCTCGTGCATGCACTGCATGACCGTGTCGCTCGCGCAGGGCGGCGACGGCCTCGGGGCCATGTGGGGCGAGCAGAAGGCGCGGGAGCTGCTCGCCGAGGCCGGCTTCTCGTCCGTCGACGTGCACCTGCTCGACCACGACCCGTTCAACGCGTACTTCGTCGTCCGTCCGTGATCCGCTGCCCATAGGCTCCACCGCGTGACGTTCACGACGCGCCCCGAGCTGCGCGGCACCTTCGGGATGGTCGCCTCGACGCACTGGCTCGCATCCCAGACCGGCATGGCCGTGCTCGAGCGCGGCGGGAATGCGTTCGACGCGGCGGTCGCGACCGGGTTCGTGCTCCAGGTCGTCGAGCCGCACCTGAACGGGCCCGGGGGAGAGGTGCCCGCGGTCTTCTGGGCTGCGGACCGCGGCGAGCCCCTGGCTCTCTGCGGACAGGGTGTCTCGCCGTCGGCGGCGACGATCGAGCGCTTCCGGGAGCTCGGGCACCAGCTCGTCCCCGGGACGGGCGTCCTCGCGGCCTGCGTGCCGGGTGCCTTCGGAGGCTGGCTCCTCCTCCTCCGCGACTTCGGCACGTGGCGGCTCGAAGACGTGCTCGAGCTCGCGATCGGGTATGCGGAGAGCGGATACCCGCTCCATCCGCGCATCCGCGCCACGATCGAGCTGAACGAGGAGCTCCTGCGCGGCTGGCCCGGCTCGCGCGACCTGTATCTCCCCGCTCCCGACGCCGGTGCGCTCTTCCGCAATCCGGCGCTCGCGGCCACGTACCGGCGCATCGTCGAGGAGAGCCGCGGGGGGTCGCGGGAGGAGGAGATCGAGAAGGCGCGGCTCGCGTGGTACGAGGGCTTCGTCGCCGAGGAGATCGACCGTTTCTGCTCGGCCGAGGGCGGTCTGCTGACCGGCGCCGACCTGGCCGCATGGCGCGCGACCCTGGAGCCGGTCGCGACCCTCGAGTACGGCGGCCTGACCGTGTGCAAGACGCAGCCGTGGGCGGCCGGGCCCGTCGGCCTCCAGCAGCTCGCTCTGCTCGCGGGCTTCGACCTCGCGGAGCTCTCCGAGGCCGAGCTCGTGCACGTCGTCGTCGAGTGCGGGAAGCTCGCCTTCGCAGACCGCGACGCGCTCTACGGCGACTCGGGCGACGTGCCGCTCGAGACGCTCCTCTCGAAGCCGTACAACGACGCCCGCCGTGCGCTCGTCGGGGAGGAGGCGTCGGAGCGCTACGAGCCCGGTCTCGGCCGGCTGCCGAGCGTCCACGCGGTCGCCGCGACGGTCGGCTCCGGCGAGCCGGGCCGCGGCACCGTGCACCTGGACATCGCGGACCGGTTCGGGAACCTGATCTCGGCCACCCCGAGCGGCGGTTGGCTCCAGAGCTCTCCCGTGATCCCCTCGCTCGGCTGGCCGCTCGGCACGCGCGCGCAGATGTTCTGGCTCGAGGAGGGGCTCGCCTCCTCGCTCGAGCCGGGGAAGAGGCCTCGAACGACGCTCTGCCCCGGCCTCGCGCTCCGCGAGGGCGCGCCGTACCTCGCATGGGGGACGCCCGGAGGAGACCAGCAGGAGCAGTGGGCGCTGCACGCGTTCCTCCGGCACGTCGACCTCGGCCTGAACCTGCAGGAGGCGATCGACGCGCCCGAGTTCCACAGCGACCACCTGATCTCGTCGTTCTTCCCGCGCGGGTTCGTCCCGAGGTCGCTCGCCCTCGAGTCGCGCTTCTCGGCGCGCGCGGTCGCCGACCTCCAGCGCCGAGGGCATGACGTCACGCTCCATCCACCGTGGTCGCTCGGCCGCGTGTCCGCCGTCGCACGCGAGCCGGACGGGCTCCTGCGCGCGGGCGCGAACGCACGTGGGATGCAGGGCTACGCGGTCGGCCGATGAGCGAGCGCACGCGGACGTACTCCTGGAGCGACCCGCTCGACTTCCTCGAGGGAGTGGCCGGCCTGTCCGGCCTGGACGTCATGCGGAGGATGGCGGCGGGCGAGCTTCCGCAGCCGCCGATCGCCGACACGCTCGGCTTCCGGCTCGTGGAAGCCGAGCCGGGCCGCGCCGTCTTCGAGTGCGAGCCGGCGGAGTTCCACTACAACCCGATCGGGACGGTTCACGCCGGCCTCGCGTCCACGATGCTCGACTCGGCCATGGGGTGCGCGTTCGTCACGACGCTCGAGTCGGGCACGCTGTGGACGACGCTCGAGCTGAAAGCCAACTTCACGCGGCCGATCACGCACGAGACGGGCCGGATCCGCTGTATCGGCACCGTCGTCCACCCGGGGCGCAAGGTCGCGACGACCGAGGCGCGGCTCGAAGACCTCGACGGCCGCCTGCTCGCTCACGCGACCAGCACGATCCTGGTTCTCGACGGCGAGTCGCGCTAACCTGGCCCGATGGCGCACGACGCGAGAGGCATCCCCGTGTCCCCGGTAATCCGGCGGCGCCGCCGCGCGTAGGCGACGAGCGCCGCGACTCTCGCTCCGTAGACTCCCGCGCGATGGATTCCCTGTACAAGCCGGAGGGCGTCGAGGCGCGCTGGCAGGAGGCGTGGGAGGCGGAAGGCCTCTATGCGGCCGGGGCGGGCGCGCGGCGCGACGAGACTTACGTCATCTGCGTGCCGCCGCCGAACGTGACGGGCGAGCTCCACATGGGGCACGCACTGAACGGCGCCATCCAGGACGTGCTCGTGCGCTGGCACCGCATGCGGGGCTTCGACACGCTCTGGCAGCCGGGCTACGACCACGCGGGCATCTCGACCCAGAACGTCGTCGAGAAGGAGCTCGCGAAGGAGGGTCTCACACGCCAGGGCATCGGCCGCGAGGCGTTCGTCGAGCGGACCTGGGACTGGCTCGAGAAGACCGGCCGCACGATCATGGTCCAGTACCGCCGGCTCGGCGCGTCCCTCGACTACTCGCGCGAGCGCTTCACGATGGACGACGACTACGTCCGCGCGGTGCTGACGTTCTTCGTCCGGCTCTGGGAGCGCGGGTGGATCTATCGCGACAACCGCATCGTCAACTGGTGCCCCTTCCACCAGACCGCGATCTCGGACCTCGAGGTCGTGCACGAGGAGATGGACGACCAGCTCGCCACCATCCGCTACCCGTTCGCCGACGGCGACGGTCGGGACGGCATCGCCGTCGCCACGGTGCGGCCTGCCACGATCCTCGCCGACGTCGCGGTCGCGGTGCACCCCGACGACGAGCGCTACGCCTCGGCCGTCGGGCGCGAGGTGATCGTCCCGTACGTCGAGCGGCGCGTACGGGTGATCGCCGACGCACGCGTGGATCCCGAGTTCGGCACGGGCGCCGTGAAGGTCACTCCGGGCCACGACCCCACCGACTTCGCGATCGGTCGCGACCACGAGCTCCCCGAGCCGATGGTGATCGGCGCCGACGGGTTGATGAACGCGAACGCCGGGGATCTGGCCGGGCTTCCGCAGGACGACGCGGGCAGGCGTGTCCTCGCGTGGGCGGAGGAGCGCGGGCTGCTCGAGGGCAAGGAGCACTACCGGCACGCGGTCGGAACCTGCGAGCGCTGTCACACACGGATCGAGCCGCTCATCTCGCTGCAGTGGTGGTGCGCGATGACGGAGCCCGCCGCGCCCGCGATCGAGGCGCTCCGCGAGCGGCGCGTCCGCTACCACCCCGAGTCGCAGCACCGCTTCGCGATCTCCTCGCTCGAGGACGCGCCGGACTGGTGCATCTCGCGCCAGCTCTGGTGGGGCCACCAGCTCCCGATCTGGACGTGCCCCGACGGGCATCTCACCGTGCAGGTGGAGGAGCCGTCCGCGTGCGCGGAGTGCGGCTCTGCTGATCTCGAGCGCGAGTCCGACGTGCTCGACACGTGGTTCTCGTCGGCCCTCTGGCCGTATGCGACCCTCGGCTGGCCCGACGAGACGCCCGAGCTCGCGCGCTACTACCCCGGGGACGTCAACTCGACCGCGCGCGAGATCATCCGACTCTGGGTCAACCGGATGATCTGGACCGGCCTCGAGGTGCTCGGCGACGTCCCGTTCACGGACTCGATCATCCACTCGACGGTCCTCGCGGTCGACGGCCGGCGGATGTCGAAGAGCCTGGGCACGGGGATCGACCCGATGGAGCCGATCGAGGAGTACGGGGCGGACGCGACCCGCTACGGCCTCCTCAAGATCTCGTCGACGCAGGACGTCCGCTTCTCCTACGGCGCGATCGAGGAGGGGCGCAAGCTCGCGAACAAGCTCTGGAACGTCGCTCGGCTCATCCTCCAGCACGGGGAGGGCGTCGCCCCTGCGCTCGTGCCGCGCGACGTCGAGGAGCGCTGGATCCTCGCGCGCATCGACGGCGCGCGAGCCGAGCTCGAGGACGCATGGAGCCGGTTCGAGCTCGCGTCCTCGACCGAGACCCTCTACCACCTCGTGTTCGACGACTTCTGCGACTGGTACGCCGAGGCGATCAAGCCGCGGCTGTACGCGGACGACCGCGACGCCGTCGCGACCGCGCTCGCGGCGCTCGAGCGGCTGCTCGCGCTGCTGCATCCGGTGATGCCCCATGTGACCGAGGAGATCTGGTCGCAGCTTCCCGATCGCGAGGCTCGCCTCATCGTCGGCCCCTGGCTCGAGGCGGAGGGGCGCTTCTCGGCAGATGCGGGAGCGCTGGAGCGCGTGCAGGAGGCGGCGCGCATCTTCCGCCGGAGCGGGGTGCAGGTCGAGCTGGGCTCGGACGACGAGCGGCGGATCTTCGCGGCTGTCGTGAAGCCCGAGCGGGCGAAGGTGGACGACAACCGGGACGCCGAGATCGCGCGGCTGCGCAAGGAGGTCGCGCGCGCGGAGGGGATGCTCTCGAACGAGCGCTTCGTGGAGAACGCGCCCGAGGACGTCGTTGCGGCCGAGCGGGAGAAGCTCGAGCGCTACCGCCGCGAGCTCGCCGCCCTCGAGGGGTAGGGCCGTGTCGGCCACAGAGTGGCTCGACTCCATGAGCCCGTGGCCGCGGGACGGCTTCGGCCTCGAGCGCATGAGGCTGCTCCTCACCGCGCTGGACGATCCGCAGGACGGCTATCCCGCGATCCACGTCGTCGGCACGAACGGCAAGTCGACGGCGACCGTGACGATAGAGCAGCTGCTCCTCTCGGAGGGCCTCTCCGTCGGCTCGACGATCTCGCCCCACGTCGCGGCCTGGAGCGAGCGCATCCGGGTGAACGGGCAGGAAGCCGACTTCGAGGAGGCGGTCAGCCGCGTTCGGCCCGCGGCGGAACGGCTCGGCGCCACGCAGTTCGAGGCCGTCACCGCGGCTGCCCTCCGCGCGTTCGCGGACGCTCACGTGGACGTGGCGGTCGTCGAGGCGGGGCTCGGTGGCAGGCACGACGCCACCAACGTCCTGCGCACGCGCGTCGTCCTGCTCACGACCGTCGGCCTGGAGCACACGGACGTGCTCGGCGACACACCGGAGGCGATCGCGACGGAGAAGCTCGCGGTCGCTCGCGAGGACAGCGTCGTCGTCCTCCCGGACAGCACGTACGCGCACCTCGTGCCCGGACGCGAGGTCGTGCTCGGCGGCGCGCGTGAGGCTGCGCACGCCTTCCTCGGCAGGTCGATCCCCGCCGACCCGCACGTGGCCCTTCCCGGTCGGCTCGAGGCCCGGAACGGTGAGATCCGGGACGGCGCTCACAATCCCGACGGTGCGCGCTACCTCGTCGAGCGGCTGCCCGCGGGCGACCACACGGTCGTCGCATCCATCCTTGCCGACAAGGACGCGGATGCGATGCTGGCGATTCTCCGACGAGCCGGCTCGCGGTTCGTCGCCACCCGCTCCTCGTCGCCGCGCGCGCTCCCCGCAGACGAGCTCGCCCGGATCGCGCGAGCTCACTTCGAGCACGTCGAGGCGGTGGGCGATCCCGTGCGCGCGATCGCGCGAGCGCACGAGCTCGGGGAGCCGGTGCTCGTGACGGGCTCCCTCTACCTGATCGGCGACCTCGCGCAGGAGGAGCGGCGTGCGGCATGGCGCGCGTGAGGGAGCGGCTGGCCGTGCTCGCGTTCGCCGCGTTCATCGTCGCCGCGATCATCGGGCTCGCCTTCGCGCTCGGATACGGGATCGGCAAGCTTCTGCTATGACCCTCGCCGTGCCATCGCTCGCAGTCTCCCTCAGCGATCCGGACTGGCAGCTCGTCGCCAGGCTCGGCATCGGGCTCGTCGTCGTGCTCTGGCTCGCGACGGCGTACTGGACGTTCAAGGACGCGCGCCGGCGCATCGAGGATCCCTGGCTGGTCGCGCTCGCGACGCTCATCGGGCTCGTCCCGCCCTTCCTGGGGCCGATCATCTACATGTTCTTCCGCCCGCCCGAGTACCTCCAGGACGCCCGCGAGCGCGAGCTCGAGATCAAGGCCATGGAGGAGCGCCTCGCGCACCTCGACCAGCGCTGCCCGGTGTGCCGTGCGCGGGTCGAGCCGTCTTTCATCGTGTGCCCCGTCTGCACGACCCGCCTCCGCAACGCGTGCCCGGGGTGTGGCCAGCCGCTCGAGTCGCTCTGGCAGATCTGCCCGTACTGCGCGACGGACATCCCGACGACCCTGCCGGCGCTCGAGGACGTGGCGACGGGGACGCGTCGCTCCACGCGGCGGGCTCAGGCTGCCGACGAGTAGACTCCGGCGCCGCATGGCCCGCGAGACCACACTCGTCCTCGTCAAGCCCGACGGCATGCGCCGCGGCCTCGCCGGCGAGATCATCGCCCGCTTCGAGCGGCGGGGTCTCGAGCTGCGCGGTGCGCGCCTCCTGAAGATCCCGAGGTCGATGGCCCGCGAGCACTACGCGGAGCACAAGGACAAGCCGTTCTTCGGGTCGCTCGTGAGCTTCATCACCTCGGGGCCCGTGCTGGCGCTCGCCGTCAGCGGCGAGTCCGCGATCTCGGTGGTGAGGACGATGATGGGCGCGACGAACCCGCTCGACTCGGCGCCCGGGACGATTCGCGGCGACCTCGCGCTCGAGCTCTCGGAGAACATCGTCCACGGCTCGGACTCGAAGGCGAGTGCGCGGCGCGAGCTCGCGCTCTTCTTCCCCGACGGTCTCGTCTGAGTCGGCGACGCCGAGACGCACCGACAACTTCTCGCTCGTGACTGCAGAATGGGCGCGACGATGGCCGGCGGAGGAGACATGGGCGGCACGGAAGATCGCCTGATCCTCGCGTCGACCTCGCCCCAGCGCAGCGCGATCCTCGATCAGCTCGCGATCCCGTACGAGGTCGTGGCTCCGGCCTACGTGGAGGACGACCCGCCCGATGCCGACCCGGCAGAGCTCGTCCGGATGCATGCGGAGGGCAAGGCGAGGTCGGTGCACGAGCCCGGGCGCGTCACGCTCGGCGTGGACACGACCGTCGTGCTCGACGACCGCGTGTACGGCAAGCCTGCAGACCGCAACGACGCGGCGCGGATGCTGTACGAGCTCTCCGGGCGTGCGCACTCCGTCCTCTCGGGCCTGTGCCTGCTCGGCGCCGGCGACGACGTGCTGCTGCACGAGGTCACCGAGGTGACGTTCCGGCTCCTCACGCACGAGATCGTGAACGGGTACCTCGAGAGCGGCGAGTGGGAGGGACGCGCCGGGGCGTACGCCATCCAGGGCCTCGGCGGACGCCTCGTCGAGCGCCTCGAGGGGGACTACCTGAACGTCGTCGGCCTGCCCGGAGCACTGCTCGTCTCGCTGCTGGAGCACCACGCTCCGAATCTCCTGCAAACGCACAGCTAGACTCACCGTTCCTCGTGGCTTTCTTCAGAACCCTCACCGGCTTCGGCGGTCGGGACATGGCCGTCGACCTCGGCACGGCCAACACGCTCGTGTACGTCCGCGGCCGGGGGATCGTGCTCTCGGAGCCGTCGGTCGTCGCGATCGACCAGCGAACCGGCGAGGTTCACGCAGTCGGCGTCGAGGCCAAGCGGATGCTCGGCCGAACCCCCGGGACGATCTCCGCGATCCGCCCGCTCAAGGACGGTGTCATCGCCGACTTCGACGTGACCGAGCAGATGCTCCGGCACTTCATCCAGAAGGTGCACCAGCACCGCTTCGCGCACCCGCGAGTGGTCGTGTGCGTGCCCTCCGGCGTGACCGGGGTCGAGAAGCGGGCGGTCGAGGAGGCGACTCTCTCGGCGGGCGCGCGCCAGGCGTACCTCATCGAGGAGCCGATGGCCGCGGCGATCGGCGCCGGGCTCCCGGTCGCCGAGCCCACCGGGAACATGATCGTCGACATCGGAGGCGGCACCACCGAGGTCGCCGTGATCTCCCTCGGCGGCATCGTCGTCTCCCAGAGCATGCGCGTGGGTGGAGACGAGATGGACGAGGCGATCGTCAACCACATCAAGAAGGAGTACAAGCTCCTCGTCGGGCAGCAGACCGCCGAGGAGATCAAGCTGGAGATCGGCTCGGCGTATCGGCTCAGCGAGGAGTTGCAGGCCGAGGTGCGGGGGCGAGACATGCTCACCGGCCTTCCGAAGACCGTGATCATCTCTTCGGAGGAGGTGCGTCGCGCGCTGGACGAGCCCGTGACGCAGATCATCGACGCGCTCAAGTCGACCCTCGACAAGACGCCGCCGGAGCTCGCGGCGGACATCATGGACCGGGGCATCGTGCTGGCCGGCGGGGGCGCGCTCCTGCAGGGCCTGGACGAGCGCATACGTCACGAGACGCAGATGCCGGTTCATCTCGCGGAGAGCCCGCTCACGTGTGTCGCCGTCGGCTCGGGGCGCAGCCTCGAGGAGTTCGACGTCATTCACCGCGCATCCCGGAGCCGAGCGGCTCGCCGAAACGGTCTCCTTCGGTAGCGGGGCCACTCCTCGACAGCCGGCCGGCGTCGCTCGAGAGCGTCGCCGACGCGTGCCTGCTCGCCGTTGCCGGAGTCGGCCGGTTCGCACGAGGGGGAGACGAGGCGAAGCGAAGTGTTGAAGCGGCGCTAACGAGCCCGGGGCGCCCCGGGGAAAGCCAGGACGCAAGCTAGACTGGCCGGTCGTGCCCCGGCAACGCAGCGCACGAACGGCGGCGCTGGGCGTTTCCGTCCGGCGTGTACAGCCCAAAGGCAGCTCCTCACGCGGCGGAGGTCCACTCCGGCGTCGTCTCGTCCTGGGCGTGCTCGTGCTGGCCTCGCTCGCTCTCATCTCTCTCTCGTTTCGATCCGACGGCAGCGGCCCGCTCGGGGGCGTGCAGTCGGTCGGTGCGACCGTCCTCAGGCCGTTCGCAATCGGGTTCGAGCGCGTCGCCCAGCCGTTCCGGGACGCGTACTCGTGGGCGGACGGCCTTCTGACCGCCCGATCGGACGCCGAGGAGCTGCGCGCCGAGGTTCGTGACCTGCGCCAGCGCGCCATCCAGAGCGAGTTCGCGGTGCAGGAGAACGAGTCCCTCCGGCGCCTGCTCCGGTACGTCGACGGCCCGCGGTTCCCCGACGACTTCCAGCCCGTCGCAGCGGAGGTGGTCGCCCGCCCTGCCTCGGCGTTCACCCAGGCGATCGTCATCGCCGCCGGCTCCGATCACGCCATCCGGGTCAACGATCCCGTCGTGACGGGAGACGGCCTGGTCGGGCTCGTGACCCGCGTCACCTCGAACACCGCACGCATCCAGCTCCTCACCGACGAGCAGGCGGCCGTCTCGGCCGTCGACCTCCGCACGAAGGCAGCGGGAATCGTGCGGCATGCGCGTGGCACTCGTGAGACGCTCGTCCTCGACCGGGTGCGCAAGAAGGACCTCGTCCGCGTCGGCGACGAGGTCGTGACCGCCGGCTGGCGCGTCGGCGCCCTGAGCTCTCTCTACCCCAAGGGGATCCCGATCGGGAAGGTCGTCAGCGTGGGGCAGACGGACACCGATCTCTTCCAGCAGGTGCAGGTCGACCCGTACGTCGACTTCGGCTCGCTCGACGCCGTCCTCGTCCTCGTTCCGGCGGGCCGCCGGTGATGTCCGCCGGCGTCCTCCTGCGCGCAACCCTGGCGGTGTTCGTTGCTGCGCTGCTCCAGGTCGTGATCGTGTCCTCCCTCGTGATCGGAGGCGGCGAGCCCGACCTCCTCCTGGTGGTCGTCGTCGCCCTCGGGCTCCTCCGCGGCTCGATCGCGGGAGGGCTCCTCGGGTTCTTCGGCGGTCTCGTCGTCGACGTCATCACGCTCGGCACGATGGGAATCAGCTCGCTCGTCCTCACCCTCGCCGGGTTCTGGGCCGGCAGATACGTGGAGACCACCGGGCGAGGCCGTTCATTCGCACCCCTTCTCGCGGTCGGGGTGATCACGGTGCTCGCGGCGCTCTTCGGGCTCGTCCTCCACTACATGCTCGGCGAGGACGTCGTCGCGCGCCACGCGCTCGTGACCGCGCTTCTCCCCGCGCTCGTCGCGAATCTCATCCTCGCGCTCCCCGTCCACCGCCTGCTGCGGGCGTTCGTGGGCGAAGGCGAGGCCGTCGAAGCCGCCCCGGACGTCGAGGTGATGGTCTGACGTGACGACCGGCCCGTACCAGGAGAGGCGCTCCCCCTCCGGTCGCTTCCTGCCGCCCGACCCGAGGGTGCGGGAGCCCTATCGGCTCACTCCGCAGCTCGCGCTCCGCGTCGGAGTCCTCGGCGTCGTCGCGCTGTTCGCGTTCGGGATCCTGTTCTTCCGCCTCTGGTCGCTCCAGGTGCTGACCGGCGAAGAGCACCTGAGCGCCGCCCAGAACAACGAGCTTCGCCTCGTGCGAGTCGATGCTCCTCGCGGCCCGATCCTCGACCGCTACGGCCGCGTCGTGGTCTCGAACGTCGCCGGCACGGCGGTCCAGCTGTGGGTCGGCGATCTCCCCAAGCAGGGGCGGTACGAGATCGTTCGCCGGCTCGCCAAGGTATTGGACGTCTCGCCCAGGGAGCTCGTACGCGAGGTCGACCAGCGCCGCTCGGACCCGCTCACGCCCATCACCGTGAAGACGTCGGTTCGCGAGGAGAAGGTCGGCTATCTCTACGAGCACCAGGCCGAGTTCCCCGGCGTGGAGATCGTGCAGGTCTACCTCCGCGACTACGAGTACTCGTCGCTCGCGGCCCAGATCCTGGGATACACGGGAGAGATCTCCCCGGAGGAGCTCAAGCGGCTCCGCCGGGACGGCTATCGGGCGGGCGACCAGATCGGCAAGACTGGCATCGAGTCGTCCTTCGACCAGTACCTCCGGGGACAGCCCGGGCTCGCGCAGATCCGCGTGGACTCGCTCGGCCGCCCGCAGTCGGCGCTCGAGCTGCGGCAGGAGGCGCGGCCCGGGTACGCGCTCCGGCTCACCCTGGACATCCGTCTCCAGCGCGCTGCGGAGGAGGCGCTCAGGTACGGGATCGACCTGGCTCACGAGAACGACAACTGGGCCGCGAACGGCGGAGCGATCGTCGCCCTCGACCCGCGTGACGGCGCCGTGCTCGCCATGGCGTCGGCCCCGACCTTCGATCCAGAGGTGTACGTGGGGAGGGTCGATCGCACGAAGCTCGCACCGCTACTGGAGGAGAACGCAGCGCGGGTGGCCAACTATCCCGGCCTCAACCGAGCGACCGCGGGCCTCTATCCGCCGGGCTCGACGTGGAAGCCCGTCACGGCGATCGCCGGCATGGAGGAGCACGTGTTCTCGGCGTACGACTCGATCCGGTGCACGCCCTTCGCCACCTACGGCCTCGACGAGCAGAGGTTCCGCAACTGGAATCCGTACGTCGATCGCCCGATGACGCTGCCGGAGGCGCTCGCCGAGTCCTGCGACACGTACTTCTACGACATCGGGAACCGCTTCTACGAGAGGGGCGCGGAGGGCCGCGTCCGCATGCAGCAGTGGGCCAGGCAGCTCGGCTTCGGCCAGTCGACGGGCCTCGACATCGGCAGCGAGGCGGTCGGCCTCGTTCCGACTCCCGAGTGGCGAAAGCGGACGTACACGAGCGACTGGGATCGCGCCTGGAACCCGGGGGACTCGATCCAGCTCTCCATCGGCCAGAAGGACCTTCTCGTGACGCCGCTCCAGATGGCGACGTTCTACGCGATGCTCGCGAACGGGGGCATGATCGTGACGCCGCATCTCGTGGCCGACGTCGAGCAGCCCGGAGGCAAGGGCTCACCGAGAGTCGTCCTCCGGCGATTCGCACCGCCCGCTCCGCGCTCCAGCGGTGTCGACGCTGCGGCGCTCGCGGCGATCCGCGACGGCCTCTACCTGGCGACGCACTCCGCGAGCGGGACGTCGTCGGGCGTCTTCCGCGACTATGCGATCCCGATCTCGGGGAAGACGGGAACGGCCGAGAAGGTCGTCCAGCTGCCCGGCTACCCGGCCGGGCACCTCGAGGACCAGTCCTGGTGGTGTGGCTGGGGGCCTTCCGACTCCGCACGGCTCGTCGTCTGCGCGCTGATCGAGAACGGCGGGCACGGATCGGCGGCGGCTGCGCCTGCGGCCATGAAGGTCTTCGAGCGGTACTTCGGGGTGGAGGCGCCGCCCACCACTCTCGTGGAGACGGACTGATCCGGTGAGCGCACCGTGATCGCGACCGAGCACCCGAGGGCGAGGGCCGTGCCGCGCGGCTCTCGCGCGCTGCCCATCGCCTTCCTCCGCCGGCTCGACTGGGTTCTTCTCTTCGCGGCCGCCGCGCTCGTCGCATACGGCCTCTGGCTCGTGTCGGGCATCACTCGCTTCGACGTGCCGGGAGACGAGAACTACTACGTCGTGCGCCAGGGCATCGCCGCTGCCGCCGGTGCCGTCGGGCTGGTCGTGGCAACCCTGGTGCCGATGGACCTGCTGCGGCGCAACTGGAGGCTCCTCTACGGCTTCACGCTCGCGCTCATGATCGTCGTGTTCGTCGCCGCGGAGGCGATTCGCGGGTCGAAGCGGTGGATCGATCTGGGGTTCATCCAGTTCCAGCCGTCGGAGCTCGGAAAGGTCGTGTTCGTCCTCGCGGTCGCGGGTTTTCTCGTCGATCGGGCGGCGACGGCCTCGCGCTGGCGCACGATCATCTCGGCCATCGGGCTCGGGGCCGTCCCGATCTTCCTCGTCTTCCTGCAGCCCGACCTCGGAACCGCGCTCGTGTACGGGGCGTCGCTCTTTGCGCTTCTGTTCTTCGTGGGAGTTCGCTGGCGCCAGCTCGCGCTGCTGGGTCTTCTCGGGGCGCTCGCGGTCGCCTCGGTCCTGTGGTTCCTCCCGGCGGCAGGCGTCCAGGTGCTCAAGCCGTACCAGACGGCGAGGCTCACCCTGAACCCTGCGGCCGACCCCGGGGGCGTCACGTACAACCTCGACCAGTCGATCACTGCAGTCGGGTCGGGCGGTCTCACCGGCCGAGGCGTCATCGAGGCCACGCAGACGAGGCTCGACTATCTCCCCGAGCATGCGACGGACTTCGCCTTCGCCTCACTGGCTGAGCAGCGCGGATTCGTGGGAGCCGCGATCCTGCTCCTCCTCTACCTCCTCGTCGTCTGGAGGGGTTTGCGCGTGATCACCGGTGCCGGGGATCTCTACGGCGTCGTCGTTGCCGGAGGCCTCGTGTTCGGCTTCGTCTTCCAGGTCTTCGTGAACGTCGGCATGACGATGGGCGTTGCGCCCGTGACGGGGATCCCGCTCCCGTTCGTCACCGTGGGAGGCTCGTCCATGGTGACGAGTCTCATCCTCATCGGCGTTCTCCAGAGCATTCACGCCCGCAGCGAGCTGGGACGATGGCAGTCACCCTGAGCGCACGACGCATCTTCGGCCTCGCGAACGAGGCGCGCGGCGTCGCCAAGAGCCTCCAGGCCGAGCTGCCCGCGGGCCACGGGGGCTCGGTGGCAGTGAGCGGAGTGCTCGCGGAGCAGCTCGTGCGCGAGCTCGGTGCCGGGGCGCGCTCCGGCACCGTGCAGCTCGGGGGAGACGTTCCGACGGCGTCTTCCGACGTGGCGGTGCGCGTGATCGCCGGCGATCCGAGTGACGCGGACCTCGCGTTCGTGCGTGCGGCGGATCGACGTGCTGTCCCCGTCGTCATCGTCCAGCTGTGGCCGCAGGCGGACTGGACTCGACCCTTCGTCCTGTCACCCTTCGTCGTCGAGTGCGAGGCGGGCAAGGGCTTCCCGGTCCGGGAGATCGCCGATCGGATCGTCGATGCGGCGGAGCAGGCGTCGCTGCTCGCGTCCGGGATCCCGGCCCTCCGCCCGTCGATCGAGCGGAAGATCGTCCTCAGCTCGGTCGTCTACGTCGCGACGCTCGCTGCGCTCGAGCGGCGGCGGGCGGCCCGTCCGCTCATCATGCGCGAGCAGGTGCGTATGCTCGCTCGGCTGAGCGCGACGGGAGAGCGAGGCCCCGGGATGTTCGAGGAGCCTGCAGCTCTCGGTGCAGCCACCGGCGCGCTTCTCGCCTCAGGGTTCGCGCTCCGAGAGGTCGCGCGAACGGCGCGGTCCCTGCTTCCCGCTCCGATCGCCAATGCCCTCGTCGCGGGCATCGGCACGTGGACGCTGGGTGCGGCCGCAAGGGCGTTCGGATCTCGCGCGGCGTCGTAGCCCGCCGATCCCGGGGTCCGTCCGGACCTGGTCCTAGGATGGCGCCCGACCGTGTCCATGGGAGGGACGATGCCGAACACCGAGCTGGCCGAAGAGCTCTTGCAACTCGAGGAGGCCGATGCCTGGTTCGAGTACCTGGAGTCGACGCGCGGTCAGACCGAGACGCGGTACGCCGAGGTCGAGCCCTGGGCCTGGGCGCGCCTCTCCCAGCGGTTGCGCGCCGTTCGCGCGCGGCGGGCGCGGCTGCGGCCGGCGGCTGCGTGATCGTCCGCGGCGCGGCTCGTCACCCCGCTCGGGCAGGTCTCGGCGCCGTCACTGATACCCTGGGGTACAGGTCATGTCGACCACAGTCTTGAGCCCACGCAGCGCGATCTCGGAGCGGCCGCCGGCCGCCCGACCAGCGCGCGCGATTCAACGAGAGGAATTCGATCTTGGCACTACGCTGGTTTCGCTTCGGACAGAAGCAGGAAGAGCAGGACACCCGGGCCGGAGAGGCCCTACCGACTGAGCCGGAGGCTCCGCCCGAGGCGGAGCCCGTCGCGGCGGCCGACGCAGTCGAGTCGGGCGCCCCGAGGAAGAAGAGACGCCGCGGAAGTCGCGGCGGGCGAGGTCGCAAGAAGAAGACCGCGACGACCGCGGGCGAGGTGGCCGCGCCCGGGGAGGCCGTCGAGGAGCCGAAGGCTGCACGAAGCCCCGCCACGAAGTCGGCGCGTGGCTCGGACGGGAAGCCCGACCGCCGGTCATCGCGGAGCAGCCGAAAGCGGACGCCGACGAAGCGCGCTCCGCTCCCGGCAGCGAAGCGCGATCTCCTGATCTCGGTCGATGTCGGCGAGCAGCGCGTTGCGATCCTCGAGGACGACCGCGTCGCCGAGGTCTACCTCGAGCGGCCCGAGCGCAGGTCGATCGCGGGGAACATCTACTTCGGGGTCGTCGACAACGTCCTGCCGGGGATGGAGGCCGCATTCGTCGAGATCGGGCTCGAGAAGAACGGGTTCCTGTACGTCGACGAGATCGTGGGCCCCGAGCTCGAGGGTCGCAAGGGGGCCCGAAAGATCCAGGACCTGATCAAGCGCGGGCAGACCATCCTCGTCCAGGCGGTCAAGGACCCGATGAAGTCGAAGGGCGCCAGGCTCACGACCGAGATCTCGCTTCCCGGTCGATTCCTCGTGTACGTGCCGAACGGCGAAGGCAACGGGGTCTCACGGCGGCTCGAGGACGCCGAGCGCGTGCGCCTCAAGGAGATCCTGAAGAACCTCGACCCGAAGGGTGGAGGGATCATCGTGCGCACGGCCGCCGAGGGTGCATCGGCGGAGGACATCGAGCGAGACCTGATCTTCCTCCAGCGGCTCTGGAAGAACATCCAGTCCAAGGCGAAGGTCGCCGAGGCCCCGGCGCTCGTGTACGAGGAGGCGGAGCTCCCGCTCAGGATCGTCCGCGACCTGTTCGCCGGCGACTTCGAGAGCGCGCGGATCGACGACGACCGCACGTACCGCCGCATCGTCAACTACCTCAAGAAGACCTCCCCGCACATGGTCGAGCGGGTTCAGCGCTACCGGGACGCCGAGCCGCTGTTCGAGGCATCCGGCGTGGACGAGGCGATCCGCTCGACGCTGAGCCGCCGCGTCGATCTTCCTTCCGGCGGGTACCTGATCTTCGACTACGCCGAGGCGTTCACGGTCATCGATGTCAACACGGGCCGCTTCGTCGGCCAGCGCGGGAAGAGCGCTCAGGGCCGGCTCGAGGACACGATCGTCAAGAACAACCTCGAGGCGGTGACGGAGGTCGTTCGCCAGCTCCGGCTGCGCGACATCGGCGGGATCATCGTCATCGACTTCATCGACATGGCGAATCCCAAGAATCGCGAGACGGTCGAGGAGGCACTCCGCGCGGAGCTCGAGCGCGACCGGACCAAGACGTACGTCGTGGAGATCTCACCGCTCGGGCTCGTCGAGATGACGCGCCAGAACGTCACCGAGGGTCCGCGGGAGATCCTCAGCAATCGCTGTGCCGTCTGCGGGGGAGACGGATTCGTCGTCTCGGACGCCACGTTCGCGCTCGAGGTCGAGCGGAAGCTGCGCTCGATCGCGAAGGGCGCCAGAGCGCAGGCGTTCCGCGTCGGCGTTCACCCCCGAGTCCTCTCGATTCTCGCCGGCGACGGCGGCGAGCGACTCGCCGCGATCGAAGCAGCGTCGCGACGGCGATTCTTCCTCGAGCCGGCTCAGGGGACCGGTCACCTGCACCTGGATCACTTCGAGGTTCTCGGCCACGGGAAGCTCGATGTCGTTCGGCCTTCGACCCCGGTCGAAGAGGGCCAGTCGCTCGAGCTCAAGCTGGTCGAGCTCGGCCTGCACGACGCCCGTGCCGGCGTGGGCAAGATCGGCGACTACGACGTCGTCGTCGCAGGAGCGTCGAAGCTCGTCGGCAAGAAGGTGACGGTCACTATCGGCCGTGCTCTGCAGAACCTCGCTTTCGCGGAGATCGCGAGCGATGGAGAGGCGCCCTCGCCGATCACGTTCGAGGCAGAGGCCGACAAGCCGGCCCGTTCGACCGGGCGCAAGCGCCAGCCGACGACCACAGCCGAAGCACCGGTGGAAGCGAAGCCCGCGACCAAGAAGAAGCCGCCTCTCGAGGCCGGCCCCTCTGCGGAGGACGGGAAGGCGGAAGAGGAGCCCGAGGAGGCTGCGCCGACCGGTGACGGTCAACCGAAGAAGAAGCGGACGCGTCGCGGCTCGAGAGGTGGGCGGGGGAGGAAGAAGACGACCGCAGTGGCAGAGGCACCCGAGGAGGCCGGAGAAGGTGACGGCCGTCCCTCTCCGCGCATCCATGCCCCGTCACCCGAGCTCGGGGCGCCTGGCGACGGCGCCCCGAAGGCACGAGCCGCGGAGAAGGCCGTCGAGGCGGATGTCGCCGCCGCGGCCGAGCCCGCAGGCGAGAGCGGCGAGAGCACGGCGGAGCTCGAAGCCGGCACCGCCTCCGCGGAGGCGGCCGGAGCTCGAGCGGAGTCGGACGGCAAGCCCAAGCGGAAGCGCTCCCGCCGGGGATCGCGAGGCGGCCGAAAGCGCAAGCCGGCGGCGACCGCGACGACCGCGGGGGCTGCGGAGGCCGCAGAAGCTGAGGAGGCCGGGGAGGCCGGGGAGGCCGCAGAGCCCGCAGAGCCCGCAGAGCCCGCAGAGCCCGCAGAGCCCGCAGGGGCCGCAGAGGCCGGAGGAGAGGAGCCGGCCGAGTCGACCAACGGCCAGGATCGCCAACCCGAGTACGTGCCGATGTCCGAGTGGATCGAGGACTTCGACGCTCGGCCCCGCTCCTAGCGCGAGATCGCTATCATGCACCGGCTTCGCGGGCGTGCCGCCCGCGTCCACCTTCGGAGAACTCCATGACCTACGCGATCATCCAGGTTGCCGGGAAGCAGTACCGCGTGCGCGAGGGCGAGCGGCTGCTCGTGGACCGGCTCTCCCACGACGAGGGCACCTCGTTCTCGCCGGACGTGCTGCTCGTCGGCGGTGACGGGAGCCCAGTGCTCGACCCGAGTGGGGTCAAGGTGACCGCGAAAGTCGTCGCCGCGGTCAAGGGACCGAAGATTCGCATCGGCAAGTACAAGAAGCGCACTGGGTATCGCCGGCACACGGGCTTCCGGGCGTCGCTCTCGCAGATCGAGATCGAGTCGATCGGCACCGCATCTCGCGCGGCGGCGAAGGCGAAGGCGGCTCCCGCTCGGAAGACGGAGAAGCCGGCGAAGGCGGAGAAGCCGGCGAAGGCGGAGAAGCCCGCCGCGGCAGAGGCCCCGGCAGCCACGGGTCTCCCCGAGGGCTATCCGGATCTCACGATCGCGGCGATCAAGGCCGCTGCCGACGGCTGGACCGCGGAGGAGATCGCCGAGGCGCTCGCCTACGAGCAGGGGCACGCGAAGCGCAAGGGTGCGATCGCGGCGCTCGAGTCGGCGCAGGCGCGCCAAGGAGGTGAGTCGTAATGGCCCACAAGAAAGGTCTGGGCTCCTCGCGCAACGGTCGCGACTCCGAGGCGAAGAGGCTCGGCGTCAAGATCTTCGCGGGTCAGCGCGTGAGGACCGGGATGATCATCGTGCGCCAGCGCGGCACGAAGTTCCGCCCCGGCCCGGGCGCCGGCCTTGGTCGTGACGACACGATCTTCGCCCTGCGCGACGGCACCGTCGAGTTCCGAAGGTCGGGCGAGAGGCGCTTCGTCTCGGTCGCGGCCGCGGCGGAGTAACCTGCCCGCGGCTCCGTCGGGAGCCATGTTTCACGATCGAGCTGAGATCCATGTCGAGGCGGGCCGCGGCGGTGACGGTGGTCTGAGCTTTCGCCGCGAGAAGTACGTGCCGAAGGGAGGCCCCGACGGCGGTGACGGCGGCCGCGGCGGAGACGTCGTCGTCGTCGCCGACCCCGTTCTCCGTGACCTCTCCGCGTACGGGCGCATCCGGACGGTTCGTGCCGGAAGGGGCGGGAACGGGCGAGGTACGAAGAAGCACGGTGCCGACGGCGCGACCGAGGAGCTGCGCGTTCCCCTCGGCACGCAGATTCTGGATCCCGACGGCCTGCTCGTCGCCGATCTCGCGCGTACGGGCTCGCGTTTCGTCGCGGCGCGCGGGGGCCAGGGGGGGCGCGGGAATGCGAGGTTTGCGACGCCGACGAGACAGACGCCGCGATTCGCGGAGACAGGGCTTCCCGGCGACGAGACGGATCTCGTGCTCCACCTGAAGCTCGTCGTCGACGCGGCGCTCGCGGGGCTGCCGAACGCAGGCAAGTCGTCGCTGCTC
>JBFFGH010000013.1:0-31228 GCA_041557575.1 Gaiellaceae bacterium
CGTGCTCAACGGTGGTCGAGCTCATCCCTCTCTCGCCCGAACCGGAGTCACGACTTGATCTTCACGATCTGCCGGCCGGCGAACTGCTGGACGTTGGCCGGGAGCGGCGCGAAGTAGTACGGCGGGCCGAACTTCTGGCCCTGCGTGAGCGACCAGGAGAGGAACTTCCGCAGATCGGCCGCCTTGCTCCCCGACTTGGTGGGGACGATCACGTACGTGAACGTCGAGATCGGGTAGGCCTTCTTGCCCGCCTTCTTCGGCGGATCCACGATCTTCAGCTGCTTGAGGCTCTTGATCTTCTTCGGCAGCTGAGACAGCGCGGCCTGGATGTCACGGACGCCGGGCGTCCTGAACCCGCCGGCTCGGTTCTTGATGAGCGCGAACTGGATCTTGTTCGCGATCGCGTACGCGGCGTCGACGTAGGTGACGGCCCCTTGCGTGGACCCGACGACGCCGGTCACGCCCGAGCTTCCTCGCGCACCGGTGCCGACGGGGAAGTTCACGACCGTGTTGAGCCCGACCTGCTTCTTCCACTGCGGGCTCACCGAGGAGAGGAACTCCGTGAAGGCGTAGGTCGACCCGGAGGAGTCCGATCGATAGACCGGCGTGATCTTCAGATCGGGCAGCTTCAGGCCCGGATTGAGCTTCTGGATCGCGCGCGCGTTCCAGTTCGTGATCTTCCCTAGGTAGATGAGAGCGAGCGTCGGGCCGTCGAGGCGCAGCCGGCCGGCGATCCCCGGGACGTTGTAGGGGACCGACAGCCCGGCCAGCCCCCACGGGATGACGACGCAGCCTTTGCACGCCTTCAGCTGGTCGGGTGACAAGGGCGCGTCGGAGGCGCCGAAGTCCACCGTTCGCGCCGTGACCTGCGCGATTCCGGTGCCCGAGCCGGTCGGCGAGTAGGTGACCTTGATCCCGTACGCCTTGTCCACGGCGGGGATCCACTTCGAGATGAGGGGGTAGACGAACGTCGACCCGGTGCCGACGAGCGATCCTGCCGTCTGCTTCGCCGAAGCGGGCCGTGCGTGCCCGGCGACCACCGCCACGGCGACGGTCGCGACGACGAGCGAGGTGAGCGCGAGCGCTCGTTTCATGTTCCTGCTCCTTTCCTCTCTCCCGTTCGAGTCGGCTCCCGATGAGCCGCGTGCCAGTCTCGGCACTCGATCCCCCTCGGTGTGGTCATCGCTGGTGAAGATCCGGTGACGCATCGGTGAACCTCAGTGCGACGCGTCGGTGAACTCCTCGAACTCGCCCGTCACCAGGAACACGGTCTGCTCACCGATGTCGACGGCGTTGTCGCCGATTCGCTCGAAGCAGCGCGCCACCGTGATCTGGCGCATTCCCCACTCGAGCACGTCGGGCTCGCCCGTGTACCCGAGCACGTGCTCGAACACCTGTCGGTTCGCGCGGTCGACGAGCTCGTCGAGATCGTTCAGGCTCCGCGCGGCGTCTGCGTCGCGAGCGGCGAAGGCCGCCAGCGCGACACGCACCATCTCCAGGCACCGCTCCCCCATGTCGACGAGGCTCTCGACGACGTCGCCCCTGCTTCCGAGGTGGCTCGAGATCTTCGTGAGCTTCGCGATCGTCACGCACTGGTCGCCCATGCGCTCGAGATGGATCACGCCGTGCAGGATCGCGAGGACGAGCCGGAGGTCGCCCGCGACGGGCGTCTGCCTGGCGAGCAGCAGCTCGATGTCCGTCTCGGCCGCGAGGTACCGGCGATCGACCTCGTCGTCGAAGGCGATGACCTCGTCGCACAGCTCGGCGTCCCGGGTCCGGAGCGCATCGGTCGCGCCCTGGATCGCGCGCAGCACGATCCCGCCCGCCTCCTGGAAGTTCGCCTCGAGCGCATCCAGGCTCTCCTGGTACCCGACGCGCGCCATCAGCCGAACCGCCCCGTCACGTAGTCCTCGGTCCGCTTGTCGGCCGGGTTCGTGAAGATCTTCGACGTCAGGTCGTACTCGACGAGCACACCGTGCCGGCCGCCCCCGTCCTCCCGCGCGTCGACGCTGAAGAACGCCGTCAGGTCGGCCACGCGGGCGGCCTGCTGCATGTTGTGCGTGACGATCGCGATCGTGTACTCGCGCTTCAGGGCGTGGACGAGGTCCTCGATGCGCGCGGTGGAGATGGGGTCGAGCGCCGACGCGGGCTCGTCCATCAGGATCACGTCCGGCTCGACGGCGAGCGCGCGCGCGATGCACAGGCGCTGCTGCTGGCCGCCGGAGAGCCCGAGGGCGTTCTCCTTGAGCCGATCCTTCACCTCGTCCCAGAGCGCCGCCTGCCGGAGGGCCTGCTCGATCCGCTCGTCGAGGCCCTTCTTCATCCCGAGCATGCGCGGCCCGAAGGCGATGTTGTCGTAGATCGACTTGGGAAACGGATTCGGCTTCTGGAAGACCATCCCGATTCGCCGCCTGACCTCGACGGGATCGACGCCCGGTCCGTACAGGTCGCGGCCGTGATACAGGATCCGACCCTCGACGCGAGCGCCGGGGATGACGTCGTTCATCCGGTTGAGACAGCGGATGAACGTGCTCTTGCCACACCCCGACGGCCCGATGAACGCCGTCACCGCCTTCTCGTGGATGTCGAGCGTCGTGGCCGCGAGCGCGAGCGCGCCGCCGTACGACACGGACAGCGAGTCGATCGAGAAGACCGCCTCCCGCTGCCGGACGTCGTCGGTCGGGTCGTGGCCCGCGAGCTGGCCGATCTTGCCGCCGTCGATCGCAGGGCCCGCGCTCGGCTGGTCGACCATGGTCAACAAGCGCCCGGTTCGCCCACGAAGCTCATCACGACCAGTCTCACCGTGTCGCCGCCGAGAGAGGGGCCCGAGCTGGTGAAGATCTCGTGACGAAGTGGTGAACGACGCGCACGACGTTCGTACCCCCGACCACCTCGGCGAAGCGGCCCACGAGCGTCATCCGCCCGATCAGCCGGGGGGCGGGAGCTCGCAACGAACCTCGAGCCCCCGGCCGCGCCCTCCGCGGGCCTCGACGGTGCCGCCCGCCTGCGACACGACGTGCTTGACGATCGCGAGCCCGAGCCCGGTGCCGCGCGATGCTCGTGCTCGATCGCCCCGATAGAAGCGCTCGAACAGCCGGGGGAGCTCCGAGGCCTCCACCCCGATGCCGTCGTCTCGGCCCACGAGGACCACACGTCCGGCCTCTCGCTCGGCGGCGAGCGTCAGCGTCGCGCCGGGGCCTGCGTACCGAATCGCGTTCTCCGCGAGGTTCCGCGCGAGCACGCGGATCATCCTCGGGCGCATCGCCAGCTCGACGTCCGGCTCGCACTCGAGCCGAAGCGCGATGCCGGCCCGGGCTGCTCGATCCCGGAGCTCGTCGAGCGTCTCCTCGAGCACCGGGCGGACGGACGTCGATCCGAGGCTGACGACGCGCGCGCCGGACTCGAGCTCGCTCAGGAACAGGACCTCGTCGATCAGCTCCGTGATCTGCTCGACCTCTCCCTGTGCCTGCTCGACCAGCGCGGGCACGTCCTCGCCCGGAAGCGCGGCGGTCTCGAGGACGGTCAGCAGCCGCGCGAGCGGCGTGCGGAGCTCGTGCGAGACGGCGGCCGTGAACCCGGCCCGGAGCTCCTCGTAGGCGGCGAGGTCGCCTTCCCGAGAGAGGTACACGAGACGCTCGCGCCGTCCGTCGACCTCGTACGGGACGACATGCGGCACGACACCCCGCGCGCCGGAGAGCAGTGCCGGTGGCAGGGGCTGGCCGTCGCGGAGGTCTTCGATCGCCTGCCGCGCGCGACGGCTCGCGGCGACGACCCGGTCCGCGTCGTCGAGAACGACGACCGCCTCGCGGCTCTCCTCGACGAGCATGCGGCCCCGGATCGCGTCGGCGTCCACGAAGACCCCTTGTAACAGAAGGCCACACGATGCACGGAGACCGGGCGCCAGACGTCGACAGGCTTCTCCATTCGGATACCGATCGGTAGCCACGCGGCACCCGGCTCCCGCGGAGGACGCCACTATCGTTCGGCGTGTGGCGAAGGTCCTGATCATCGAGGACGACGACGTCATCGCGCGTGGGATGGCCCGGCACCTCGAGGCAGCAGGGTTCGACGCCGTCGGAGTCGCGAACGGGGAGACCGGGCTGGCGAAGCTGCGCTACGAGAAGCCGGACGTCTGCGTCCTCGACCTGATGCTCCCGGGCATCGACGGCTGGCGTGTCATCGAGCAGGCTCGAAGCGAAGGCATCGGCACGCCGATCGTCGTCGTGTCCGCCCGCGGGACGGAGCACGACCGCGTGCACGCGCTCGAGATCGGCGCCGACGACTACCTCGTCAAGCCCTTCTCGATGAAGGAGCTCGCGGCCCGCGTGAAAGCTGCCGCGCGTCGTGGAGTCAGCGAAGCGAGCGAGCAGCGCGGTGGGGAGATCGTCATCGAGGAGCTCCGACTCGACCCGGACAACGTGCAGGCCTACGTGGACGGGCAGAGCGCGGAGCTCACGCCGACGGAGTTTCGCCTCCTCTACACGCTCGCGCGAGAGGCCGGTCGCGTGCTCACGCGGGACGAGCTGCTCCAGCGCGTCTGGGGCCGGCGCGCGACGCATCGCGATCGAACCGTGGACGTCTTCGTCCGGAAGCTGCGCGAGAAGGTCGACCGCCGGGCGTCGACGCACGACTTCATCCACACGCGCTACGGCGTCGGCTACAAGCTCGAAGCGCTGCCGAAGTCCTCCTAGCCGGGCGCCTTTTCCACCGACCGTGCGGACAGCGCGGTCAGCTATCTTTAGCCAGGTTAATGGTTAGTGAGGTTACGAACAGTGTCGAGGCCGTCGCGGCCGATCTGCGGCCCGTGCTGCTCCGCCTCGCGCGCGAGCTCCGAAAGGAGACCGAGCAGCTCGGGATCACGGCCCGACAGGCGACCCTCCTCTGGCTCGTGAAGCGAAAGGCCGGGCTCGCGCTCGCCGAGCTCGCAGCCGAGGAGGGCATCTCGCCGCCGGCGATGTCGGGTCACGTCGACAGGCTCGAGCAGGCAGGGCTCCTCGAGCGCGTCCGGTCCGACGAGGACCGTCGGCGGGTCGGCCTCAGGGTCACGGACGAGGGCACGCGGGTCCTGCGAAGTGTCAGAACGCGTCGAACGATCTGGCTCACCGACCGGCTCGGGGCCCTCGAGCGCGCCGAGCTCGATGCCATCGACGCGGCCATTCCCGCGCTGACCGCGCTGCTGGAGGACGAGGCGTGACGACGCTTGCGGTAGCGCTCCGGACACGCACGTTCCGCAGCCTCCGCAGACATCGCAACTACCGCGTCTTCTTCGCGGGGCAGCTCGTCTCCCTCGCGGGAACGTGGATGCAGAACATCGCGCTCGCGTGGCTCGTCATCGAGCTGTCGGGATCGCCGCTCGCGATCGGCGCGCTCGCGTTCTGTCGCTTCGTGCCCTTCACCGTGTTCGGCCTCTTCGCGGGCGTTCTCGCCGATCGCGTGGACTCGCGGAAGCTCGTGATGGCGACGCAGGCGTCGGCGATGGCGGTCTCGATCGCGCTCGCCGTCGTGACGCTCTCGGGGACGGCCACGCTCCCGCTCGTCTACGCGCTGGCCGCACTCGGTGGGATCGCCCTCGCCTTCGACGCCCCGGGGCGCCAGTCGCTGACGTTCCAGATGGTCGGCCCCCGCGAGCTGCCGAATGCGGTCGCCCTCAACTCCGGGTTGTTCAACGGATCCCGCATCATCGGCCCGGCGATCGGCGGATTCGTCATCGCGGCGGCCGGCACGGGTGCCTGCTTCGTCCTCAATGCCGTCAGCTTCCTCGCGGTGCTCGCCGCTCTCGCCGCCGTGCGTGCCGACGAGCTCCACCCCGTCGAGCGGGACCGGGCGGCCGGCTTCGTCGCCGGCACCCGAACGGCGCTGGCGTACGCCTGGAACGACCCGCAGCTCCGGCTCATCCTCGGTGTGGTCACGATCGTGAGCACGGTCGGGTTCAACTTCCACGTGCTCGTACCGCTCCTCGCAGCGGACACGCTCCACGTCGGTCCGGAGGGCCTCGGCCTCCTCTCGGCGTCGTTCGGGCTCGGGGCGCTCGTCGGGGCGCTCGCGACCGCGAGCTTCCGGAGAGCGAGCTGGGAGCTCTTCGCGACCGGAACGACCGCCTTCGGCTTGCTGGTGCTGCTCCTCGCACCGGTTCACGAGGCCGTGCTCGCGGGCATCCTCCTGTTCGGAATCGGGATCGCGTTCACGCTCTTCACCGCGAACGCGAACTCGCTCGTCCAGCTTGCGGCGCCGGGTCACCTGCGCGGCCGGCTGATCGGGCTCTACCTCTTCGCCTTCCTCGGGCTGGCGCCGATCGGCGGCCTGTTCGCCGGCTGGCTGGCCCACGTCGGGGGGACGACGCTCGCCTTCGCGGTCGCCGGCCTCGTCTCGCTGAGCGCGATCGCCGTCGCGAGCTCGCGACGGTCACGACAGCTCGAGCCCGCGCTGTCGGAGGTCGGGTAGGGCCCGCGCTCTCGGGAGAGCAGCGCCCCGCTCCGTCACTATTCAGGAGATGAACGCGTATCGCACCCCGGACGAGCGCTTCGAGAGCCTCCCCGGATGGGCGTACGAGCCGCGGTACGTCGAGCAGGACGGGCTCCGCATGCACTACGTCGACGAGGGCTCGGGGGCACCCGTTCTCCTCCTTCACGGCGAGCCCACGTGGGCGTACCTGTACCGCAGGATGATCCCGACGCTGGCGCTGACGGCGCGAGTCGTCGCCCCCGACTACTTCGGCTTCGGTCGCTCGGACAAGCCCACTCGCGTCGAGGACTACTCCTACGACTTCCACTACGGGTCGCTCGAGCGCTTCGTGGACGAGATCGGGCTCCGGAGCGCCACGATCGTCGTCCACGACTGGAGCGGGCCGATCGGGCTCCGCCTCGCGGTGGAGCGGCCCGACTGCGTGTCGAGGCTCGTCATCCTCAACACCGGCGTCGGCGCCGGCCGGGCGCCCTCGCCGGAGTGGCTGCGCTTCCGCGAGTTCGTGAGGCGCGTGGGGAGCGACCTGGTGCCGGGACAGCTCGTGAGGATCTCCTGTCTCACTGATCCGGGCGACGAGGTCATCGAGGCGTACAACGCGCCGTTCCCGACGCCCGAGTCGAAGGCCGGGGTGCTCGCCTTCCCGGAGCTCGTGCCGACCGAGATGGATCACCCGAACGCGGCCAAGATGCTCGAGGTGCGGAGCGCCCTGGCCCGCTGGGAGCGGCCCGCGCTCGTCCTGTTCTCCGACTCGGACCCGATCTTCTCGCCGCAGGCCGCCGAGCGCATGGCCGCGCTCGTCCCCGGCGCCGGCCCGGCCGAGATCGTCGAGGGCGCCGCGCACTTCCTCCAGGAGGAGAAGGGCGAGCAGATCGCGGAGCGGATCGTCCGCTTCCTCGGCGAGCCCTAGATAGCGGTCTCGTCGGCGAGCTCCGCGGGCTCGACCTCGACGTGAGGGAGCCAGCCGAGCCACTCGGGGAGGTACCAGTTGCGCCTCCCCAGGAGCTCCATGGCGGCGGGCACGAGCACGCCGCGGATGAGCGTCGCGTCGATGAGCAGAGCGACGGCGACGCCGAACCCCATCTGCTGGAACATGACGAGGTCACCCCGGGCGAAGCCTGCGAACACGACGACCATGATCAGGGCGGCCCCCGTGATCAGACGCGCAGTCGTGGTGACGCCGTGGCGGACGGCCTCCGAGTTGTCGCCGGTCTGGATCCAGCGCTCCTTGATCCTGCTGAGCAGGAACACGTGGTAGTCCATCGAGAGGCCGAAGAGGACCGCGAACAGGAAGAGCGGGAGCCAGGCCTCGATCGAGTCCACCTGCGGAAACCCGAAGATCTCGTTCCCGATGCCTTCGACGAAGACCGCCGTCAGGAGCCCGTACGCCGCCGCGACGGACAGGAGGTTGAGGACGATCGCCTTGGCGGACACGACGAGCGAGCGGAAGGCGAGCGTGAGCAGCAGGAAGCTCAGGCCCAGGACGAAGACGATGACGATCGGCCGCCAGTCCTCGCTCAGGCGCACGTAGTCGTATCCCTCCGCAGCGGCGCCCGTGACGAGCGCCTCCGTCGTGCCATCGCTGAACGCCGCGGGGACGATCTCCTCCCGGACACGCTGCACGATCGCACGCGCCTCCTTCCCCGACGGGTCTCCCCCGATCTCGACGGAGAGCAGGAGCCGCCGCCCGTCGGGCGCGACCTCGAGCTGCTGCACCCCGAAGTCGAGATCTGCCCGCAGCCGCGTCTGGAGCGCCGCGACCTGCGACTCGACCGCCGGATCCTGGGCGTCACCGACGACGACGATGCGAAGCGGCTCGATCGTCGCGGTCGGGAACGAGGCGGCGAGCGCGACGAAGCCCTGCTTCGAGGGAAGGCTGTCGGGGAGCGTGGCGATGCCGTTCGATCCCGTCTCGATCCGTAGGGCCGGGTAGGCGAAGACGAGGAGCAGCGCCACACCCGCGACGAGGAAGACGACCGGCGAGCGCTGAACGCGCTTGACCACGCCGCCCCAGAACCGGGCCTCCCCTCGCCCGCCACGGTTCACGAGCGGTATCGGCGCACGCTCGATGCCGTCGCCGAGCAGGGTGAGAACGGCCGGGAGCAGCGTCAGCGCCGCCACGACGGAGACGATCCCGACGAGGATCGCGCCGGTTGCGAGGCTCCGCATGATCGAGTCCGGGATGAGGAGGAGCCCGGTGAGCGAGATGACGAACGCCGTTCCCGAGAAGAGCACCGCTCGGGCTGCGGTGGCGCCGGCGATCCGGATCGCGTCGGGCTGCTCCTTTCCGCGCCGTCGCTCCTCCCGGAAGCGGCTGACGACGAAGAGCGAGTAGTCGATGCCGAGGGCGAGCCCCATCGCCGTCAGCATGTTCACGACGAAGAAGGAGAGCTCCCACACCTGGCCGACGACGGCCGCGAGCGCGAGCGCCAGGATGATCGAGAAGATGGCCATGAGGAGCGGCAGCGCCCCCGCGACGAGCGTCCCGAAGACGACGAGGAGCACGATCATCGCGGCCGGGAGCCCGAACTGGAACTCGCCCTTCTGCAGGTCGCTCTGCGAGACCTTCTCGTAGTCGCGATTGATCGTCTCCTCCCCGAAGACGGTCGCCGCGAAGCCCCCGCTCGCTCCCGCCTCGTCCACGGCTGCCTGCAGCGCGTCGATCGTCGCGCTGCTGTCGTCGCCGAGGACGAGCGGGAGCATGACGGCGTGCCCGTCCTTGGAGATTCTCTCCTCGCCCCCGGGGTCGGTCGGGAGAAGCACTTGTTCGATGCCGGCGATCGCGGACAGCCCTCGCGCGAGGTCGGACAGCCGCTCCTGGAAGACCGCGTCCGAGGCCAGCAGCGTCTCGTTCCGGACGACCACGATCTCGTCGACGCGCTGCTGCGGCTCCCCGAAGCCCTGTTCGATGAGGTCGTTGGCCCGGGCCGACTCCGTTCTCGCCGTGACGTCGCCCTCGGTCGTGAGAGCCGAGCCGAGGAAGAGGACGATGACCGCAATGGCGACGAGAACGGCAGTGCCCCACGCCAGCAGCGTCAGCTTCGGGCGCCGAGCACACGCAAGAGCGATCCGCTCGGTCACAAGGGACCGAGTATTACTCAGGCGGAGCCGATAGTCCAGGTGTCGCCCGAGCGCAAAAGGGCTTCCAGATCGCCCTCGCCCTGCTCCTCGCGAGCGCGCTCGAGCTGCTCGCTCATGAGGTCGTCGTAGACCGGCCTGTCGACGTGGCGGAACACGCCGAGCGGGAGTGCGCCGTCCGTCTCGTACTGGATGCGCGAGAGCGCGAAGGCAAGGCTGGGCTCGCGGTGCGCCGGGTCGTGAACGAGGAGCGCGTCCTCGCCGACGTCGGCCATGCTGACGACCCGGGCCGAGCCGTCCGTGTGCTGGACGACCCCCTTCTCTCCGCCCGCGCCGAACCGGATCGGCTCGCCGGCGCGGAGGTAGATGCGGTTGTCCTTGTCGTCCCGCACGTAGTCGAACGCCCCGTCGTTGTAGATGTTGCAGTTCTGCAGGATCTCGACGAAGGCCGAGCCGCGATGGCGAGCGGCCTCCCCCAGGACCTCGGTCAGCCCCTTCTTGTCGGTGTCGATCGCCCGGGCGACGAAGGAGGCCTCGGCGCCGATCGCGACGGAGAGCGGGTTGAACGGGTAGTCGAGCGAGCCCATGGGCGTGGACTTGGTGACCTTGCCGAGCTCCGACGTCGGCGAGTACTGCCCCTTCGTCAGCCCGTAGATCCGGTTGTTGAAGAGCAGGATCTTCAGGTTCACGTTCCGGCGCAGCGAGTGGATCAGGTGGTTGCCGCCGATGGAGAGCGCGTCGCCGTCGCCGGTCACCACCCAGACCGAGAGGTCGGGTCGCGTGACGGCGAGCCCCGTGGCGATGGCCGGGGCACGCCCGTGGATCGAGTGCATCCCGTACGTGTCCATGTAGTACGGGAACCGGGCGGCGCACCCGATCCCGGAGACGAACACGATGCGCTCGCGCTCGATCCCGAGCTCGGGCATGAACCCCTGGATCACGTTGAGGATGGCGTAGTCGCCGCAGCCGGGGCACCAGCGCACCTCTTGATCCGACTTGAAGTCCTTGGCCGTCAGCTGCACGAGGTTCCCGTTCCCGCCGGTCATGAGTCCGCCAGCGTCGTGATCGCCTCGACGAGCTCGGCGGCCCGGAACGGGCGACCCCGCACCTTGTTGTAGCCGACCGCATCCACGAGGTACTCCGAGCGGAGCAGCATTCGCAGCTGGCCGAGGTTCATCTCGGGGACGAGCACCTTGTCGTACGACCGCAGCACGTCACCCGTGTTGGCCGGGAAGGGGTTGAGGTAGCGGAGGTGCGCCGTCGCCACCTTGCGACCCTCGCTTCGGACGCGCCGCGCGGCGGCGGCGATCGCGCCGTACGTCGAGCCCCACCCCAGCACGAGGAGGTCCGCGCCGTCGGGATCGTCGGCCTGCAGCTCCGGGAGGGAGGCCGCGATCCCGGCGACCTTCGCTGCACGGAGCTGCACCATCAGGTCGTGGTTCTCGGGGTCGTACGAGACGTTCCCCGTCTCGTTCTCCTTCTCGAGGCCGCCGATCCGGTGCTCGAGGCCCGGGGTTCCGGGGATGGCCCACGGCCGGGCCAGCGTCTCGGGATCCCGCCGGTACGGGAGGAACCGATCCCCGCCGTCAGGGCTCGTGGCGAACTCCACCGGGATCTCCGGGAGGTCCTCGACGTCGGGGACGCGCCACGGCTCGGAGCCGTTCGCGAGGTAGGCGTCCGAGAGGAGGAAGACCGGCGTCCTGTACGCAAGAGCGATCCGCGCCGCCTCGATCGCCGCCTCGAAGCAGTCCGCCGGCGTGGACGCGGCGACCACCGGAACGGGCGACTCCGAGTTGCGACCGAACATGACCATGAGGAGGTCCGCCTGCTCCGGCTTCGTCGGCATGCCCGTCGACGGCCCGGCGCGCTGGACGTCGACGATCACGAGCGGAAGCTCGAGCGCGACGGCGAGCCCCACGGTCTCCGACTTCAGGACGATCCCGGGACCGGCCGATGTGGTCACGCCGAGCGCGCCGCCGAAGGCGGCGCCGAGCGCGGCGCCCGCAGCTGCGATCTCGTCCTCCGCCTGGAACGTGCGCACGCCGAAGTGCTTGAACTGCGCAAGATCCTCGAGGATGCTCGACGCAGGCGTGATCGGGTACGCGCCGAGGAAGAGCGGAAGGCCGGAGAGCTTGCTCGCGGCGACGAGGCCGTAGGAGAGCGCCGTGTTCCCGGAGATCTGCCGATAGGTGCCGGGGGCGATCCGGGCGGGAGCGATCTCGTACGAGATCGAGAAGTCCTCCGACGTCTCGCCGTAGTTCCATCCGGCCTTGAACGCCTTCGTGTTCGCCTCGACGATCTCGGGGCGGCTCGCGAACTTCTTCTCGATGAAGTAGAGCGTCCCGTCCACCGGGCGGTTGTAGAGCCACGACATGAGCCCGAGGGCGAAGAAGTTCTTCGAGCGCTCGGCCTCCCGTGGCGTGACACCGGCGACGTCCTTGAGCGCCTCGACGGTCATCGACGAGAGCGCGACCTCGTGAACGTGGTACGGCTCGAGGGATCCGTCCTCGAGCGGATTCGACGCGTATCCGGCCTTCTTCAGGTTGCGCTCGTTGAAGGCGTCGGTGTTGACGACGATCGTGCCGCCCTTGACGAGGTCCGAGAGGTTCACCCTGAGCGCGGCGGGGTTCATGGCCACGAGCATGCTCGGCTGGTCTCCCGGGGTGAGGATGTCGTGGTCGGCGAAGTGGACCTGGAAGCCCGAGACGCCGGGGAGCGACCCGGCCGGCGCGCGAATCTCGGCCGGGAACTCGGGGAGAGTCGCGAGGTCGTTGCCGAAGGCGGCGGTCTCGCTCGTGAAGCGGTCGCCGGTGAGCTGCATCCCGTCACCGGAGTCGCCGGCGAAGCGGATGACGACCCGCTCGACCTGCTCGACCGGCTTCGAGCTGCTCATGGACGAGGTATAGCTGACAGAAGGGCTCGCCCGTGGAGGGCTACGCGCGCTCGTCGGCCTCGGCGAGGAGCGCCTCGACGTCGAGCGGCGCGCTGAACATGGCGACGCCTTCGCCGTCGGGCGGGCGGGGCCAGTCCTCCTCCGGCCGGTCGCGATAGAGCTCGACGCCGTTCCCGTCCGGGTCGGCGAGGTAGATGGCCTCGCTCACGCCGTGATCGGAGGCGCCGTGGAGGGGAACGCCTGCCTCGACGACGCGCTTCACGGCCTGCGCCAGCGTCTTGCGGTCAGGGAAGCGCACGGCGACGTGGTACAGCCCGGTCGTCCCGCGGGGCGGAGGCGCGCCCCCCTTCGACTCCCACGTGTTCAGGCCGATGTGGTGGTGATAGCCGCCTGCCGAGACGAACGCGGCCTGGTCGCCCATGCGCTGCCGGAGCTCGAAGCCGATGACGCCGCACCAGAACTCGAGAGCGCGGTCGAGATCGGCCACCTTCAGGTGGACGTGCCCGATGTCGACGCGCGGGTCGAGCCGCTCGTCACTCATGCGCGGAGCGTAGCGACGGCGCCTCGCCCCCCATGGCGGCGGGTCGAGTACGTATCGTTTGACGGAACGAGTGGAAGCGAGCGTCGAAGGACGGTGGTGACACCGAAAGCCAGTACAGCCGGGCAGTTCGAGATCGTCCGCCGCGAGGACTTCTCCGACGTCACGTACCTGCTCGAGATCTCGCACCCGCTGATGGCGAAGGCCGCGAAGCCGGGCCAGTTCGTGATCGTCATGGAGCACGAGCACGGAGAGCGCATCCCGCTCACGCTCGCCGACTTCGACGCCGAGCGCGGAACCGTCACCCTCGTCGTCCAGGCCGTCGGGAAGACGACGAAGGAGATCCAGCAGCGCTGCCACGTCGGCACGAGCCTCCACGCGCTCGTCGGGCCGATGGGCAATCCCTCCCACATCGGCCAGGCGCGAAAGGTCGTGTGCGTCGGCGGCGGCCTCGGCGTCGCTCCCGTCTACCCACAAGCGCGCGCGTACAAGGAGAGCGGCGCCTACGTCATCGGCGTGATCGGGTTCCGGAGCAAGGAGCTCATGTTCTGGGAGGACGAGTTCCGCTCGGTCTGTGACGAGTTCATCGTCTGCACGGACGACGGCTCGGAAGGGCTGAAGGGGCTCGTGACCCTGGGGATCGAGCAGGCGATCGCACACCACGCCGACATCGACGAGCTGGTCGCGATCGGGCCGCCGATCATGATGAAGGCCTGCGTCGAGACGACACGCCCGCACGGGATCAGGTCGATCGTGAGCCTCAACCCCGTGATGGTGGACGGCACGGGGATGTGCGGCGGGTGCCGGGTGAGAGTCGGCGACCGGGTGCGGTTCGCCTGCGTCGACGGGCCCGACTTCGACGGCCACGAAGTGGACTTCGACGACCTCATGGCGCGCCTGCGCCGCTTCCGTGCGAGTGAGGCGGACGCGCTCGAGCGCTGGCAGGAGAGCTGCCGCATGCGTGCCGAGGAGGAGGTCGTGGAGGTGAGCGCGCCGATGATCGGGACGCGTCCGGCCGCGGATCTCTGATGGCGCCCAAGAAGAAGACCATCCGGACGATCCCGCAGGAGCGGACGCCGATGCCGGAGCAGGACGCGCAGCTCCGGGTCACGAACTTCCACGAGGTCGCCTGCGGCTACACCCTCGAGGACGCGCTCCGCGAGGCGGAGCGGTGCCTCTTCTGCCCGGACGAGCCGTGCATCCGCGGCTGCCCGGTCGAGATCGACATCCCGGAGTTCATCCTCAAGATCACCGAGAAGAACTTCCACGGCGCCTACGAGACGATCACCGACACGAACCTGCTGCCCGGGATCTGCGGCCGGGTCTGCCCCCAGGAGACGCAGTGCGAAGGCGTGTGCACGATCGCGGACACCCTCGAGCCCGTCGCGATCGGCCGGCTCGAGCGGTTCGTCGGCGACATGGCGATCGCGGAAGGGTGGGAGAGCGTCCCCTACATCGAGCCCAGCGGGTACCGCGTTGCGATCGTCGGCTCGGGCCCGGCGGGGATGGCGTGCGCGGCCGACATGGCCAAGGCCGGCTGCGAGGTCACCGTGTACGAGGCCTTCCACGAGCCGGGCGGCGTCCTCAAGTACGGGATCCCGGACTTCCGCCTGCCGAACGAGGTGATCGACGCCGAGATCGACAAGCTGAAGCAGCTCGGGATCAACTTCGAGTGCAACACCCTCGTCGGGCGGCTGTTCACCGTCGAGCAGCTGCTCACCGAGATGGGCTTCGACGCCGTGTTCATCGGCACGGGCGCCGGCTATCCGAGCTTCATGGGGATCCCGGGCGAGTCGCTCGCCGGCGTCCTCTCGGCGAACGAGCTCCTCACGAGGTGCAACCTCATGCACGCCCGCGACTTCCCCAGCTACGACACGCCGCTCCAGCCCGGCAAGCGCGTCGCCGTGATCGGCGCCGGCAACACGGCGATGGACGCGATGCGCGTGTGCCTGAGGCTAGGGGCCGAGACCGTCTACTGCGTCTACCGGCGAACGGCGGCCGAGGCGCCGGCCCGCGCGGAAGAGGTGCATCACGCCGAGGAGGAGGGCATCGAGTTCCACTGGCTGACGGCTCCCGTCGAGATCCTCGGAGACGACGACAACAACGTCCGCGGCCTTCGCTGCCAGCGCATGGAGCTCGGCGAGCCCGACGAGTCCGGGCGGCGCCGCCCCGTTCCCGTCGCGGACAGCGAGTTCGAGATCGACGTGGACATGGTCGTCTACGCGATCGGCACGAACGCGAACCCGATCCTCGGCCAGACGTCCTCCCTCCGGCTGAACGAGCGCGGCTACATCGTCGCGGACGACGAGCTCGCAACGTCGATCGCGGGCGTCTGGGCGGGAGGCGACATCGTCACCGGTGCCGCAACCGTGATCGAGGCGATGGGCGCCGGGCGCAAGGCCGCGGCCGCGATGAAGGAGTACCTGGGCCTGCGCGACTCCGAGGTCGTCTATCTGCCGGAGCGCGAAGGCAGCGAGGGCAAGCGCTTCGGGATCGACCTCTCGGAGCACAACTACGCACGCGTGAGCGTCCGATGACGAGGCACGACGAGAGGCGACGATGAGCGACGTTCTGACCCACGAGGCCGCGACCTCCCGGCGGGAGCACGACGGCACGCCCGCGAGCAGGAAGGACGCGGTCACGCTCGACGAGCACATCGTCGAGGTGATCAGCGACTCCGGCGAGGGCGCACAGCGCTGCGGCCAGTCGCTCGGCGCCATCGCCGCCAAGATGGGCAACGGGATCTGGACCGTCGAGATCATCCCGGCGGAGATCCAGCCGCCGGCGCGCAGCGTCGCCGGGGCGAGCGGCGTCCGCATCAGGATCGGGCAGGAGCGCATCACCAACGGCGGGGACGAGACCGACCTCGCCGTCGCGTTCAACGAGCAGGTGCTCCTCGGACGCGTCCGCTCGGGGGAGTTCAAGGCGGGCGCCACGATCCTGCTCGAGAGCATGTGGCGCGAGCACGCGGACGCGAGGATCGCCGGCGCGTACACCGAGACCGTCGACGGCCTCCTCGAGAGCGGCTACCGCGTCATCGAGATCCCGATGGAGACCGAGTGCCGGAAGCTCGTCTCCGATCCGCGGCGCGGCAAGAACATGTTCGCCCTCGGGATCCTCTGCAACCTCTACAGCCTCGACCTCAGGCTCGCCCGCGAGCAGATCGCGATCGCGTTCGGCAAGAAGGGCGAGAGCGTGATCCGCCAGAACGTCGAGCTTCTCGAGGCGGGATGGGAGTGGGCCGAGGAGAACCTCGAGCTCCGCTTCCAGATCCCGGCCGAGCGCCCGCGCGAGCCCCAGGTCGTCGTCAACGGGAACACGGCGCTCGCACTCGGGATCCTCGCTTCGGGCATGGACATCTGTGCCATGTACCCGATCACTCCCGCGACGTCCGCGTCCCACTACCTGAGCGAGATGTTCGAGCGCGTGGGCGGGATCGTCCACCAGGCCGAGGACGAGATCGCCGCGTGCTCGTTCGCCATCGGCGCGTCCTACGCGGGCAAGTGCGCGGTGACGATCACCTCCGGCCCGGGCTTCTCGCTGAAGCAAGAGGCGATCGGCCTCGCGTCGATGGCCGAGATCCCGCTCGTCGTGGTCAACGTCCAGCGCGGAGGGCCGAGCACGGGCCAGCCGACCAAGGTCGAGCAGGGCGACCTCCTCGCAGCCGTCTTCGGGAGCCACGGCGACGCACCGAAGGTCGTTCTGGCGCCGAGCTCGATCGAGGACTGCTTCTACTCGATGATCACGGCGAGGAAGATCGCCGAGTCGTTCAACATCCCCGTGATCGTCCTCTCGGACGCGAGCCTGGCGACCGCGCAGCAGCCCTTCCCGCGACCCATGTTCAGCGAGGACTGGCTCGCCCCGCCCGTCGACCAGGCACCCGTGCCCGAGGGCGTGCGGCCGTACGAGTGGGACGAGGTCACCGGGATCGCGCGTCGCTTCGTCCCCGGCCAGCCCGGCGGCGAGCACACGCTCACCGGGCTCGCGCACGACCGCGAGAGCCACGTCGCCTACGACGCGCACTCCAACGAGGAGGGGCTCCGCCACCGGAGCCTGAAGCTCGCGACGCTCCAGAAGACCCTCAAGCCGCCGCCCGTCTTCGGCGACCCCGAGGGCGAGCTCCTGATCGTCGGCTGGGGCTCGACCATGGGCGCCATCGAGGAGGCCGTCCAGCGCCTGCGAGGGGAGGGGCGCAAGGTCTCGTCGATGCACCTCCGCTTCCTGCAGCCGATGCCCCCGGGGATCAAGGAGATCATGGAGGGCTTCGAGCAGGTGATGACCGTCGAGTGCGCCTGGTCGGACAGCCCCGAGGACGAGCTCATCGACGACGAGAGCCGCCGCTACACCCCACTCGCGCTGATGCTCCGCTCCCGCTTCCTCGTGGACGTCGACTGCTGGAGCGAGGCGCGCGGCCAACCGATCAAGCCGGGGACGGTCTGCGAGGTCGTCCGTCGGCGCCTCGACCGAGAGGAGCGGCGATGAGAGCCCCCGTCACGCAGTGCCTGCTGCAGCTCCACGAGGAGCACCACAGCCTCGAGGACTACCAGGGCGGCGTCCCGCGCTGGTGCAACGGCTGCGGCGACAACGCGATCCTCACGGCGGTGCAACGGCTCTGCCGCGACGAGGACCTGAGCCCGGAGCGGACCGTCTTCGTGTCGGGGATCGGCTGCTCGAGCCGCTTCCCGCACTACATGAGCACGTACGGCTTCCACGGCATCCACGGACGAGCGTTCCCGGTCGCCGAGGGGATCCGGATGGCGCGCCCCGACCTGCACGTCTTCGTCAACACCGGCGACGGGGACTGCTGCTCGATCGGCGCCGCTCACTGGATTCACGCCGTTCGCTACAACATGAACCTCACGGTGCTCCTGCACGACAACTACGTGTACGGGCTCACCAAGAAGCAGGCCTCACCGACCTCGCCGAAGGGCCTCAAGAGCAACACCACCCCGCGCGGCACGGACCTCGAGGCGCTCAACCCGATCAGCGTCACGCTCGGGATCCAGAACGTGTCCTTCGTCGCGCAGGCCGTGGACTGGATACCCGAGGTTCTCTACGAGATCGTCGCGGCCGCCCACCGCCACAAGGGCTTCTCCTTCATCCGCATCATCCAGCGCTGCCCCGAGTTCCTCCCGGGCATGCTCGAGCCGTGGCTGCAGGACCCGTCGAAGACGATGCTCCTGACGCACGAGAACGGGCTGCAACCGAGCCCCGAGATCCAGCGGATCTACAAGAACCAGCTGGCCCATGACCCGCTCGACATCGACCGGGCGCGCGAGATCGCCTCGTCGGTCGACGCGATCCCGGTCGGGATCCTCTATCGAGATCCGGACGTGCCCTGCTACGAGGACCTGCGAGGCGCCGGCCAGGCGCGACCCGCCGAGCGGATCCGGGCCGGCCTCGAGGCCGAGCTCGACCGGTTCACGGTCTGGCCGGACGAAGGCACCGAGCAGGCGGCGGCGTGACGCGAGGGCGCTTGTGAGCGAGTCGCCGACGACGGACGTCGCCGCCCTCCAGAGCCAGGCCGTCTTCCACCTCACGGGGAGCCGGCCCTCCGCCGAGCTCGAGCCGATCGAGGACGGAAGGCTCCGGCCTGCGCTCCTGGCGGCGTACCGGGATCTCACGAGCCTCCGCTACGACTTCCCGGTCGTCTTCGTCGAGGGAGGATCGCGTGAGGGCTCCATCCGCTCGCTCTCCTCCGTCGTCGACGAGCTCCTGCAGGAGGTCGCCCCACGCGGCATCGAGGGCGAGCGAGTGCGCCGGCTCGTGCTTCGCCTCGAGCGCGAGCTCCGGGCTCTCGTGCACGACGGCTCGAAGGGCATGCTCTCCGACCTCTGGGAGAAGGCGATCGCACGGTGCGACCTCGGCGGAGACGAGAGCGCCGAGTCGATCCTCCGCCACACGGCCGAGCAGGTCTCCCTCGACGGCGAGGTCGTGGACTGCGACCGCGAGGTGGCTGCCCGTCTCGTCGAGCACGCCTGGCGCCGAACGCAGCAGAGGAAGGCCAAGCAGTTCCACCAGGAGGTGCACCGGCTCGTCCAGGCCCTGTCGGACATCCTGCGGGCGGCCTTCATCCACTCCGAGGGAGGGCGCCAGCCGGAGAGCCTGAGGGCGGGCTTCGGCGATCTCCATCACGGCCAGTTCGACTTCGAGGCGATGTCGCGGCTGCTCGGGAAGGGCGCGCCGCAGGACGAGCTTCCCCCGGAGCGGCGCGGGAGGATCGAGTGGGCGCTCTCCGTGCTCCAGGATCAGCGGTTCTTCGAGCCTCCCGCCGGCGTCGACCTCGCGCAGGCGGCGGAGACCCCCTACGAGTACCGGTTCTCGAGCTGCCAGGAGATGCGCGAGGCCTTCCGGGAGCGCTTGCCGGAGGTCGTCGAGTTCGTGAGGGCCATGTCCATCGCGGGCCTCGAGGCGGACGGCCTGTACGTGGAGGCGAAGCACGACCCGTTCTTCGCCGGATTCGGCGAGGACGCGCTGACACCCGACGACCTTTCGCTCTTCCCCGACTACCTCGTGATCATCGACTCCGGCCACGCGGACGCGGAGGAGAGCGGCGTGCTGATGGAAGTGCTGTCCTCGGACCTGCCCGTGAAGGTGCTCGTGCAGACCGAGGACGTGCTCGAGGAGCCCTCGATCGGCGCGGGGCACTTCGGCTTCGGCATGCGCAGCGTGCAGCTCGCCTCGACGGCGATGGGGCTGCACGACGTCTTCATCCTCCAGACGACGAGCTCGAACCTGTACCAGCTGCGGAGCGGGCTCCTGCGGGGGCTCGAGTACGCAGGACCGGCCCTCTTCAGCGTCTTCACCGGCTCCCACGACGCCGCGAGCGACCTGCCTCCCTACCTCACCGCAGCGGCGGCGATGGAGTCTCGCGCGTTCCCCGCGTTCAGCTACGACCCGTCGGCCGGCGCCGATTGGGCGTCGCGCTTCTCGCTCGAGGACAACCCGCAGCCGGAGCTCGACTGGCCGATCGAGGACTTCGAGTACGTGGGTGAGGATCTCCGCCGCGTCGCGGAGCAGGTGCCGTTCACGGTCGTCGACTTCATCGTCTGCGACCGGCGCTACGCACGGCACTTCGCCCGGACGCCGAGATCCGGTTGGAACGAGAACAGCATCCCGGTCGACGAGTGGCTGGCTCTCGATCCGAAGGAGATCGGCGAGCGGATCCCTCACGTCGTCGTCGTCGACGAGGAGGACGTCCTCCACCGGCTGATCGTCGACGCGAAGCTGATGCAGGCCGCTCGCAGGTGCCGGGAGATCTGGCACGGCCTGCAGGAGCTGGGCGGCATCCACAACTCGCATGCAGAGCGCCTGCTCGAGCGCGAGCGCGCGGCGTGGGAGGAGCAGAAGCAGCAGGAGATCGCGAGCGTGCGTGCCGAGGCGGCAGCGAGCGCCGCGGTCGCGCCCCCCGAGGGTGCCCCGGCTCCCGTCGTGCTCGGCGAGCCGCTTCCCCCCGGAGAGGCACCATCCCCCGAGGCCGCCACCGCCGTCGCCGAGGCAGAGCCTGTGGCGGCCGAGGTCGAAGTGGCGCCGTCGGACGATCCCTGGATCGAGACCGCCCGCTGCTCCACGTGCAACGAGTGCACCGCGATCAACGACCGCCTGTTCGCCTACGACGACAACAAGCAGGCGTACTTCAAGGACCTGGACGCGGGCACGTTCCGCGAGATCGTCGAAGCCGCGGAGGCCTGCCAGGTGGCGATCATCCACCCCGGGAAGCCGCGCAACCCGAACGAGCCCGGGCTGGATGAGCTGATCGAGCGCGCGAAGCCGTTTCAGTAGCGAACGCCTGCGCGCCCGAACCGATCCGGAGGGCCTGACCGCGGGAAGGCTTTCCGTGGAAATCCCGGATGGACGACGCGCGCCTCCGTGCGACCCTGGACGGACGGAAAGGAGGACGTGTGCGCACCAAGGATCGTGCGAGACCTGGGGCGCTGCTCGACCCTCAGCCCGAAGCGAAGGCGGCGCCCCTCGTGCAGTTCGAGGAGGTGTGGAAGGTCTACCGGGCGGGCCGCGTCGAGTTCCCGGCGCTCCGCGGGGTGGACCTGAGCGTCGAGTCGGGCGAGATGCTCGCCATCGTCGGGCCGAGCGGCAGCGGCAAGTCGACCATCCTGAACGTCATGACGGGGATCGACCGCGCGACGAGGGGAAGCGTCACCGTGGCCGGCCGGAGCCTCGGCGGGATGAGCGAGAACGACCTCGCCGGCTGGCGGGGCGAGACCGTCGGGATCGTGTTCCAGTTCTTCCAGCTCCTCCCCACGCTCACCGCGCTCGAGAACGTGATGCTTCCTCTCGACTTCGCCGGCCGGGGAAGCGTCGGCGAGCGCACGTCCCGCGCTCGAGAGTGCCTCGAGCTCGTCGCGCTCCAGGACCGGGCCGACCGCTTCCCGAGCGAGTTGTCCGGCGGCGAGCAGCAGCGAACCGCCATCGCTCGAGCGCTCGCGTGCGACCCCGCACTTCTCGTCGCCGACGAGCCGACCGGGAACCTCGATTCGGCTACCGCAATCGAGACGCTCGAGGCGATCGAGCACGTGAACGAGGCCGGGACGACCGTCGTGTTCGTCACCCACGACCGCGCCATGAGCCAACGGGCCCATCGCGTCGTCCAGGTCTCCGACGGCGCGATCGTCGACACGCCCTCATGAGGTCCGCGCTCACGCGCCGCTCGTGGCGCGAGCTCACTCGCCGGCGAGCGCGCTCCACGCTGACGATCGCAACTCTCTCCGCGGCGATCGCCGGGCTGTGGCTGTTCGCCACGCCGTCGCTCATGGACTCGGCCATCGCGGAGCGCGTTGCGACCGACCGCGCGCACGAGGTGCTGCTCAAGCCCGGCGGGATCGAGCTCGACGATGCCGAGCTCGCGCGGCTTCGCTCGCTCCCGAACGTCGCCGGCCTCGACGGTCGAGCGACGTTCTGGACGAACGTGGCCATGGGCGAACAGATGCGGCGCGTACAAGTCGTCGGCGTGCGCGACTTCGGCGACCAGCAGGTCAACGTGGTCTCCGTCACCGCCGGGGCTGCACCGCGTGACGGAGCGACGTCGCTGGAAGCGCTGGCCGAGGCCCAGAACTTCCGCATGGGAAGCCTGCGCGCGGACACCGGGGACGTGCTCCAGATCCGCTCGGCCGACGGCTCCTGGCGACCGCTCGCCGTCACGGGCCGTGGCCAGACGCTGGAGTTCGGCAGCACCGTCGCGGGAGGAGACCCAGTGCTCTACGTCCCGAGCGCGGCGGTCAACGAGCTCGCCGGGTTCTCCGGGCTCACCCGGATCGAGGCCACGCTCGTCGACCACGATCCGGAGGCGGTCGCGGCCACCCTGGACGCGCTGCGCTCCGAACTGGCGGAGATCGCGCCCTCCGTCTTCTACAACGACATCGCCGAGCTGCGCTCGCCCGACGAGTGGCCGGGGAAGGAGGGCTTCGACCGGTTCGTCTCCCTGTTCTGGGTCATCGCGGGCGTCTCGCTGCTGTCGGCCGTCGTGCTCGTCGCGACCACCATGACGACGCTCGTTCGCGACCAGACCCGCGAGATCGGGATCATGAAGGCGGTCGGTGGACGCGGCCGGGCGATCGCGCGCACCTTCCTCACCACGGCGCTCCTGCTCGGGGGGATCGCCACTTTCCTCGGCATCGCGGTCGGCGTCGTGCTCGCGAACCTGCTCGTCGGGTTCCTCGGTGGTCGGTTCGTCGGCGTCGACCCCGGCTGGCAGGTCAGCCCGCTGGCGATCGGCCTCAGCCTGGCCGTCGGCATCGGCGTCACGGCGCTCGCCTCCCTGCCTGCGCTGTGGCGAGCTGCTCGCGTGCCGGTTCGAGAGGCGCTCGAGTCCGCGGGCATCGAGGCCCGCTTCGGAACCGGCCGGATCGACCGGGTCGTCGCCCGCGCGCGCGTCCTCCCTCGCTCGGCCCGCCTCGGCCTGAGGAATGCGGCTCGTCGCAAGGGGCGAAGCCTCTCGACCGGCGCGCTCATCGCCTTTGCCGTCGGAACCGTCGTCGCCTTCGGGGCCGTCTCGATCACGCTCGTGAGAGTCAGCGAGGAGACCGAGAGGCTCGAGGGCGGAGACATCAGGGTCTACGGAGTCACGTCCTCGGGCGACCGTCTCCCGCTCGACGAGCGTGCGCAGGAGGTCTTGCGCAACGTCGAGGGCGTCGCCGCCGCCCAACCGTTCACCGTGAGCCACGTCGCGGCAAACGGCGTCGACACGTGGGCGTGGGGCCTTCCCGCGGACACGATCTACGACCACGAGCTGGTCCGCGGCCGCTGGTTCGACGCCCGGGAGGCAGCGGGCAGGGCCCGCGTCGCCGTGATCGGCAAGGCCCTCGTCAACCAGACCGGGCTCGGCGTCGGCGACACCGTCACCGTGGAAGACCGATCGGGGCTCGTGCGCTACGAGGTGATCGGCGTCGACAACCGGATGGTGAACGACGGCATGGGTCTGTTCGTCCCCGTCGACACGCTGCTCGAGGTCAACCGCTACGGCGACCCTTCGACCTTCTGGGTCACTGCCACGTCGAAGGACGAAGCCGACATCGAGGAGCTCAACGGCCGCATCGTGAGCGCGCTCTCGCGCGAGGGGTACAGCGTCGGCACGACTCTCAGCCACGTCCAGCGGGAAGCAGAGCGCGAGGAGGCGCGGACGATCGTCGCGGTGATCATGGCCCTCGGGCTCCCGCTCGTCGTCGTCGGAATGATCGGCCTGGCCGGCGCGCTGACGACGAACGTGCTCGAGCGGCGGCGGGAGATCGCCATCCTGCGCAGCCTGGGGGCGCGGTCTCGCCAGCTCCGACGCATCTTCCGGGCGGAGGGGCTCGCCCTGGCCTTCCTGGGCTGGCTGGGCGGGATCGCGGTCGGCTACGTCCTCGGTCGGGTCGTCATCCACTTCATCGGCAACGCGTTCCACACGAGCTTCGAGCTCCGATTCCCGCTCTGGCCGCTCGCCGTGGCCCTGCTCACCACCGCCATCGCGGCGGTCTTCGTTCTGCACTTCCCGCTCCGGCGGGCCTGCCGGCTTCAGCCCGGCGAGGGCCTGCGATACGAGTAGGACGGCACCGATGCTGCGCGAGAGCGCCCTCGCTCGAGGGAATCGGCACCGCAAGCTCACGACTCACGCAAACACGAGCTCCGTTCGCTCAAGGCCGCTGGGTAGCCTTGATCTCGGCTTGACTCGGAGTGTCGAGCGCACGGACGAGGTGGTGGGCGGCTCCATGCCGAACGCCCCTCACTCATCGGGACGGGGTGTCTCACCCCGCCCGGCGTGGCATGGACCCGCAAGCGGAGCTCGCGCTCCACGTGAGGCTCGGTGCCCGCGAGTCGAGCATCCACACACAGGGAAGGGGCATACATGAGATCGATTCGAATCGGAGCAGTCACGGCAGCGGCTCTCCTGGGGGCGGCGATCGCAGTCGGGGTCGCTCTCGCCGGCAGGACAGCTCCTGCCGACGTGGTGGCCTTCAAGGCGTCGTTCGCCGGGAAGGCCACGGTGAAGGTCACGGACAACGTGGCCGACATCGCGGCAGAGGGGCCGGGGACGGCGACCGTCATCGGGGCGAGCCAGGTCTCGGGCAAGGGCAAGGGCGACGCCTCGAAGCAGCCGTGCGTGCCGTTCACCGGCGACGGCGTGATCACCGCGTCGAAGGGACCGACGACGCTGCGGTTCTCCGTCCTTCCCGGCTCCTCCGGATGCGGAGACGAGGCCGGGAAGCTCTTCAGCATCACCGGGAAGGCCAAGGTCACCGGCGGTACCGGAGCGATGGCGGGAGCCAGCGGGACGCTGAAGCTGACGGGCATCTACGACCGGGGAGCCGGCACGTTCTCCGTGAAGTTCAGCGGATCGGTCACGCGTGGGGGCACCGCCGCAGCGGCGACCACGCTCAGGATCTCGGCCGGGCCGAGCAGCAAGCTCGCGTTCTCGAAGAAGAAGCTCTCGGCGCGAGCAGGCAAGGTGACGATCGTCCTCAAGAACAAGTCGCGGATCCCGCACAACGTCGTCATCCGGCGTGGGACGAGCGCCAAGGGCAAGATCATCGCGAAGGGCACGGTGGTCGGGAAGGGCCGTACCTCGAAGGTCACGGCGACGCTCAAGAAGGGGAAGTACCGCTACGCCTGCACGGTGCCCGGGCACGAGAAGGCCGGGATGTGGGGGATCCTCACCGTCAAGTGACCGCAGGTCGCAGCCACGCGACGAACGAGGCGGTGGGAGGCACCTCCGGCCCACCGCCTCGCCGGGCTCGCGCGAGCTGCGCGCCGGCCCGGGATGTCAGGCGGTCCGGTTGACCGACGTGGCCGCCGGGCCGGGCGCGGCGACGCCTGCCCGGACGAGGTAGCGCCGGGCGGACGCGAGCGTCTCGTCTGCGAGCCAGTCGACCAGGTCGTCGATGCCCACACGGTCGACGCGTTCGCGCTGACGCTCCGCCTCACAGGATCTGGCGAGCATGAAGACGCGAGCGAGCTCGCGCTCCGTGCCGAGCTCGGCCCCAACGGTAGCGAGCACGTCGAGCAGTCTCCCGATGCGCGTCAGAATCGGCTCTCGCTCCCCCGTGTCGAGGTCGAGGACGGCCCCCTCCCGCGCGGCCATCCAGAGGCTCTCGGAGATCCGGTACGAGTCGTGCACGGGAAGGCTCTCACCACGCTCGTAGCGGCCCGCCAGCCACGCGACGAGCGTCTGCGCAAGCCCGACGAGAGCCACGGCGTCCGCGACGTCCGTCTGCGCGTCGCACGCTCGGATCTCGAGCGTGCCGTGGCCGGGATGGAGCCTCAGGTCCCACCAGTGGTAGCCGGGGTCGGGTATCGAGCCGCCGGTCCGGCCCCAGGCGACGAACTCGGCATACGCATCCCAGTCCCGGAACGCGGGTGGGACACCGGCGCGCGAGAGCGCTCGGTTCAGGTGCGCGCGCGCCGACGAGGCGCCCGAGTCGCCGGAGCGGTGGAAGGGGCTGTTCGCGGCGAGTGCGGCGAACTCCGGGAGGTAGCTGCGCAGCGTGTTGTAGACGGCGAGCGCGCGATCGCCGTCCGCGAGCGCGACATGGATGTGCAGGCCGCACGTCAGCATGTGGAGCGCCGCCCAGGGGTTGTCCGTCGCGATTGCCCGGTAGCGCTCGCCGTCCATCATCGGGCCGAGACTCTCGGCCGTCGGGTGCGTGCCGCAGGACACGGGGCGGGCGCGTCCTCGGAGTGCCTCGGCGAGGTCGATCCTCCCCACCGCAAGCTCGCGGCCGACGTCCGCCGGAGTCAGGCAGGGTCGCGTGACGACCTCGATCTGGGCCTCGCGGAACTCGGGATGGAAGCGGCTGTCGGCGCCCATTCCGGTGAGGGCCTCTGCGACCACGGGAGCGAGGTCGTCGGCTCCGTGGTCGACGAGGAGCAGCTCCTCCTCCGCGCCGATCGTCAGCGAGAGCGCCGCAGCGTCGAACGCAGCACGCAGACGGGCGACGTCGACCCTTCCGGCCCAGGTGTGCTGCGGCTTTGCGGCCGCGATCCGAGTGTCCGTGCGCGATGTGGCGGGGCTCGGCGTGCGCATGTGGGCATACGTCTCCATTCCGACCATCGAGCGTACGAGGGCGCTGTGAGCACCCCGGCTCCCCGCGTGAGCGCGACATTCGCGTTTCTTCAAGATTTCCTCACATGTCGAAGGCCCCGCACGCCGCCGCGCGTGGGTCTCGGGTCTCCTGACGCAGAGCCCCCATGTCGCCCTGCGGGAACGGCTAGCTCGATGGGCTCGCGTCGACCGGGAGCTCGCTCTCGGGCACGTCGGGAGAGCGGCCCAGCGCGAGGCCGGCAGCGGCCCAGACCGTGAACGCGAGCCAGTGCACGCCGATGACGTCGGTCTGCAGGGCGAGGAGGAGCACGGCTGCGAACGCCCCGGCGAGCCACGCCTCTCTCCGCCAGAGGCCGAGGAGGATCGCGATGCTCCACAGGACGAACGCGGCAGCCCCGGCGATCCCGGCATCCACGCCGAGCTCGGTGTAGGTGGACTCGCCGGCCTTGATCTCGACGCCGGTTCGCTTCGCCACGACTCCGGCATTGCCGAGCCCGTAGCCCTCCGGGTGCTCGATCACGACGCGAACGCCGTCTCGGAGGTTGCGCCAGTGACTCTCGGTCGACGCCTCGTTCGGCGAGAACGGGTCACCGCTCGTGCCGCCCTCCTGCTGCGCGTTCTGGCGGAGCCACTCGAGCTCCGTCGGCGTATAGCTCGTCGACGGGCCGATCGACGGGTACACGCTGAGGAAGATCGCCGCCACGACGATCGAGACGACGCCGAGAACCGCGGGTGCAGGCCGCCTCTGGGCGAGAGCCAGCACGACGAGCCCGACCGCGAGCGCGGCGAACGCGGCGCGGGTGTGGGTGTAGAGCAGGCCCACGTACAGCAGCATCGAGAGCAGCCCCCACCACCAGCGGAACGGCCTGCTCAGGACGTAGACCAGCGCGACCACGAGCACGTAGGCGCTCGCGAGCGGCGACAGGAACGTCGAGACCAGGCGCCGCAGCGGGTTCGTCTCGTCACCCGTGTTGAAGACCCAGTTCTCGGGGAGCCCGGACAGCCCCTCGTAGTCGAGCCCGAGCTGCTCGCGGTACCAGCCGGGAACACCCGAGTCGCGCCACGACTGGAGCGGGATGAACGCGAGATCGACGAGCCCGACCACCACGACGACGAACGCCACGACGGCCACGAGGCGACCGAACCTCTCGCGATCGGGCCATGCGGCCGCCACGAGCCTGCCGAGCACGTAGCCGGCGACGGGGAAGAGGTGGTGACGGAGCGCGAGCAGCTCTCCCCGCGTCGTCGCCTCCCCATCGAGCCACCCCTGCGGCATCAGCCAGTAGGCGACGATCACCGCCGCGTAGCTCAGGGCGAGGACGTCGGCGGCCCGGACCGCGGGCCACCGGCGCGCGTGCCAGGCGACGACGAGGAGCGCGACGAAGAGGAGCGCCTCCTTCCAGGCGGCGACGACGTCGAGTGTCGTCCCGCGAACGCCGAGGTCCCAGAGCTGCGCCATCGCGACGTTGTGGAGCGCGAGCCCGACGACGAGGAGCGCGATCGCGAGACCGGTGATCCGCCGGGCGCTAATCGACGATCGCCACCAGTGTCAGCCCGAGGTTCACGATCCGGACACGGCCCGGGAAGAGGGAGGCGAGCGCACGTCGCGAGAGAAGATGGTTCTCGGTCGCGAACTCCTTCCGAAGCGCCCGGTACACGGGGTGCGCGAGAGAGTCCGGAAGCCAGTGGACGAGCGGCAGGCGCGTGTGCACCTCGATAGGGAACCACCGGTTCGGAGTCGTGACGAAGACCTGGCGGCCCACGCGAATCGCCTCCGACACGAGCGCCCGCTGGCGGCTGCGATCTCCAACGTGCTCTACCACCGCGTTGGAGAACACGATGTCGAACTCTCCGTCCTCGAACGGGAGGGCGCAGGCGTCACCCTGCACGTACCGGATCGCCGGGTAGCGGGCGCGGAAGCCCGTGCCCTCGTGGAGCCCGAGCGCAGTGATGCGCTCCGGCCACGGGTACATCTCCTCGAGGAAGTTGAGCGTCCCGCACCCGTCGCCTTCCCCGAACCCGAGCTCGTCGGCACCGACGTCGAGGATCGTCGTCTCCGCCGTCGGCCGGAGCTCCTCGAGGAGGAGCCGGAGCTTCTTCCTGCGCGACCGGAGCGAGACGGCGTCGACGAGGCGCATCGCGTAAGTATCGGGTCAGGACCTGCGAGTAGGCTGCCCGAGTGGTCGAAGTGACGCTGACGCCGCGAGGTCCCTACTCGTTGCGGCTGACCACGGGACGGGCTCGCTGGAGCTGCGCGCTCCCCGAAGGACGGCACGCAGAGGCCATCCAGCTCCCCGGCGGAGAGGTGCTCGTCAGGGCGTCGAGCGAGCAGGCCGTGGACGAGGCGCGGTTCGTCCTGGCGCTCGACGACGACACGAGCGAGTTCCACCGGCGCTTCGCCGACGATCCGCTCGTGGGTCGCTGCACGAGGCTTCTGCGAGGGCTCCGCCCCCGGCGCCGACCGACCGTCGCCCATGCGGCGCTGCGCGCCGTGTGCGGGCAGCTCGTCCAGGCCGGCAAGGCGCTCCAGCTCGAGCGCGCCGTGATTCGCGCGTGCGGCGAGGAGGCCCCGTCCCGGGAGGGACTGCTCCGCCTGTCTCCCGCGGCGCTGACACGCTGCGGGCTCGCCTCAACTCGTGCGGCCGCGCTGCACCGCCTCTGTCGCACGGTCGACCTCGAGCAGCTCAAGCAGGCTCCCGACACTGCGCTCGCACGGCTCCGCCGCGTGTCGGGGATCGGGCCGTGGAGCGTGGGGGTCATCGCCCTCCAGGGGCTCGGCCGCTACGACGCGGGGCTCGTCGGCGACCTCGGCCTCGTGAAGCTCCAGGCCTCGCTCGAGGGGCGCTGGCCCGAAGCGTCCGAGACCTCCGGCCTGCTCGAGCCCTACGGCGAGTGGCAGGGGCTCGCGAGCGTCTTCCTGCTGAGAGGGTTCGAGCGCGGCCTCGTCGCCGGTGCGAGCAAGGATCGAGCACGGCTCGTACGGGCGAGCGCACGAGCCGTCTGACGCGCCGGGCACGGACCGAGGGCGCCGACACCCGTTCCCGAATACGCGAATTCTTGAATACGTGGAATCCCCGATACCGGGTGGGGCGCTCGCACCCATACTCGGCGCGAAAGGAGGTGGTCGAAATGTCGACCACGATGCGGGCGCCCGAGGTCGGGACCGCGCCCCCCGTGCACCGCCACCTCACGACGGCTCTCTGGATCGTCGTGGGCGTGCTCGCGGCGGCGCTCGTCGCGCTGGGCGCATGGATGCTCGTCGACCGGTACACGGGGCCACAGGCCGATGCGACTGCGCTCGTCGACGACCTGAGCGCAGCCTGGAACGCAGGCGACGCGGCGGCGATCCGGAACCTGTACACGACCGATGCGATCGTCCTGACCGCGTGGGGCGGCCAGATGACCCGCATGCCCGGGATCCTCGAGAACCTCGCCAACGCGCAGGGCATCGGGCTCCAGTTCGAGCGGGTCGCACCGGTCACCGTGGAGGGCGACTACGCGTCCACGTTCGTCCGGTACAGCACGCCGGCAGGCGAGGAGGGAATCCTGGCCACGATCTTCCAGCTCAGGGACGGGATGGTTCTTCGGCAGTGGGACTTCGAGCCCGGGGTGACGGCGCCGCTCACCAACACGGCCTCGTCATAGGACACTGCGGGTAGGGCACGGCGGGGGGCCTTCGCGACGGCCGCCCGCCGATCCCTAGACTGCCCTCATGGTGGACGGGCGCAAGATCGCCATCCTCGGCGCCGGCAGGATCGGCGAGTCGCTGATCGCAGGGCTCCTCTCGTCGGGCTGGCGCACGGCCGAGGAGATCGCGGTGACCGCTCGGCGGGAGGAGCGCGTCGCGGAGCTTCACGAGCGACACGGCGTGAAGGCCACGCTCTCGAACCGTGACGCCGTCGCCGGCGCGGCGCTCGTCGTCATCTCGGTCAAGCCCCAGGACATCGACGGCCTGCTCGGTGAGATCGGCGGCCTCGTCCTTCCGGAGCAGACCGTCCTCTCCATCGTCGCGGCCATCCCGACGACGCAGATCGAGAGCCGGCTCTCGCCCGGAGTCCCCGTCGTGCGGGCGATGCCGAACACGCCCTCGACCGTCCACGAGGGCATCGCCGGGCTCTGCGCCGGAGCCCACGCGAGCGACGAGCACCTCGACCTCGCCGAGGACGCGCTCGCCCACCTCGGCTCCGTCGTGCGCGTTTCCGAGAAGTCGATGGACGCGATCACCGCGGTCTCCGGCTCCGGCCCCGCGTACTTCGCCCTCCTCGCGGAGGCGATGATCGAGGCCGGAATCCTCCTCGGGCTCTCGCGGGAGATCTCGACGCAGCTCGTCGTGCAGACGATGCTCGGGACGGCGAAGCAGCTCCGCGACGAGAAGATGCACCCCGTCGAGCTCCGCGAGATGGTCACGTCTCCCGGCGGGACGACGATCGCGGCGATCCGCGAGCTCGAGATGGCGGGCGTCCGGGCGGCCTTCCTGAACGCGATACAGGCCGCGATGGTGCGCTCCCGCGAGCTCGCCTCGGGCGAGCAGTAGCTCCGATCCCGCCGCCGCGGGCGGAGTATCGTCTCAGCGTGGCCGAGTTACGCGAGGTCGTCTACGTCGACGGTGTCCGGACGGCATTCGGGCGCGCGACCCCGGACGGGTACTTCGCGAAGACGCGGGCGGACGACATGGCGGTGAAGGCCGTCCGTGAGCTTCTCCGCCGCCACCCGGAGCTGCCCCCCGAGC
>JBFFGH010000014.1:0-29329 GCA_041557575.1 Gaiellaceae bacterium
CAAGAGGAGCTCCCCGAGGAGGCGGCCTCCCCCGAGCCGGCGGGCGGCGACGGCGCCGAGCGAGGGGACGGCGAGGCCGCCGACGTCAGCCGCCACGGCGCCGGCGCGGGGGGAAGACTTGCCGCGCTCGCACTCATCGCCGCAGTCGTGCTCGTCGGCCTTCTCGCCCTGTACTGGGGCCTCGGCAGGTGAGCAACCGGAGTCGCGAGCTCGTCGGCATCGTTCTCGCGGCCACGATCGCCTCCATCGCGCTCACGACGGTCGTCCTGGCGCAGGACGTCGCCGCCACCTCACGCGCACTGACGTGGGGAGCCCTGTTCCTCGGGCTGTACGTCATCGCCCACGTCGTCGTGCGCAGGACCGTCCCCTATGCCGACGGTGCGCTCCTCCCGCTCACCGCCGTCCTGACCGGCTTCGGCCTCGTCACCATCTACCGGCTCGACGAGAACGACGGGTTGCGCCAGGCGGCCTGGGTCGCGGTCGGCGTCGGCGCCCTCGCCGCGGCGCTCATCTGGCTCCGTCACGACTACCGGGTGCTCGAGCAGTACCGATACCTGTTCGGCGTCGCAGCCGTCGTGCTTCTCCTCCTGCCGTCCCTGCCGGGGCTCGGCAAGCGGGTGAACGGCGCCCGCCTGTGGGTCGACCTCGGGCCTCTGCAGTTCCAGCCGGGAGAGCTCGCGAAGATCTGCCTGATCGTGTTCCTCGCCGCGTACCTGCGCGAGAAGCGCGAGGTTCTCGCACAGGGCCGGCTGAAGGACTTCGGGCCGCTCCTCGCGATCTGGGGGGCGGCGATGCTCGTCATCGTCACGACGAACGACCTGGGGAGCGCGCTCCTCAACTTCGGGATCTTCCTCGCGATGCTCTACGTCGCCACCGGTCGCACCCTCTACGTCGCGGCCGGGCTCGGCCTGTTCGTCGGAGGTGCGGCGGCCCTCTACAACGCGATCGGGCACGTCCGCGAACGGGTCACGATCTGGCTGCATCCCTGGACCGACGAGAAGGTCTACTGCGCGCTCAACGGACAGCTCGAGCTCCGCCAGGACTGTGCGTCCTACCAGCTCGTGAAGAGCCTCTACTCGATCGGCAACGGCGGCTTCTGGGGAACCGGCCTGGGCGAGGGCACGTTCAGCTCGACGGACGGATCGCCGCTCATCCCCTACCTTCGAACCGACTTCGTCTTCTCGGCGATCGGCCAGGAGCTCGGGCTCGTCGGGGCAGCCGCGCTCCTCCTCGTCTTCATGCTCTTCGTCGTCCGCGGGATGCGCATCGCGCTGCGCGCCCAGGACGGCTTCTCCAAGCTCGCGGCGACCGGCCTGACGTTCGGCTTCGCGCTGCAGACGTTCATCATCGTCGGCGGCATCGTGCGGATCGTGCCGCTGACCGGCATCACGCTCCCCTTCGTCTCCTACGGCGGGACGAGCATCGTGGCGAACTTCCTGCTCCTGGCGGGGCTCCTGCTCATCTCGAACCGCGCGAACGCGCTCGGCGGGCGCGAGTGAACCGTCGGATCGCCCGCCTGACGTACGTCGCGCTCGCCCTCGTCGTCGTGCTCGTCGTGATGACCACGTACTGGCAGACCTGGGCCTCTCCCGAGCTGGCAGCGCGGCAGGACAACGCGATCCGGCGGGTCGCGGAGTTCGCGATCGACCGGGGGCTCATCTTCTCGTTCGAGCCGAGGAAGCGCCTCGCGCGCAACGTCGAGCGCGACCTCGACGGGAAGACGCTCTACTTCCGCCGCTACCCCTACGGCCCGCTGGCGGCGCACGTCGTCGGCTACTCGACAGCGGGACGCTCGCGAACAGGCCTGGAGCGGTCCCTGAACGACTACCTGACGGCCTCGAACGCCAACCTGACGACCGTCGTCGACAGGGCGCTCGACGAGCTCAAGGGCAGGCCCATCCGGGGCAACAACGTGATCACGACGCTCGACCTCGACGCGCAGCAGGTCGCGGTCGAGCAGCTCGGCACGAGGTGTGGAGCGGTGGTGGCACTCGACCCCCGGACGGGGAAGGTCCGGGTCATGGCGAGCTCTCCGAGCTTCAACCCGAACCTCGTCGAGGAGCGCTTCGGCGAGATCTCGAAGATTCAGGCGGACTGCGCGATCCCCTCGCCCCTCCTGAACCGCGCGAGCGCGGGCCTCTACGTCCCCGGCTCCACGTTCAAGGTCATCACCACCGCCGCGGCGCTCGAGTCGGACAAGTACACCCCCGAGTCGACGTTCGTCGACCCCGGCTACTGCACGGTCTACGGCAAGCGGGTGAACAACTTCGACACGTCGCGCCCGTTCGGGACGATCACGCTCCGGGACGCCCTCGCATACTCCGTCAACTCCGTGTTCTGCAACATCGGGAAGAAGCTCGGCGCGAAGAGGATCCTCGACACGGCGAAGCGATTCGGCTTCTACGAGCGCCCGCCCCTCGAGACGCCGGCCGACGAGAGGCTCGCGAGCGGCCTCTACCGCGACGGCAGGCTCTACTACCCCGAGCAGGATCCCGACGTCGACGCGGGACGAATGGCCTTCGGGCAGGAGCGACTGCTCGTCACCGCTCTGCAGAACGCGATGGTCGCCGGAGCGATCGGGGTGGGCGGCAGGCTCATGGAGCCGCACGTGGTGGAGCGGATCGTCGCGCCCGGCGGAAAGGTGATCGAGGAGACGCGGCCCAAGCCCGTCCGGCAGGCGGTGAGCCAGGACACCGCGGACGCCGTGGCCGAGATGATGCGACTCGCGGTTCAGCGCGGGACCGGCACCGCCGCACAGATCTCCGGCTACTCGATCGGGGGCAAGACCGGGACGGGGGAGACGGGCGTGCCGGGCTCGAACACGACCTGGTTCATCGCGTTCGCCGGCACGAGCGCAGACGAGCCGGCAGAGCTCGCGATCGCCGTCGTTCTCCAGGACCAGAGCGGCACCGGGGGCTCGACCGCGGCGCCGATCGCACGTGCTGTCATGCAGGCAATCTTGCAGGGCACGGAGAATCCCTAACCTCTAGAAGCTCATGGCATCCCAGGACACCCTCTCCGGAACCCTCTTCGCAGGCCGCTACCGCATCTCGCGGAAGCTCGGCGGCGGTGGGATGGCGGACGTCTACCTCGCCGAGGACCAGGAGCTGGGCCGGCGCGTCGCGATCAAGATCCTGCACGGCCGCTACGTGAACGACGAGCAGTTCGTCGAGAGGTTCAGGCGCGAGGCGACCCATGCAGCCGGGCTCAGCCACCCGAACATCGTCTCGATCTTCGACCGGGGCGAGGCCGACGGCTCCTACTTCATCGTCATGGAGTACGTCGAAGGACGGACGCTCAAGGAGCTCATCCGCTCACGGGGGCTCTGTCCCATCCCGGTCGCGATCGCCTACACACGCCAGATCCTGTCCGCGCTCCGGTACGCCCACCGCAACGGCGTCGTCCACCGCGACATCAAGCCGCACAACGTCATCGTCGACCCGGAGGGCGTCGTCAAGGTCACGGACTTCGGGATCGCCCGCGTCGGCGCGAGCCAGATGACGGAGGAAGGCGCGATCATCGGGACCGCGCAGTACCTCTCTCCCGAGCAGGCGCGCGGGGCTCCGGTCGACCAGACCTCCGACCTGTACTCCGCGGGCATCGTCCTGTACGAGCTGCTGACGGGCGAAGTCCCCTTCACCGGCGACAGCCCGGTCGAGATCGCGATGAAGCACCTGACCGAGGTGCCGCCGCGGCCCTCCGCCCTCCGGGCGGAGGTGCCCGAGGACCTCGACCTCGTCGTCGTTCGAGCGCTCGCGAAGGAGCCCGCCGACCGCTACCAGTCGGCCGCCGGAATGGACGCCGACCTCGAGACCGTCTCCCGTGGGGGGCACGTCGCGACCGACACGGCGGAGGCCGCGACGATGGTCCTCTCCGGCGAGCACGGCCTCGACACCACCGCCGCCACGATGGCGCTCCGCCGGGGCGCCACCTCCCCACCCATCGCTCCGCCCAAGTACGAGCCGCCGTCGCGGAGCCGGCCGCTGTGGCCGTGGCTGCTCGGGCTCGGCGTCGTGCTGGCACTCCTCGTCGGTGGCTGGTTCGCCTACAGCTCGATCCAGAACCAGCTCGACGCGTCGGCGACGGTTGCCGTCCCGTACGTCGTCGGGCTCCAGGAGACGCAGGCTGTGAACCTCATCACCGAGAAGGGCCTCGTCCCTCGCGTCCGGCGCGTCTCCAGCTCCGACGTCGAGGAGGGCTTCGTCTCCGCCCAGAACCCGACCGAGGGCACGCGCGTGGACAAGGAGACCGTCATCCTGATCGACGTCTCGTCCGGGAAGCCGGAGGTCACGATCCCGAGCGTCGTCGGCCAGACGGTCGAGGACGCCGTCGCGGAGCTCACGCAAGCGGGGCTCGACGCACAGGTGGTCGAGGTCAACTCCGACAAGGAAGTGGGGACGGTGACGGCACAGGCACCCGCCGCGGGAACGACGGTCGTGGAGGGCACCCAGGTGCGGATCAACGTCTCCCGCGGCCCGAAGCCCGTCTCCGTGCCCAACGTGATCGGCCTGCCGTACGACCAGGCAGCCGCCGAGCTTCAGAGAGCCGGATTCCGCGTCTCGCGCATCGACATCGAGTCCGAGCTCGCAGCCGGCATCGTCGTCCAGCAGGATCCGAGCGGCGGAACCGAGAGCTCGAGGGGATCGACGATCACGCTCTCGGTGTCGAAGGGCCCGACGACGACGGCCATCCCCGACGTCACGAGCCAGGACGTGGCGATCGCGCAGACGACGCTCGAGGCCGCCGGCTTCCGCACGCGCGTCGTGCTCGAGAACGTCGAAGACCCGACCCAGGACGGGATCGTCATCTCCCAGGATCCCGCCGGCGGAACACAGGCGAAACCGAACACCCTCGTGACGCTGTTCGTCGGCCGCTACGTTCCGCCGACGACCACGACGACCTCGCCGACCCCGTGACCGGACCCGTTCGGGTGGCGGTCCTCGCCGGCGGCCGCTCGAGCGAGCACGCCATCTCGATCGAGTCCGCCCGCTCGGTGGTCGACGCGCTCGATCCCGGCCGCTACGAGACGACGGTCATCGAGATCGGCCGCGACGGGCGCTGGGAGATCGGAGCCGGGAGCGAGAGCGCCCCGGCCCCCGATGCGGAGCCGATCGCCGAGACCCTCCCCGTCGTCGCCGACAGGCCCCCGGCAGCCCGTGTGCTCGGAGCGGTCGACGTCGTGCTGCCGATCCTCCACGGCCCGTTCGGTGAGGACGGAACGGTTCAGGGCCTCCTCGAGCTCGCGGGCGTCCCCTACGTCGGCGCAGGCGTGGCCGCCTCCGCCCTGTGCATGGACAAGGACCTGTGCAAGGCAGTCCTCCGCGACCGGGGAATCCCGGTGACCCGCAACGTCACGATCCGAGACGGGGATCCGCTGGAGCACCCGTTCGACTACCCGGTCTTCGTCAAGCCGGCCCGCCTCGGCTCGTCGGTCGGAATCTCCAAGGTGCACGACGAGAGCCACCTCGCGCCGGCCGTCGAGCTCGCTCGCAGACACGACGACAAGGTTCTCATCGAGGAGTTCGTCTCGGGCGTCGAGGTCGAGTGCGGCGTGCTCGGGAACCGCGCTCCGGTCGCGTCCGAGGTGGGCGAGATCGTCGCCCACGCCGAGTGGTACGACTACTCGGCGAAGTACGACGAGGGCGGGATGGATCTCGTGGTGCCCGCACGAGTCGCCGCCGAGACGCGGCAGCGGGTGCAGGAGCTCGCGATCGAGTCGTTCGTGGCCACCGAGTGCGAGGGCATGGCCCGGATCGACTTCTTCGCCCGACCCGACGGCGAGGTCGTCGTCAACGAGATCAACACGATCCCCGGGTTCACCGCGACGAGCGTCTACGCGAAGCTCTTCGAGGCCTCAGGGATCTCGTACGTCGACCTTCTCGATCGCCTGATCGAGCTCGCGCTCGAGCGCCACGAGCACCGCAGCCGCCTGGAGTTCTAGCGATCGGCCGGAGGCCGGCCGGTCCGAGACCGGTGCCGGCCGCGTAGCGTGCTCGCCGCGCTTCGGTGCCGTGGGCTAGGCGTCGTCGGACGGCAGGCGCCGGCCGACTGCCTCGAGCACCTTGAGCGCGATCCCGGGGCTGGTCTTGACGAGCGTGCGGAAGTCGCGGTCGGTGATCACGAGCGCCCGGCTCGGCGAGGTGGTCTTGACGGTCGCGATTCGCGGCGTGTCGCACATCAGCGCCACCTCACCGAAGAAGGCGCCTGGCCCGTGCGTCGCGAGCACCTTGCCCTTGAGAGTCACGTCGGCGCTTCCCTCGAGGAGGATGAAGAACTCCCGGCCCGCGTCGCCCTCGCGGATCAGCGTCTTGCCGGATCCGAAGTCGAGCTCGTCCGCGATCGCCGAGACCTGAGCGAGCTCCCGCTTCGAGAGCCCCGCGAAGAGCGGAACGCCCGAGATGAGCTTCGCCTTCGCATCGCGTCGGAGCCCCAGCGCCACTCGTGGAGTCTATGCGGGGTGCTTCGGACCTGTCCAGGTCAGCCCAGGACGGAGGCGAGCGCGTCCTCCCACGAGGCGAGCGCCTCGTCGAGCTCGGCGTCGGCGATCGTCAGCGGGCAGAGCACGCGGATGCAGTTCCCGTTCACACCCGCCTTCAGCAGGATGAGGCCCCGCCTCAATGCGGCGTCGATGACCGCCTCGGCCAGCTCGGGCGCGGGCGTCCTGGCCTCGGGATCGCGAACGAGCTCGATCGCGAGCATCGCGCCGAGGCCACGCACGTCTCCGATGCGCGGCCAGCGCGTCTTCCACTCGAGCATGCGAGATCGGATCGTGTCTCCGATCACGTTCGCGCGCGCGACGAGCTGCTCCTCGGCGAAGACGTCGAGAACGGCGAGGGCGGCGGCGAGTGCGACGGGGTTCCCGATGAACGTGCCGCCGATCGCGCCGCCGTGCGGGCCGTCCATGATCTCGGCTCGGCCGAGCACGCCGGACAACGGCAGCCCGCCGGCGAGGGACTTCGCCACGACGAGCAGGTCCGGCTCCACGTCGAAGTGCTCCATCGCGAACATCCGGCCCGTGCGGCCGAACCCCGTCTGCACCTCGTCGGCCACGAGGACGATGCCGTGCTCGTCGCAGAGCTGCCTGAGCCCGCTGACGAACGCGGGGTCGGCCGGAATGAACCCTCCCTCGCCCTGCTGCGGCTCGAAGACGATCGCGGCCACGTGCTCGGCGCTCACGTGCGTGGTGAGCATCGCCCGGAGCGCCGCGAGGGCTGCCTCCGCGTCCGGCCCCCGATATGCGCTCGGGAAGGGCGCCCGGTAGACCTCGGGGGCGAACGGCCCGAGGCCCGTCTTGTACGGGTGTGTCTTGGACGTCATCGTCAGCGCGAGCCAGGTCCGGCCGTGGAAGCCGCCCGTGAAGGCGATCACGGCCTGACGGCCGGTGTGCAGGCGAGCCAGCTTCACCGCGTTCTCGACGGCCTCCGTTCCCGCGTTGAAGAAGGCCGCCCTCGTGCCGCCGGAGATCGGAACCAGCAGGCCGAGGCGCTCCGCGAGCTCGATGTAGAGCTCGTACGCGACGACGGTGAAGTCGGTGTGGAGGAAGCGATCGACCTGCTCGTGCACGGCCTGGACGACGCGCGGGTGGTTGTGCCCGACGTTCATCACGCCCACACCGCCCACGAAGTCGATGAACGTGTTCCCGTCGACGTCGGTGATCGTCGACCCGTGCGCCTCCGCCGCGAAGACGGGCTCGTGCACCCGCAGCGGCTTGGCGACGGCGCGACTCTCGCGCTCGAGGATCTCTCGTGTGCGCGGCCCGGGGATCTCCGTGCGGAGCTCGATCACCCGTGTCGTCGCCACGCGGCGGAGCCTAGCCGAGCGGGTGGCCGGAAACGGCTAGTACGCGCTGCGGTAGCGGCTCTTCGCTGCCCGCGCGCTCCAGGACATGAGGTCCACGATGACCGCGAGCACGATGACGATCCACTCCGCGCCGTCCACGCCCACGACCGGCGACCACATCACCGAGTACATGATCCCGGTCCAGGGCAGGAAGATCAGCAGGAGCAGCGCCCAGACCCAGGAGCTGAAGGCAAGGTCGACGCGGTCGCCGAAGATCCAGATCAGCGCGAACGCGACGCGCGGTGCGAAGAGCGCCATGAGGAAGATGAGGCACATTCCGCGGGAGTCTTCCCGCTCTCGCGAGCCGCGTCAACAGGCATGCTCCGGCGGTGGACGAGCGAGAGATCGACGCGAACCCGATCGCTCAGCTCGAGGCATGGCTCCTCGAGGCGCGAGGCGTCGTCCCTCTCCCGGAGGCGATGGCGCTCGCCACCGTCGGCGCCGACGGCAAGCCATCTGCTCGCATGGTCCTCCTGCGCGGGCTCGACGAGCGAGGGCTCACCTTCTTCACCAACCGAACGTCACGCAAGGCGGACGAGCTGCGCGAGCATCCCTCGGCCGCACTCGTCTTCCACTGGTGGGAGCTCGGCAGGCAGGTGCGAGTCGAGGGTCGGGTGGAGACGGCGTCGATCGAGGAGTCGGAGGCCTACTGGATGACCCGTCCCCGCCCGAGCCGGATCGCGGCCTGGGCGTCACCGCAGTCCCAGCCGCTCGCCGGGCGCGCGGAGCTCTCGGCGCGAGTCGCCGAGGCCGAGGCCCGGTTCGACGGCGGCGAGGTGCCGCTTCCGGAGTTCTGGGGCGGATACCGCGTCGTCCCCGAGACGATCGAGCTCTGGGAGCACCACGACGACCGGCTCCACGATCGGATTCGCTACGTGCGCGAAGGCCGTGGCTGGCGCCGAGAGCGCCTGGCACCCTGAGCTCGCGCGCTCACGGCGCCGCGAGCGCGTCGTCCGTGTAGACCCCTTCGGCGTTCCAGAGGAGGAAGCCCTTGGCGCCGAGCCCGCGGCCCGCTGCGACCTGTGCCTGCACCTTCTCGAGGTCGTACGGCGTCGTGAAGCTGAAGTCCTGGATCCACGGCACGAGCAGCACGTCCGTTCCCCGCAGCCGGGTCTGGAAGCGCTTCAGCGCGCGGGAGACCGTCTCCCCCGGCGTGCTTCCCGGATCGGCGATCCCGAGCTCCCCGGGGCCGAAGAGCGAGGGATACGTCATCGCGTACATGGTGTCGAGGTACGGAGCCATGTCGCGGGGCAGCTGCCCGATCCCGAGGTCGCGTGCGGCGGAGAGCCCGAAGACCGCCGCGCCGATGCGCACGCCGTGGGGGCGGAGGCGCTTCGCTGCGTAGCGGAGGAACGCGGGGATCGCCTCGCGCTTCTCGAGGCCGCGCGCGTTGCTGTAGACCGCTGCACCGACGTCGCCGTCCGAAGGGAACCGGACGTAGTCGAACATGATCTCGTCGAACCCCGCGCGCGCGGCGGCGACCGCGAGCCCGACGTTGTAGTCCCACACGCGCTTGTCGTACGGGTTGACCCACCCGAGCCCGGCGCTGTCCTTCCACACGGAGCCGTCGCTTCGGCGAATCGCGAGGTCGGGTCGGGCTCGTGAGAGCACCGGATCCTCGAACACGACGATCCGGCCGATCAGGTAGAGACCGCGAGCATGCGCTCGCCGGGCCACCGCGCTCGGCTTGTAGTAGCTCCGCGCCGCGCCGATCGCGGAGGCGAGACGAGACGAGGCCGGCCCGAACCCGACCTCCCCCTGCTCGTCCTTGATGTCCAGCTCGAGCGCGGTCAGACCCTTGCGATCGAGATCGAGGTACTCGTCGAGCTTGCCGGGGAGAGACGCGAGGGCTGCGGTGACGTGCACCCCGCGCAGCTCGATCGGAAGCGCGCGCGGGCCCGACTTCGGCGTCGAGGGAAGCGTCGAGAGGTTCACCGCCTCGGGGGGCGTCGAGCCTCCACCCATCCACCGCGCGCCGACACCGAGGAAGGCGATCACGCCGAGCACGGCAGCGATGACGGCGCCTCGCCGGAGGCGCTTGCGTCGCCTGGACGCGGCCCGACGCTCGCGAAAGCGCTCGTTCGGGTCGACGGGTGGGAACAGCATCGACACCGGAGGGTGGACCTTACCGCAGCTCGATCGCACTTTCCGCCCCGCAGCGGGGCGACGAGACGGCCCGCGTAGAATCGCCCCGGTGGTTCTCTCCGACCGAACGATTCGACGGCTCATCGCCGAGGGGCGCATCGGCATCGACCCGTTCGACCCGGGCCTCATGCAGCCGTCCAGCCTGGACGTGCGCGTGGATCGGTACTTCCGCGTGTTCCGGAACTCGCGCTACCCCTACATCGACGTCAAGACCTCCCAGGAGGAGCTCACGGAGCTCGTCGAGGTGGAAGGCGACGAGGCGTTCATCCTCCACCCCGGCGAGTTCGTCCTCGGCTCGACGCTCGAGCGCGTGACGCTTCCCGACGACCTCGTGGCGCGCCTCGAGGGCAAGAGCTCGCTCGGGAGGCTCGGGCTGCTCATCCACTCCACCGCCGGCTTCATCGACCCCGGCTGGGACGGGCACGTGACGCTCGAGCTCTCGAACGTCGCGAACCTGCCGATCACCATCTACCCCGAGATGAAGATCGGCCAGCTGTCGTTCGTGCAGCTCGCGGAGCCGGCGGAGAAGCCATACGGATCGGCCGGTATCGGCTCGAAGTACCAGGGGCAGCGAGGCCCGACGCCGAGCCGCTACTGGCAGAACTTCGCCGACAGCTGATCCCGGAGGGCCCGTGCGGGGGGCGGCGAACCGCCGGCGGCGACCGCGGCGTGGGCCGGAACGTCGAGGGGCCGCGCATGGCGGCCCCTCACGACGGATACCAGCGTTGGATTGGTAGAGGCGCTTCCGGCGCTGCCTCGGGCGAGACAGCGCAGCGCGTCGCGCGAGCCCCCTACGCTGGCTAGGCGATTCCCGGTGGTCCCGGGGGCACGCCTCTACCCGCTGGTACCTCCACTGCCGGAACTGTCATCACTCAAGCCGGACCACCTCCTTTCCGCGGTAGCGGCAGCATACGCGCTTCGTGCGGATGGAAGAAATCGGCGAGGTGAAGCGCGCGTTGCGGTGCAGGAGTGCATGATCCCCTGCGATGCAGGACCCGATCACGGGCATCGGCCAGATCGCCATCTCGACGAAGGACGTGCCACGGGCTGTTGCGTTCTACCGAGACGCCCTCGGCCTCGAGCTCCTCTTCGAAGCCGGCCCGCTCGCGTTCCTCGTCTGCGGTGACGTGCGCATCATGCTCTCGCCTCCCGAGACGCCCGAGCTCGACCACCCGAGCTCGATCCTCTACTTCCGCGTCGACGACATCCACGCGGCGCGCGAAGACCTCCTCGCGCGGGGCGTTCCCTTCGACGACGAGCCGCACCTGATCGCCCGAATGCCCGATCACGAGCTGTGGATGACGTTCTTCCGCGATCCGGACGGAAACCTCCACGGGCTCATGAGCGAGGTGCGCTGACAGCTCAGGCGAGGACGACCGAGAGCTCGAGGCCCCGGTCGAGAGGGATGGTGACGCTCGAGAGCGTCGGATCCGCCTGGCGCGCAGCGGTGTAGCCGGCGAGCGTCTCGGCGTGCGAGAGCACGTTGTCCGCGACGACGAGCGCGCCCGGCTCGAGCAGCGGCCGGACGAGCCCGAACAGCTCCTCGTAGTCGTCCTTCTCCGCGTCCAGGAAGACGAGATCGAAGACGTCCTGCGCAGCGCGAAGCGTCTCGATCGCGTCGCCTTCGACGAGCTCGGCCCACTCCTCGAGGCCTGCCTCGGCGACGTTCGCGCGCCATGCCGAGCACTTCCGGGGATCGACCTCGAGCGAGGTGACCTGCCCACCGAGCACCCGCGCACCGGAGGCGAGCCAGATCGAGGAGTAACCACGTGAGCCGCCGATCTCGAGAACCTCGATCCCGGGCTGGGAGGCGGCGAGCGCGAACAGGAACCGCCCCGTCGAAGGGGCGACCTGCCGGGAGCGGAGCTCCGCCGGCACTCCCGCGTCCCGTTCCTCGCGATCCTCCTGCTCGAGCCGGGCGAGAACCGCGAGCACGCGGTCGTCGAGCATCAGTCCGGGACCTCGACGACGACGAGGCCGTCCCGGACCTCGACGCGGAAGGTCTCGACGGGGAGGAATGCGGGGAGCGTCAAGGCGGATCCCGTCTCGAGGTCGAACCGCGCGCCGTGGCGCGGGCAGACGACGACGCAGCCCTCCGGCTCCCAGTCGCCCTGGCAGAGCGGCCCGTCGTCGTGCGAGCAGCGATCCTCGATCGCCAGCAGGCGCCCCTGGCAGTTGAAGACGCCGATCCGCTTCGAGCCGACCGGCACGAGGCGCATGGACCCGGGCCCGAGCTCGTCGAGCGGCGCGACCACGACCTCCATTCCTACTCCAGCACCAGATCGCGGCTGGACGTCCCCCACTCCTCGGGCAGAGGCGTGTCCCGGGCCTTGTGCAGCGCCAGCTTCACCACTCCGAGGCCGAGAATCGCGCACTTGAGCCGCACGGGAGTCAGCGGGATCCCGAGCTCGTCGAGCAGCTCCTCCTTCGGCATGGCGGCGACGTCCGCGGCCGTGCGCCCCTTCACGAGGTCGCCGAGCATCGACATCGCCGCCTGGCTGATCGCACAGCCTCGCCCCTCGAAGCCGATCTCCTCGACGACGTCGCCCTCGCCCAGCCGCAGCGAGACGGCTATCTCGTCTCCACAGAGCGGGTTCTGGCCCTCGGCGTGCGCGTCCGAGGGGTCGAGCAACCCGTGGTTCCGGGGACTCTTGTAGTGGTCGAGGATCAGCTCTCGATAGAGCTGTTCGAACTCGCTCATCAGCCGAGAGACCTCTTCGCCTTCTCGAGCCCGACCACGAGCCGGTCGACCTCCTCGGGGATCGAGTAGAGGTAGAAGCTGGCACGAACCGTCGCGACGATCCCGAGCTTCGTCATGAGCGGCTGCGTGCAGTGGTGGCCTGCGCGCACCGCGACACCCTCCCAGTCGAGCACCTGCGCGACGTCGTGCGGATGAACCCCCTCGACGTTGAGCGACACGATCCCCGCCCGCCGCTCCGGCGGAGGGCCGTACGTCTCGATCCAGGGCAGCTCGGCGAGCCGCCCGAGCGTGTACGCGACGAGCTCGTGCTCGTGGCGCTCGATCGCCTCGAGCCCAACCTCCGAGACGTAGTCCACCGCGGCTCCGAACCCGACCGCCTCGGCGATCGGGGGCGTGCCGGCCTCGAACTTGTACGGAAGCTCGTTCCAGGTCGTCCGGTCCATCGAGACGGAGCGGATCATCTCGCCGCCCAGGTTGAACGGAGCCATCTCCTCGAGGAGCTCGCTGCGGCCCCATAGCGCGCCGACGCCGCTCGGCCCGCACATCTTGTGCGCGGACACCGCGAGGAAGTCGCAGCCGAGCGCCTGGACGTCCACGGGACGATGCGGTGCCGCCTGGGCCGCGTCGACGACCATGAGCGCGTCCCGGGCATGTGCCCACGAGGCGAGCTGCTGCACGTCGTTCACGGTTCCGAGGGTGTTCGACACGTAGTTGGCCGACACGACCTTCACCGTTCCCGCGCGCTCGATCTCGTCGAGCGCGGTGAGGTCCAGCTCTCCCGACTCGTCGATCGGCACCGCCTTGAAGGCCGCCCCGGTCTGCCCTGCGACGTACTGCCACGGGACGAAGCTCGAGTGGTGCTCGAGGTCGGTCACGACGACGACGTCCCCGGGGCCGAGGTTGTCGAGCCCCCAGGCGTATGCGACGAGGTTGAGCGCCTCCGTTGCTCCGCGCGTGAAGACCACCTCGCGCTCGGCCGGGGCGTTGAGGAGGCCGGCAACCTTCGTGCGGGCTCCCTCGTAGCCTGCCGTCGCCCGCTCCGCGAGCCGGTACACGCCGCGATGGACGTTCGCGTAGGAGTGCTCGTAGAAGTCGCGCATGGCGTCCAGCACCTGTCTCGGCTTCTGCGTGGACGCGGCGGAGTCGAGAAACGCCACGGGCTTTCCGTTGACGAGGTCGCCGAACACCGCGAAGTCCTCGCGGAGGCGATACGCGTCGAGCGTCTCTCGGGCGGTCACGGCCATCGCAGCATGGTACCCCCGTCCTGTCGGCTCACCCGAGCTCGACGCGGCCGTTCGTCGATGCCCGCTCCGAGGCGGTCCGCACACGCTCGGCTCCTGCGATCACCGCATCGAGCAGCTCGCCCAGCGTCTCCATGCGACTGCGCTCCGAGAGGTCGCGCAGGAGACCGAGCTTGGCCTCTGCCGCGAGCTCGACGCGTCCTGCAATCGCGAAGGAGAGCTGGGGCTCGCTCGCCGCGGGCGACTCGACCTCGCTCCCCGTCATCTCCCTGAGCCGTTCGAACTGGCCGAGCGCCCGGTCGATCGACTCCGGCGAAGCCGGATCGTCCTCGTCGTCGAGCCGGGAGACGTGCGCCGTCAGGAAGGTCCGGCCGTCCGTCAGCTCGTCGACGAGGAACCGACCCCCTCCCTCGACGAGGACGTTCAGTCGTCCGTCGGGAAAGCGCGTCAGCACCTGGGCGACGCGAGCTCGCGTGCCGACCTCGACGAGCTCGTCCCCCTCCGCGAAGACGAGCCCGAAGTCGAGACCGCCTTCGATGCACTCGCCGATGAGCTCCTTGTAGCGCTCCTCGAAGATGTGAAGAGGCAGCCGCTCGGTCGGCAGCAGGACGACTCCGAGCGGAAACAGCCCGATCTCACCCATCGAGAGAGACTACGCGCGCACGGAGCGACGCGGTGCCCGAGAGGCGAGGCTGTCCCCGTGAGGGGACAGCCTCTGGTGCGCGTGAGCGCCTCGCCTCAGACGAGCGCTTTGAAGAAGACGTCCAGCTTCTCCGCCGGGAACGTCTCCGTCTTGACGACGTCGAGCATCCCGATCTTCGCGAGCACGCGGAACGCTGTCTCGTTGTCGGGGTACTTGACGATCGCGAGGAAGTCCCACGGTCCCATGATCGCGTAGACGTCCTCGAGCTTCCCGCCCTCCTCCTCGACGATCAGCTTGATCTTGTCGAGGTACTCGGGCGCTTCATGGAGCCTCTCCCGACCTTCTTCGGTGATCTGGATCAGCCCGACATACGTGAACACGCCACAACTCCTTTCCCTCGTGGTGTGCGGGTTCTCGGCCACCCTTCCCGAGCGGGAGCGCGCGCGGATCGGGGCGCGTACCTATCCGGATGCCGGAAACTACGTACGCCGGAGGGCCAGGAGCTCCCAGAAGGCGTCGTTGCCGCGATCCACGACGCGAAGCCCTTCGCCTTCCATCGCAGCGATCAGGCTCCACGTGGGATGGGCGAAGACGCGAAACGACCGGCGCATGAGCCAGAGGCCCACGTTGAAGAAGCCCACGCTCGCTCGTGACCAGACGACGTCCCGGGGAAAGCTGAGGACGAGCGTGCGCCGCGTCAGGCGCGCAGCGGCAGCCGCGAGGTCGACGCCGTCCGGAGAGCAGCAGACGACCTTGTTGAGGATGACGACGTCGGCCGGCTCGACCGCACCCGGGCTCGCGAGGATGTCCACGACCCGGTACGAGACCCGGCCTTCGAGCCCCTTGTCCCGCGCGAGCTCGAGCGCAGGCTCCTCGTACGACGAGACGAGCTCCACGATCTCCGCCTCGCGCGCTCCGGACTCGAGCAGCTCCGCCTGGATCGCGCCGATCCCACCGCCGATGTCGAGGACGCGCGCTCCCTCGAGCCCACCCGCGGCGGCCGCGTCGACGAGGCGCCGCGAGAGCTTGCCGAGCCCCTTCTTGCGGTAGCTGTCGAGGTTCTGCCGCGCGGTCTCAGGCCTGAAGATCTGCTCGACGGGGCCGGAGCGGCAGCAACTCGTCATTCCCCCGTCAGGATGACCGCTCGAGGTCGAGCGCGCACGAGTTGATGCAGTAGCGCAGCCCGGTCGGCTCGGGACCGTCCTCGAAGACGTGCCCGAGGTGCCCGCCGCACGCGGCGCACGTCACCTCCGTGCGGGTCATCCCGAAGCTCGTGTCGGTCTCCGTCACGACGCTGTCGAGCGTCACGGGCTGAAAGAAGCTCGGCCAGCCGCTCCCGGAGTCGAACTTCGTCTCCGAGCGGAAGAGCTCCGCGCCGCAGCCCGCACAGCGGTAGACGCCGTCGGCGTGCTCGTCCCAGTACGCGCCGGTAAACGCGCGCTCGGTGCTCTTGCGCCGCAGGATCTCGTACTGCTCGGCCGTGAGGCGCGCCCGCCACTCCTCGTCCGTGAGGTGCAGCTTCTCCGTCACGCCTCGGGTATGCGCGCCTCGAGCGCGGCGGCGAGCGCCTCGCGCACCGGCTCGAGCTCGACGCGGTCGAGCATGTCCTGGAAGAAGCCGCGGACGATCAGCCGCTCGGCCTCGGAGCGTGTCAAGCCGCGGGTCATGAGGTAGAAGAGGAGGTCGCGGTCGACGCGACCGAGGGTTGCGCCGTGGGTGCAGCGAACGTCGTTCGCCATGATCTCGAGGCCGGGGATCGAGTCGGCGTGCGCCGTGCTCGAGAGCAGGAGATTGCGGTTCTCCTGGTAGGCGTTGGTCTGCTGGGCGCCTTCCTCGACACGGATCATCCCGCGCCAGACGGCCCGCGCCTCGTCGCGGAGCGCGCCCTTGAACGCGAAGTCCGACGTCGTCGAGGGGGCCATGTGCTCCTGGAACGTGTCGTAGTCGAGATGCTGCGTGCCGTCGGCGAAGTACGCGCCCGTCACCCGGGACGTCGCCCCCTCGCCCGCGAGGTCGTTCTGGATCCGGATCTTCCCCTTGGCGGAGCCGAACCCGCCCGCGACCCAGTCGAGCTCGGCGTCGCGCTCGACGCGAGCGTGGTGGGAGGCGAAGTGCCACGTGCCGCGCGAGAGGTTCTGAACCGACACGTACTCGACCTTCGCAGCGTCCTTCACGACGATCTCGACGGCCGCGTTCGTGTAGGCCTCGAGCTGGGGCGACGCAGACACGTACTCCTCGATCAGCGTGAAGCGGCTGTGCGGCTCGGCGACGACGAGTAGCCGGAAGAAGAGCGACCCGCCCTCGACGGCGTTCGCGATCCGCACGTAGAGGGGCTTCTCGAGCTCCACGCCCCGCGGAACGTGCACGAGCAGCCCGTTCCGCCACAGCGCGGCGTTGTGCGCCGCGAACTTCTCGTCCCAGCCGACGAGCGAATAGAGGAGCTCGTGATCCTCGGGAAGGGGCTCGAAGCGCACGCCGTCGGGCGCCGAGACGATCTCGAGCCCGCCCTCGCCGACGTTCGCGGCACCCGCGACGTCGAGCTCGAGCAGTGTCGGCGGCGCGGCGATCCCCGCAGTCCCGTCGATCGTCCACCCGTCGGGATCGAAGCCCGAGAGGTCGGTGAAGCGCCAGTGCTCGTCCGACGTGGTCGGAAGCGGCAGCGCCCGGTAGCTCTCGAGGGGCTCCACTCTGCTCATCGTGACGGCACCTAGTCGAGGGGCCGGGCTCGGGTCAGCCGACCGAGCCTTCCATCTGGAGCTGGATGAGGCGGTTCATCTCGACCGCGTACTCGAGCGGGAGCTCCTTCGTGATCGGCTCGATGAAGCCGGACACGATCATCGCGCTCGCCTCTGCCTCCGAGAGCCCACGGCTCATGAGGTAGAAGAGCTGCTCCTCGCCGATCTTCGACACCGTCGCCTCGTGGCCGAGGTCGACCTCGTTCTCGTCGACCTGGATGTACGGGTACGTGTCCGAGCGCGACTCGTCGTCGAGGATGAGCGCGTCGCAGACCACCTTCGACCTCGAGCCGACCGCGCCCTTCCCCACCTCCAGGAGGCCGCGATATCCCGCGCGGCCGCCGTCCTTGGAGATGGACTTCGACGTGATCACCGACGACGTCCGCGGAGCGACGTGGACGACCTTGCCTCCCGCGTCCTGGTGCTGGCCCTTGCCACCGAACGCGATCGAGAGGACCTCGCCGTGCGCGCCCTCGCCCATGAGCCAGATCGCCGGGTACTTCATCGTCACCTTCGAGCCGAGGTTGCCGTCCACCCACTCCATGGTCGCGTCCTCGTAGGCGACGGCCCGCTTCGTGACGAGGTTGTAGACGTTGTTCGACCAGTTCTGGATGGTCGTGTACCGGCAGCGGCCGCCCTTCTTCACGATGATCTCGACGACCGCCGAGTGGAGCGAGTCGGACGAGTAGATCGGCGCCGTGCAGCCTTCGACGTAGTGCACGTATGCGCCTTCGTCGACGATGATCAGGGTCCGCTCGAACTGGCCCATGTTCTCCGCGTTGATGCGGAAGTAGGCCTGGAGCGGCATCTCGATCGAGACGCCCGGCGGCACGTAGATGAAGGAGCCGCCCGACCAGACGGCCGAGTTGAGGGCGGCGAACTTGTTGTCGTTCTGCGGGATGATCGTCCCGATGTGCTGCTTGACGATGTCCTCGTGCTCGCGCAGGCCCGAGTCCATGTCGAGGAAGATCACGCCCTTCGCCTCGAGGTCGGCCTGGAGCTTGTGGTAGACGACCTCCGACTCGTACTGGGCCCCGACGCCCGCGAGGTACTTCTTCTCGGCCTCCGGGATCCCCAGCTTGTCCCACGTGTCCTTGATGTCGGCCGGGAGGTCCTCCCACGAGTCGGCCTGCTTCTCGGTGGGCCGGATGTAGTAGTAGATGTTGTCGAAGTCGATCCCGGAGAGATCGGCGCCCCAGGTCGGCATCGGGCGCGCGAGGAAGTAGTCGAGGCTTCGGTGCCGGAAGTCCCGCATCCACTGGGGCTCGGACTTGTGCTCGGAGATCGCCTCGACGAGCTCGTGGGAGAGCCCACGGCCGGACTTGAAGAAGTAGTCCTCGGGTACGTGGAAGCCGTACGCGTACTCGGAGCGGATCCCGCGGACGACATCGGTCTCGTGCGTGCTCATTTCTCACCTCCGACCGTCGCTGGCGCGAACGCCTCGTAGCCCTCGGCCTCGAGCGTCGTGGCGAGCTCCGGGCCGCCCTCGGCGACGATGCGGCCGTCCATGAAGACGTGGACGAAGTCGGGCCGGATGTAGTTCAGGAGCCGCTGGTAGTGGGTGATGAGGAGCGCCCCCATCTCCGGGCCGACGAGCTCGTTCACGCCGCCCGCGACGATGCGGAGCGCGTCGATGTCGAGGCCGGTGTCGGTCTCGTCCAGGATTGCGATCTTCGGCTTGAGCATCGCGAGCTGGAGCACTTCGATGCGCTTCCGCTCGCCGCCCGAAAAGCCGTCGTTCACGTAGCGTCCCGCGAGCTCGCGGGAGACCTTGAGCCGCTCCATCGCCTCCATCAGCTCCTTGCGGAACTCGGGGATCGGAACCGGGTCGTCGACGCCGCCCGCGCGCGCCTTGCGGATCGCGTTGATCGCGCTGCGCAGGAAGCTCGTCACCGTCACACCGGGGATCGCATGCGGGTGCTGGAACGCGAGGAACATTCCGGCCTGCGCGCGCTCGTCCGGGCCGAGGTCGGTGACGTCCTCGCCGCCGAAGAGGATCCGGCCTTCGGTGATCTCGTAGCTGGGATGCCCCATGAGGGCGTACGCGAGCGTCGACTTCCCGGAGCCGTTCGGCCCCATGATGGCGTGCCGCTCGCCCACGTCGACGGAGAGATCGACACCCTTGACGATCTCCGTGCCGTCCTCCAGGGCGACGTGCAGGTTCTTGATCTCGAGTTGCGCCATTGCGAAAGGGACCTCCCGGAAACAGATGCGAGCGCGACGAACGCCCGCCCGGGCATCGTAGCCGGACCCGATCATACGGCGGCTCTTCTGACCTCTTCCCCACGGCAAAGCCGCTCCCGAGCGGGTGTTGCGCGGCCGTTCCTCGGGGCGAGATTTCCGATCCGGCCGAAGATGAGATTTCCGATCCGGCCGAAGAACCGGGTGCTAAGGTGCGCCAATGCCATTCGGCATCTCACTCCCGGAGCTGCTGATTCTGCTCGTCGTGCTGCTCCTCATCTTCGGCGCCAAGCGGCTGCCGGAGATGGGCCGCTCGCTCGGCAAGGGGATGCGCGAGTTCAAGGACGGGATCTCGGGCGTCGAGGAGTCCGCGCGGACGACGACGCCGACGCCGGCCCAGCCGGAGCTCCCGCCTTCCTCGCCCGAGCCCACTGCCTCGAACAGCACGGCGACGCAAGAGGCGGAGCGGGAACCCGTCAGCTAGGACTGCCGCCCGATGCTTCGCCGGTGGCTCCCTCGCCGTCTGCGACACGGTGAAGAGGCAACGCTCGTCGAGCACCTCGACGAGTTCCGCTCGAGGCTGATCGTCTCGCTCGTCGCGATCATCCCCGCCTTCCTCCTCGCCTTCCTGTTCCACGAGCAGCTCATGGAGTGGCTGACGGCGCCCCTGCCCGACGACAGGAAGCTCGTGACCCTCGGCGTGACCGAGCCCTTCACCACATCCGTGAAGGTGAGCTTCATCGCCGGATTCGCGCTCGCGCTCCCCATCGTTCTCTGGCAGATCTGGTCGTTTCTGGCGCCGGCGGTGCAGCCCCACTTCGAGCGCGTCGTCCTCGTCTTCGTCGCCATGGCGACCATCCTCTTCGCCGGCGGCGTCGCCTTCATGTACACGATCGTGCTCCCCAAGGCCCTCGGCTTCCTCACCTCCTACGACGAGCAGCTCTACGACATCCAGATCCGCGCGAGCTACTACTACACCTTCGCCGCGATGACCCTCTTCGCAGGCGGGCTGGCGTTCCTCATGCCGATCTTCGTGCTGGCGCTCGTGCGCCTTCGAGTGCTGACGACGGAGACGCTCAGACGCAACCGGCGGATCGCATTCGTCGTGCTCCTCGTCTTCGCGATCCTCCTGCCGACCGTCGACCCCGTATCCCTCGCCTTCGAGGTCGTGCCGCTCGTCTTGCTGTTCGAGCTCTCGATCTGGCTCTCCGTCCTGATGGAACGGCGGTGGAGCCACGACTGGGAGGACGAGCTCGCGGGAGCCGAGTACTCGTGAGAGTCGTATCCGCCGACTGGGTGGTCCCGGTCGAGGGGCCACCGATTCCGCACGGCGCCGTCGCGATCGACGACCGCGGGGACATCGCCGAGGTCGGGCCGTCCTCGGAGCTCGGCCGGGGTGAGCACTTCCCCGGCTCGGTCATCTTCCCCGGATTCGTCAACGCCCACAGCCACCTCGAGTACGCCGCCTATGCAGGCTTCGGCGACGGCCTGGACTTCCCGACGTGGATCGCGCTGCACGTCGAGCGCAAGGGGCGGATCGGCCTCGAGGACATGGAGGCGATCGCACGTCTCGGCGCGTTCGAGTGCCTGCGCTCAGGGATCACCACGGTCGGGGACTGCAGCTTCATCGGTGCCGCCGCCACCGCCTGCGCCGACACTGGCCTCCGCGGCATCGTCTACCTGGAGGTCTTCGGCGAGACGGACGCGCAGATCGCCGATCGCTTCGAGCCGATGCGGCAGCGGGTCGCGGAGAGCCTCTCGGAGGACGTCCGGCTCGGGATCTCCCCGCATGCGCCGTACACCTGCACCACCGACCTCTACCGCGCCTGCCACGAGCTGGGCCTTCCCGTCGCGACGCACCTCGCCGAGAGCGAGTCGGAGACGGAGTACCTCCAACACGGGACCGGGCCGTGGGAGGCGTTCGCGGACCTGCTCGTCACGCCACCCGGCACGACCGGGATCCGCATGCTGGAGGAGGCCGGGCTCCTCGGTCCGCACGTCCTCGCGGCGCACTGCGTCCAAGCCGACGAGGAGGAGATCCGGATCCTCGCCGCCCGTGACGTCGCCGTCGCCCACTGCCCTCGCTCGAACGCGTTCCTCGGCTGCGGTGTCGCGCCTCTTCGGCAGCTCCGGGAGGCAGGGATCCGCGTGTGCATCGCCACGGACAGCCCCGCCTCGACGCCGTCGTTCGACATGTTCGACGAGATGCGCCAGGCGATCGCCGAGGCGCGAGCGCGCGAGCGGCGACCGGAGGCTCTCAGCGCGGCGGATGCGCTCGAGCTCGCGACCCTGGGAGGCGCACGCGCGCTCGGGCTCGAGAGCTCGGTGGGCTCGCTCGTTCCGGGCAAGAGGGCAGATCTGGTCGTCCTCTCGCTCGCCGACACGCCCTTCATCCCGTGGGAAGATCCCGTTACGGGAGCGGTTCTCGGCGGCTCGTCGAATCGCGTCCTCGCTACTCTCGTATCCGGCGAGCCACGGTATGAGAAAGGAGGGAAGACATGGCACGAGCTGATCGGCGCGGCGCGCGGCGCGCGAAGCCGGCTCCTGTCGCTCGAAGCTCCAACGTAGCGATCGAGGACACGATGTTCTTCCCCCGCCTTCGCAGGCACGCGAAGTGGATGTTCCTGTTCCTCGCGCTCGCCTTCGGGCTCGGCTTCGTCGGCTTCGGTGTCGGCGCCGGGGGCGTCGGTGTCGGCGACATCTTCAGCGGCGGAGGCTCGGGCTCCGGCCTGCCGTCGGTGTCGGAGGCCGAGAGCCGCGTCGCGGAGAATCCGAAGAGTCCGCAGGCGTACCGCGATCTCGCGAACGCACAGCAGGCTGCCGGCAACACGAACGGTGCGATCGACGCCCTGGAGGGCCTCGTCGCGCTCCGTCCGAAGAACACGGACGCGCTGCGAGAGCTCGCCGGTCTCTACCTCACGAAGGCCTCGACAGCGCAGGAGAGGGCCCAGATCCTGCAGTACCGCAACCAGTATCTCGCCCCCAGCTCCATCATGGACACGGCGTTCCAGCTCGGCACCACGCTGTTGACGCCCGACCCCATCACCAATGCGGTCACCTCTCAGTACGACGACCAGATCTCCGTCGCGTACGGCGAGGCTCAGGACGCAGCAACGCGTGCGGTCGACACGTACAGGAAGATCGCGGCGGCATCGCCGAAGGATCCAACGGTCCAGATCGAGCTCGCGCAGGCTGCCCAGGCCACGGGTGACAACGCCACTGCGATCGCGGCGTACGAGAAGTTCCTGAAGCTCGCACCCGAGGATCCGACGGCCCCGGAGGTCAAGCGCATCCTGAAGCAGCTCCGCCCGTCCGGCTCGACGGGATAGACTCGCCCCCCGTGAGGCTCGCCCCCGTCCTGACTGCCGTGTGCGCGGCCGTGGTGTCGCTCGTGCTCGCCGGATGCGGCACGGGCGGGTACGTCAGCGGCGGAAGCCAGAGCTCCGGAAAGGAGCTCTACACGAGCGCCTGCGCTGGCTGCCACACGCTCGCCGATGCCGGCTCGAACGGGGCCGTCGGCCCCAACCTCGACGACGCCTTCGCGCAGTCCCGGGAGGCGGGAATGACGTCGGCGACGTTCGCGCAGGTCGTCGCGCAGCAGATCCGCTACCCCGTGACGAACCCGTCGACAGGGGTGCCCGGCATGCCCGGTCCCGACCAGACTCTGCCCGACTGCGGGACGGTCGAGGGCGATGCGTTCTGCGTGGACGACCAGAGTCGAGCGATCGAGGACATCGCCGCCTACGTCGGCGAGGTCGCCGGGACCGGCATCACGGCGGAGAAGCCGACGGACGGCATGTCGATCTTCGCCTCCAACTGCGGTAGCTGCCACGCGCTCGCCGACGCCGGAACGAACGGATCCTTGGGCCCGAACCTCGACGACTCCATGCCGTCGGCCGAGCTCGTGAAGGACCGGGTCACGAACGGCAAGGGCCAGATGCCCTCGTTCAAGGACTCTCTCGACCAGGCCCAGATCGACACCGTGGCCGACTACGTCTCGTCGGTCGCCGGCAAGTAGCGGCCTCGGCCAACGGGCGAGGCAGGGCCCACCGCAGGGCTAGGACGTCTCGCCAGGCCCTTCGAGCTCGACGATCACCTCGGAGACCGGCACGTCGAAGCGTGCCGCCGCCGACTCGACGACGCCCTTCTCGTGCCAGCTCGAGTGGCCCGGCGGATGCGTCGATATGACGATCTCGTCGGGGCTGAACGTGTGCACGGCGTCTTCGATCGCGACGAGCGGGTCGCTGTCGCCGACCTGCCCTGTTGCCTCGATCCCTGCGGAGGTGAGGCGCTCCATCATCTCGTCGAGCCGGGCCTGAGCCGCCTCACGCGCCGGATCCTCGTCGTTCGCCCATGCCTTGACGGACGAGGTGAGCGCCGGCGCAACGACGAGGAACGTCGTCTTCTCCGCGATCGCCCGGGTCCCGATGGCGCTCACGAGCTCCTCGCGACCGATCGTCTCGCTCGCCACGACGAGCACACGCCGCTCGTCCGGCGCCCCGACGTGCTCGACGTGCTCCTGCCGCGGTCCGGGGCCCCGCTGCCGGAGATAGACCCACACGGCGACCGCAGAGAGCACGATCCACGTGACGAGGCCGAGCGTCACGTGGATCGACGCCGCGATGACGATGAGCGCGAAGGCGCCGAGTGTGATCAGCAGGAACCGGAAAGCCGCTGCTTCGCTCCGGAACGGGCTCTCCATGCGTACGCCTCCTCAGAGAAGGTAGATCGTGGCGTACACCACGATCCACATGATGTCCACGAAGTGCCAGTAGATCCCGGGCAGCTCGACGCCATGATGGTGCTCGGGCGAGTAGTGGCCACGGAAGCCCCGCACGATCACCATCGCGAGCAACGTCAACCCGACGGCCACGTGCGCGCCGTGCAGGCCAGTGAGGCCGAAGAAGACCGACGCGAACGCGCCGTCACCCGTGTTGAAGCCGACGTGGAGGTACTCCACGACCTGGGTGATGAGGAATGCGAGGCCCATCAGGAACGTGAGCACCATCCCCGCGAGGAACCCCGTGCGCTGGCCGCGCTTGATCGACTGGAGCGCCCAGTGCATCGTGAAGCTCGAGGTCACGAGGATCGCGGTGTTGACGCCGGCGACGAAGACCGGGAACTCGAACTGGCCGGCGGTACACGTCCCACCGGCCGGCGGCTCCTTGCACGGCGGCCAGAACTGCCACGCGTCGGGAGTGATCGTCGAGGAGTCCGGGTTCACGACGCGGATGAAGAAGTACGCGGCGAAGAACGACCCGAAGAGCATGATCTCGGAGCCGATGAACATGAGCATCCCGAGCACGCGCGCGTCGACGCGCGAGCTCTGGTGGGCCGCGGGCGGCCCGTGGTGCTCGTGCGTATCGGCGTGAGCGCTCACGCGACGACCTCGGCGGGCTCGGCGACGACGTGATCCACGGGCAGCCCCGTCTCGGCGCGCAGGCGCTGGACGAGATCGCGGCGGAGCCAGCCGGATCGCTCGCCGGGGAACGTCGAGACGATGATCTCGTCCGTCCGCTCGTCCTCGACTGCCTCGAGCGCCGCCGTGAAGGGGTCCGGGTGCGCGATCTGGCCGTGGACGTCGATCCCCTGGGAGCGGAGGAGCGACAGGGCAGCCCGCAACCGCCGCTCCGCCTCGGGGTGCCGGCCCCGGGACGGGTCGCTCTGCGGGGACACGATGAGGAAGCTCGCCTCGCCCTCGTCCGCGCGCGCCCGGATCCGATCGAGCAGGGCGTCACCCAGCACCGTCTCGTTCGCGACCACGAGAACGTTGCTCCCCGCCCGCACGGCGGACTCGGAGACGACGTGGTGCACGGGGCGGCCGGCGGCAGCCTTGCGGATCTCTCCCACGAGGTCGCGGCGGAGCCAGCCCGACTTCGTCTCGGGATGCGTGGAGACGATGACCTCGTCGATCTCCTCGGAGGCGAGCACGTCCTTCACGGCGCCGAGCGGCTCGTCGTCGTAGACGGCGCCGTGAGCGGGTACCCCTGCCTCACGGAGCGCGTCGACGACGCGCTCGAGCCTGCGCCAGGCCGCGGCCCGGCGCGAGTCGCGGTAGACGACGTAGCCCTCGCGCGGCTGCGTGACCGGGGCGATGACGACGGCGCGGATCGACCCCTTCGTCGCTCTCTCGCGGACGGCGTCCACGAGCTCGGCGCCGACGAGCGTCTCGTTGGCCACGACCAGCACCGACGTGACGCCCTCGCTCACGCTGGAACCTCCTGCACCTCACGAGCAGGTTGCAGGATGGCGTGCCGCGCGCCGGCCACGCCGTACTCGTACGGCCCGCCGACGACCTGGGGGATCTCGTCGAAGTTGAAGATGGGCGGCGGCGAGGAGACCTGCCACTCGAGCGTGTTCGCCCGCCACGGGTTCGCCTCGGCGACCGGGCCGCGCACCCAGCTCACGATCATGTTGTAGACGAAGATCACGAACGAGGCGCCGAGTGCGAACGACGCGATCGAGATGATGAAGTTCAGGTCGCCGAACGCCTGGTCGTAGTCGAAGACGCGGCGGGGCATTCCCCGAAGCCCGACGTAGTGCATCGGGAAGAACGTCGCGTTGAAGGAGACGAACGTCAGCCAGAAGTGCCACTTCCCGAGACGCTCGTCGTACATCCGCCCGGTCATCTTCGGGAACCAGTAGTAGACGCCGGCGAAGATCGTGAAGACCGACCCGCCGAAGAGCACGTAGTGGATGTGCGCCACGACGAAGTACGTGTCCGAGGCGTGGATGTCGATGGGCACCGAGCCCAGGTAGATGCCGGAGAGGCCGCCGACGACGAACATCGTCACGAACCCGAGCGCGAAGAGCATCGGCGTCGTCAGGTGGATGCGACCGCGCCAGAGCGTCGCGAGCCAGGAGAACACCTTGATGCCCGTCGGCACCGCGATGAGGAGCGTCGACACCATCATCGGCACCCTGAGCCAGTCCGCCATCCCCGCGACGAACATGTGGTGCGCCCAGACGGCGAACCCGAGCACGAGGATCCCCATCAGCGAGAGCGCCATCAGCCGGTAGCCGAACACCGGCTTGCGCGACATCGAGGAGATGACCTCGGAGACGATCCCGAAGCCGGGCAGCATCATGATGTAGACGGCCGGGTGGCTGTAGAACCAGAAGATGTGCTGGTAGCCGAGCACGTAGCCGCCGCCCTCGGGGATGAAGAAGCTCGTGTGCATGATCCGGTCGAACATCACGAAGAACTGCGAGCCGGCGATGAAGGGCGTCGCGATGACGACGAGCAGCGAAGTCGTGAAGTTCGCCCAGACGAGGAGCGGCATGCGCCAGAAGGTCATGCCGGGAGCTCGCATCGTGATGATCGTGACGAGGAAGTTGAGCGCCGTCAGGATGCTCGAGGCACCCGCCCACTGGACGCCCATGTTGAAGAACGTCTGGCCGAGCGGCTGCCCCTCCGCGAGCGGCGCGTAGCCCGTCCAGCCCGCCCCGAAGGCGCCGCCCGGAGCGAGGAAGCTCGCCAGGAACATGACCCCCGCGATCGGCAGGAGCCAGAACGACAGCGCGTTCAGACGCGGGAACGCCATGTCCGGCGCGCCGAGCATCAGGGGCACTGCGAAGTTCGCGAGACCCGCGAAGGCGGGGATGATGAAGAGGAAGATCATCAGCGTCGCGTGCATCGACACGAGGCCGTTGTAGGTCTGCGAGTCCACGAACTGGAGGCCGGGCTCCGCGAGCTCGGCACGGAAGAACATCGCCGCGAGGCCGCCGATGACGAAGAACACGAAGGTCGTGACGAGGTACTGGACCCCGATCACCTTGTGGTCGGTGTTGACCCGGAAGTAGTCCTTCCACGACTGCGCCCCGTGGCCGGAGTGATCCTCGGGGCGAGTCGGCCGGCCCGAGAAGTAGTAGAGCCAGTAGTCGAAGGCACCCAGCCCGAGCAGGAACCCGAGCGGAGCGCACACCATCGCGCCCACCACGAGCACGATCTCCGTGTCCCACGCGGGGCCCCAGCCCCACCAGGAGCGAAGGAGGTAGACGAGCAGGGCCCCGAAGCCGAAGCCCACGATGCCGCCCCAGGTGGCGCGCACGAGCCCGGGGCCGAAGAGGAGGCGCCGTGCAGGGCTGTGCGGCGGCTCGAACTGCGCGGGACGATGTGTCATCTCGGTCTCGTGGTGCGTCGCGGTCACGCGGCTTGCTCCTTCACCCAGGTCTCGAAGTCGGCTTGGGTCACGACCCGAGCCTTGGCGCGCATGGTCGCGTGCCCGAGCCCGCAGAGCTCGGTGCAGACGACGGCGAACTCACCCTCGCGTGTCGGCGTCACGAGGATCGACGTCTCGATGCCGGGCACGGCGTCCTGCTTCTGGCCGAACTCCGGCACCCAGAAGGAGTGGATGACGTCGAGGGCCTCCATCGTGACCTTGACCTCCTGGCCCACCGGAAGCACGAGCTCGCCGGACGTGAAGCCCCCGTTCTCCGTGTACTCGAACTTCCAGGCGAACTGCTGCGCGATCGCCTTCACCTGTAGAGGGCGGTCGCCGGCCCGGCCGTTCTCGGAGAGGACGACCGCGCTCACGACCCCGAGGATGATCACGATCACGGCGGGGATCGCTGTCCAGACGATCTCGAGCTGCGTGTTCCCGTGGATCGGCGGCCCATCGGCGTCGTCGTCGGGGGGCACGCGCCACTTCCACACCGCATACACGACGACCGCGGTGACGAGCGAGAAGATCACGATCGACATCACGGTCGCGAACCAGTAGAGGTCATGGATGCGGTCGAACTCCTCGGAGGCCGACGTCGGCAGCCACTGGAACAGGACCGCAACGAGCGTGACCAGCACGCCGATGACAACGCCGAGCGCAGCGAGTTGGACGAGGGCCTTGCGCAAGGTGCCGAGACTACTTCAAGCCGAGGCTGTCGTGGGGTGGAACGTGATCGATCGTTCGTCCCGATTCGTGTCCGCCTTTTCGACCTCCGGGATCCCCCGGCTGCCGCCATTCGGCGCCATCCCGCAGGCGGCCTCCGAAGGGGTCACTCGATCGAGAGCGCGGTTCCCCCGACCGGGGGACTGTCGCTTTCCCAAATCCCTCGAACGTGTGCATTGCACGGCACTTCTGCGGCTCATGGAGAGACTCGTGACACCCAACGGCTGGACGCCCCCGGCGAGCGCGGAGGTGGTGGCGCTTCCTCGGCGCCACGCCTTCGCGATCGCCGCGCTCGTCTGCATCCCGCTTCCCCTCCTCTCCGTCACCGCCTCCTTCGTCCCGCTGCCCCAGATCCTCGAGCGCGCTGCCGCCTACTTCGTCTCGATCACCGTTGCGTCGAGCGCCGAGGAGGGGCTGATACGCGAGAAGGTTGCACCACGCGGCGTCGAGATCGTCTATCGGGCCGACGAGGCAGTACCGGCCGACGGGCAGGTCGCCTCGGCGGGACGCGCAGGCGCGAGGCCGCCGACGCGCACGTCGCACGCACGCCGATCGGCGCCTTCGGCCAAGAAGAAGGAAGGCACCTCCTCCGGTGCGACTCGCTCCCGGCCGCTCGAGACCGGAGAGACCGGGGCTCCGGCCTCCGACTCCGGGCAGCAGCCGGGATCGGCCACCCCTGACGCCGGCGGCGCCCAGGAGAGCCAGGGCAGCGGCTCGACCTCCGCTCCTCCGGCTGCGAAGTCGAGCGGCGAGAAGCCCGGGGGCGGGGGAAACACCGGCGGTGGTGGATCCGGAGCGGGCGGCAGCGGTGCAGGGTCGGGCGGCTCCGGAAAGACAGGGGGCGGCTCCGGGAAGGCCGGAGGCGGTTCCGGAAAGACAGGAGGCGGTTCCGGAAAGACAGGAGGCGGCTCCGGAAAGACAGGAGGCGGCTCCGGAAAGACAGGAGGCAGCTCGGG
>JBFFGH010000015.1:0-29165 GCA_041557575.1 Gaiellaceae bacterium
CGGCGCAGATCCACCCCTCACGGCCGGAGCGCGGCTGTTAGCGTCGCCCGGGATGGAGCTCGCATTCGCGTCGGCCTGCGAGCAGGCACGGCTCGTCCGCTCGCGCGAGGTCTCGTCGGTCGAGCTCGTCCGCACGTACCTCGAGCGGATCGACCGGCTCGACCCGACGATCAATGCCTTCGTCACCGTGCGACACGAGGAGGCGCTCGCCGATGCCGCAGCGGCAGACGCGGCGACGGACGAAGCGCCCTTCCGCGGGGTCCCGATCGCGATCAAGGACCTCACGGCGACGGCCGGTGTCAGGACGACGTACTCGTCCCGCGCGTATGCCGACCACGTCCCCGACTTCGACACGGCCGTCGTGCGCCGTCTCCGCGAAGCCGGCTTCGTCCTCCTCGGGAAGACGAACACCCCCGAGTTCGGAACGACGGCCTTCACCGAGTCGGACCTGAACGGCGCGACGGCGAACCCGTGGGACACGGCTCTCACGGCGGGTGGCTCGAGCGGCGGGGCGGCCGCCGCGCTCTCCGCGGGGCTCACTCCGATCGCGCACGGCAGCGACGGTGGCGGCTCGATTCGCATCCCGGCGTCGTGTTGCGGCGTGCTCGGGCTGAAGCCGTCGCGGGGTCGCGTGTCCTCCGCGCCCTTCCCTTCGCTGGAAGGGCTCTCGACCGCGGGCCCGGTCTCGCGGACGGTCGAGGACGCCGCGGCGCTGCTCGACGTGCTCGAGGGATACGAGCCGGGGGATCCGTGGTGGGCGCCGCCACCGGAGCGGCGCTTTGCAGACGTCGTCCGAGATCCTCCGACCGGGCTGCGCATCGCGGTGACGACGACCCCGCCGATATCGACCCCTGTCCACCACGAGTGCGCCGCCGCGGTCGAGTCGGCCGCAGGCCTCGTCGCCGAGCTCGGCCACGAGGTGATCGAGGCCACGCCCGACTGGGGCGAGCCTGACGTCTTCTACGCGTTCCTCGAGGTCTGGCAGGTCGGTCCCGCGCTCCATCCGGTCGATCCGTCGCTCATGACGTCGCTCAACCGCGGCCTGGTCGAGTCAGCACAGGCATCCTCTGCCGCCGACTACGCGCGGGCGGTCGCACGTCTCGCCACTCTGGCTCGCCGCACCGTCGCATTCTGGAGCCGGTTCGACATCGTCCTGACGCCGACGCTCGCGCTGCCACCGGTCCCGATCGGATGGCAGGAGTGTGTCGAGGGCTCGATCGAGCAGCTCCTCCGGAGCACGGCGTTCACCCCCTTCACCGCGATCGCCAACCTCACGGGGCTCCCGGCGATCTCGCTTCCGCTGCACTGGAGCGCTACGGGGCTGCCGATCGGCGTGCAGGCCATCGGCCCGCCCGCGGGGGACGCGCTCGTCCTCGGGCTCGCTGCGCAACTCGAGAGCGCGCGGCCGTGGCGCGACCGGCGGCCGCCGATCTCCTGAGCGTCAGCGCAGGAGCGAGATCCGGATCTTCTGCCCGGACGCCGCGTGGAGCATCCTCGCCGCGTTCCCCCGCGAGATCGCCACGGCCATGTTCTTGTAGCTGTCCTCGTAGAGGATCACGTCGCCGGGCCGCGCGTCGGCGAACGTCCTCGCCATGATCGCGTAGTACCGCTCGCCTGCGTGCTCGATCTCGAGCCGTGTCCCGGAGACGATCCCCAGGGCCTCGACGTCGTCCCGGGTCATGTTGAGCGCGATGTTCCCGAACCCGTCGACGTACAGCGCCGTCGCGGTGATGACGCCCCCGTCGACGACGAGAGACGGCAGCTCGATGCGCACGAGCGCGTCCGGGTCGAGCGGGGGCCCGAGCTCCTCGAGCGACACGCCGCTCGCGAGATGCGCCGCAGCCGGGCTGAAGAGGTCGCGCCCGTGAAACGTGCGCGAGATCGACTGGAGCGCATACACGGGATTGACGATCTCGTGCGCCGCGGTCACGCCTGCCTCGCCTGCGGCGGGGAGGAGCAGGCCGTTGTCGGGCCCCACGTAGAAGCGGCCGTCCTCGTCCTGCAGCGCCAGCGAGCGTCGCGGGCCCCCGACGCCGGGGTCGACGATCGCGAGGTGAACGCCGACCGGCATGTACGGGATCGTGTTCGCGAGCACGAGAGCGCCCTGCAGGACCGCCTGCGGTGGTATCCCGTGCGTGATGTCGATGATCTCCGCCTCCGGAGCGATCGACTTGATCACACCGTGGCACGTGCCGACGAAGCCGTCCTTGAGCCCGAAGTCGCTCAGGAACGTGACGAACACGGGTTGAACCTAGCGTCCCGCCGGCGCGTGAGGCTATCGGCGGGTCGAGCGCGCCAGGGGAACGCAGGAGCGCCTGCGCGTCCGGCGCGCTTCACCGCAGTGTCGTCTTCCCGACAGCCGGATGCGAACGAACGCCGTCGGAGCCTGGAGCGGGAGCGGCCGGACGACGACCGGTGGCCTCGTCACGAAGCCCGGCTCCCCGCTGTCGCCACCGCGACCACGTACGCAGAATAGTCGGGGAGGCGGCGGGTCACTCGTCGGTACCGGAAGCCTGCTCCGAGCCGGAGTCTGCTCGCTGCCGAGCAAGCTCGACGAGCTCGGCGGTCTCCCGCTGGAGGCGCGCGAGCTTCGCGGCGATGATCGCCACGTAGACGAGCACGAAGACGAAGACGACGCCGTAGGCGGCGGCGACGAGCTCCTCCTGACTCAGGTTCAACCGAGCGCCTCCCGGAGAGTCCGGAGGTCGGCATCGAGGCGCTTGCCGGCCAGCTCCACGCGGTAGAGCACGAAGGCGAGGAGCGTGACGGCAGCCCACGCGACGCAGAACGTGACGAACATGACGGTCGTCATCTGCGGGCCCTCACGCGTGAAGACGGTCGGATGGATGAAGTCCTCGGCGAGCCGGATCGCCAGGAAGCTGACCGGGATGAGGACGACGCCGAACAGCGCATAGACGGCCGACGAGCGGGCGCGCCGAGGGCCCTCCTCGAGCGAGAAGCGCAGCATGAAATACGCGCAGTAGAAGAGGAAGAGGACGAGGAAGAGCACGAGCTGGTTCGAGCTCCACGTCCACCACACGTTCCACGACGCCTTCGCCCAGATCGACCCCGTGATGAGGGTCAGCGCCCCGAAGATCGTCCCCTGGTGGATGGCGACGTAGCTCTCGAGATCGTAACGATCGTCACTACGCCAGAGGAGAAGCAGTGCCTTGAGCGCGCCCAGTCCGAAGCAGAAGTACGCCGTGAGCGCGATGGGGACGTGGATGTAGAAGATCCGCTGCGAGATCCCCTGATCCGCGTCTTCGGGCGCGACGATGAGCGCCATGAGGATCGCGACGCCCATGAAGGCGGCGGCGAGGGCGGCGAGGCCGGGCAGGCTGCGGAGGGACGAGAGGCTCACGTGGTCTCCGTGACGACGTACTCGAAAGACGCCCACGAGAGTACAGCGAACACGCCGTCGTACAGGGCGAGAAGCAAGAGGTACCGCCCGCCCTGCGGCGAGATCGCGGCCCCCACCCCTCCGACGACGAGAGGAATCGCGAGCGGCAGGACGAGCAGCGGGAGAAGCACCTCGCGCGACCGGGACGCTGCGGCCATCGCCGCCATGAGCGAGCCAACCGCGCAGATCCCGATGTCGGCGAGGAGGACGCCCGCGATCGCCGTCGCGTCGAGTGGCGCGAAGAAGAGAACGAATGCCGGCAGCGCGACGACCTGCGCGGACAGGAGGAACGCGAGCGTTGCGAGCGTCTTCCCGAGCCAGATCGCGCTGCGGTCGCACGGAGCGAGGACGAGAGCGTCGAGGACACCGTGCTCGTGCTCGGGAACCCACGCTCTTGCGAGGCCCAGGAGCGCGGTGAAGACGATCGCCACCCAGAGCAGCCCGTAGGCAGCGGTGTCCGCCGCGTCCTCGGGCAGAGCGAAGTGGAAGACCACGAGGGTCGACAGCACGAACAGGAGCATCGCGGGCAGCGTGTCGCGCGCCCGTAGCTCGACGCGAAGATCCTTCGACGTGAGCGTCGCGACGTCGGCCAGGTAGCTCATGTGAGCGTCAGCCTGCCGGTGGCGAGCGGCTCGACCCGCTCCGGCTCGTGGGTGGCCACGACGATCGTCCGCTGCCCCGCAAGACCCGAGAGCTCCCGGTCGAGCAGCTCGACACCCCCCGAGTCGAGGGCCGAGTACGGCTCGTCCAGGAGGAGCAGATCCGGGTCGTGGAGCAGCGCCCTGCAGAGCGCGAGCCGCTGGGACATGCCCCGCGAGTACTCGGAGACGCGCTGGTTCCGCGCGTCCCAGAGATCGAAGCGCTCGAGGAGCATCCCCGAGCGCTCGCGCCGCTGCTCGACGCGATAGAGCCGACCGAAGAGGTCGAGATTCTCGATCCCGGTGAGCTCTCGGTAGAGGAGAGGCTCGTGTGCCAGGTAGCCGAGGCGTGAGCGATCTGCGGCGACCGAGAGTGAGCCGTCCGACGGGGCGGCGAGCCCCGCGAGCAGCCGGAGGAGCGTCGTCTTCCCCGAGCCGTTCGCGCCCGTCACGACGGCGAAGCCTCCGTCGGGCACGGACAGGTTCACGGACTGCAGGACGCGCTTTCGCCCGTAGCGCTTCCCGAGACGGAGCGCCTCGATCACGCGACGAGCACGTCCAGGGCGACGAATGCGAAGAACACGATGCTGATGAGGCCGTTGACGGTGAAGAACGCCGCGTCGAGACGTCGGAGGTCTCCCGGACGCACCAGCGAGTGCTCGTATGCGAGCAGGGCGCCGACCGCCGCCACACCGAGCCAGTACCACACACCGGACCCGAGGCCCAGCCCCGCGAGAGCGAGGAGGCCCACGGTGCCGACATGGAGCACGCGGGCGCCGGTGAAGACCCCGCGCTCGCCGAAGCGAACGGCCCACGACTGCAGGCCCTCGCTGCGGTCGTGCTCGAGGTCGAAGAGCGAGTAGAAGAGGTCGAAGCCCGACACCCAGAGGCAGACGGCGCCGCCGACGACCCACGCCTCCCACGGAGCCGTGCCGGACACTGCGAGCCAGGCCCCGAGCGGAGCCAGGCCCAGGCACGCCCCGAGCCAGAAGTGGCAGAGCCAGGTGAAACGCTTGAGGTAGGGATAGACGACGAACATCGCGACCGGGATGGGCCACAGGTAGCGGACGACGGGATCGAGCTGCCAGACCGCGATCAGGAAGACCCCGAGCGCGATGGCGCAGAGCACGAGCACCTGGCCGCGGCTGAGTGCCCCGCGAGGGAGCTCTCGGGTCGCGGTGCGGGGGTTCCTTGCATCGATCTCGGCATCGATCAGCCGGTTCAGCGCCATGGCCAGCGTGCGTGCGCCGACCATGGCGAGCGTCACCCAGACGAGGTCCGAGAGCCCGGGCCACGCATCCACGGCCAGGAAGGCTCCGGCGTACGCGAAGGGGAGCGCGAAGACCGTGTGCTCGATGCGGACGAGCGACGCGAACCGCCGCGGCAGGTGGGCGATGGCCAGGCTCACGTCTGCCGATGAGGAGTCGCGGTGTCGCCGCCGGCGAGCTCGATCCCGTGCACCAGCGCTGGCCGGATCACGGCAAAGCCGTCCCTGCAGCCGCCGGGTGACCCCGGCAGGTTCACGACGAGCGTCCGGCCCAGCAGGCCGGCGGTCCCCCGGGACAGGAGCGCGTGCGGCGTGCGGGCGATCGCGTCCGCCCGAATGGCCTCTGCGATCCCGGGAGCCTCCCGGTCGACGGCGCTCCGGGTCGCCTCCGGTGTGACGTCGCGAGGAGCGAACCCGGTGCCGCCCGTTGTCAGTACGAGCAACGCACCGGCGTCCGCGAGTGCTGAGATCGCCTCCGCGATCTCGCTCGCCTCGTCCGGCACCACGTGGCGGGAGACCTCGAAGCCCTCGCCGCGAAGGAGCGACTCCAGGACGTCCCCGCTCGTGTCCTCGCGCACACCTGCGTGAACGCCGTCCGACACCGTCAGCACCGCTGCGTTCACGGCGCCTCCTTCGACTTCTCGAGCAGCCGGACGTCCTCGACGACCATCCCCGGGTCCACCGCCTTCGCCATGTCGTACACCGTGAGGGCTGCGACGGTCGCCGCCGTGAGCGCCTCCATCTCGACGCCCGTCTGGGCGGTGGTCTCGGCCGAGGCCTCGATGACGACCGCGTCGTCCACGACGTCGAGTGACACGGAGACGTGCGTCAGCGGGAGCGGGTGACAGAGGGGGATCAGCTCCGACGTCCGCTTCGCGGCCTGGATCCCGGCAATCTGTGCCGTGACGAGCGCGTCGCCCTTCGGCAGCTCTGCGAGCCGCTCCGCGGTACCGGGCGCCATCCGCACGACCGCCCGCGCGAGGGCCCGCCGGCGTGATGCGGGCTTCCCACCCACGTCGACCATGCGCACGTCGCCCGACTCGCCGACGTGGCTCAGCTCCGGCTGCGTCTCGCTCACGGAGAGATCGTAGTCGTGCCGTGCTCCGGCGACGCCGTCTCCGGATCAGCAGGGCCCCCTTCGCCGGGAACCGGGGATCGGCTCCCCGTTCGGTCACCGTTTTCACGTGAAAACCCTTCCGGGGCCTCCGGAGGCGGCGCGAGCGGGAGATCGAGGGAGAAGATCGTCGGTGCGCTCGCGGACTCGAGCGCGACATCCCCACCCATGAGCTTCGCGATCTCGCGCGCGATCGCGAGCCCGAGACCGCTTCCGGAGGCCTTCCCGCCTTCGACCCGGTAGAAGCGCTGGAAGACCGCGTCCCGGTGCGCCGGTGGGATTCCGGCGCCGTCGTCCTCGACCACGAGCAGCGCGCGCTCGCCCCGGGCCTCTGCCCTGAGGACGACGCGCGTGCCGGCAGGGGTGTGAACCATCGCGTTGGTCACGAGAGCGCGCCCGATCTGCAGCACGCGGCTCTCGTCCGCGAGAGCCCATACGTCCGATCCCGGCTGCCCGACGAGAACGTGCCCCGTCGAGGCCGTGAGGTGCTCGAGCTCCTCGGTGAGCATTCGAACGACTTCTCCGAGCGCGACGGGCTCCTCGACGACGACGAGCTGCCCTGCATCGACCCGGGAAAGATCGAGAAGATCGGTCGACAGCTTGGCGAGCCGCTGGACCTGCTCCTGCATCGTGGTGATGAACCCGCGCCGCGTCTCCTCGTCGAGATCCTCGTCGCCGAGCAGCTCCAGGAAGCCGCCGAGGGAGAAGAGGGGGGTGCGGAGCTCGTGTGACGCGTTTGCGACGAACTCCTTCCGCGCCGTGTCGAGGCGGGCAAGCTGAACCCGCATGCGGTCGAACGTTCGCGCGAGGTCTCCGATCTCGTCGCTCCCACGGTCGACGATGGGCTGCTCGAAGTCACCCCCGGCGATGCGCTCGGCCGCCGCCTCCAGGCGAAGAAGCCGCGCGGCAAGCAGGCCGGCCGCGGTCAGCGCGAGGACGAGAGCGAGCAGGAGCGCGAACGCGGTCGCGAGGAGAAGGCGCTCTCGCACGAGCTTGACCGTCGCGAGCGAGTCTGCGAGAGCTGCCTGGAACAGGAGGATGCCCTCGGAGTCGAGGGGAACGGCGACGTCCGCGTAGTCCCCGTCCTCATGCGTCACGCGCCCTTGCTCGACCTTGCCCGAGACGAGGGCCGCGAGCGCGACCGGGTCCGTCGCAACGTCTCGCGAGCTTCGCGTTCGAGAGTCGGCGACGACTGCCAGTGCGGGCTGGGCCTCCGAGAGGACGTCGAACGCGACGACGCGCGCGTTCGTGGACACGGCCATCTCCTCGACCCGGTCCTGCCAGAGCAGGGTGTCCTCCGGGAGCGTGCGGGCAAGCGGTACCGCTTGGCGCTGGAGCTGGTCGATGCGCGCATCGACCAGCCGCCGCTCGAGCGACGGCACGACGATCAGGTATGCAGTCCCGAGCGCCCCTGCGACGATGCCGACGACGACGAGGGCGATGCGCGCGCGGATGCCGCCCGGGATCCCCACGCCCTACTCCGGTCTGAAGCGATATCCGGCGCCGCGCATCGTGAGGATCAACTCCGGGTTGCTCGGATCGGCCTCGATCTTCTCGCGCAGATGCCTGACATGGACGTCGATCGTCCGCGGCTCCCGGTAGTCGGCGCCACCTCTCAGCCGCTCGAGCAGCTCGCGCCGGGAGAAGACCACTCCGGGGCTCGATGCGAGCACGACGAGCATCTCGAACTCGATGAACGTCAGCTGTACGAGCTCTCCGCGCACGGTGACGGTGCGCCGCGGAAGGTCGATCTGCAACTCGCCCCGCTCGAGGACTTCCTCGCGCTCGCCGGCGACATGAGGCGATGACGCCCGGCGCAGGAGCGCGCGAACCCGGCTCCGGAACTCGCGGATCGAGAACGGCTTCGTGATGTAGTCGTCCGCGCCGAGCTCGAGGCCGAGAACCTTGTCCAGCTCCTCACCCCGGGCGGTCAGCATGATGATCGGCACGTTGCTCTGCGAGCGAATGCGCTTGCACACCTCGAGCCCGTCGAGCCGAGGGAGCATCACGTCGAGCACGACGAGGTCGAACTCGCCCTCTCCGAACGCGTGGAGTGCCTCCTCCCCGTCCCGCGCCTGAACGACCTTGTACCCGTCTCGCTCGAGCGGGTACATGAGCAGCGTCTGAACGGATTCCTCGTCGTCGACGAGAAGGATGGTGGACGGATTGGCCATCGAACGGTGGGCGAACGCTGGGCTGCCGGCGCGGCCTACTATAGCCCGGCCATGGACGCGGCTCGGCCCGTGAGACGACGTCGTCGGCAGGGCCGCGGCGGCGGCTTGCCGCCCCATGCCCGACTCGTACGGGTCGGTCTCGTCGTCGCCGCACCCGCGCTGCTCGCGCTCCTCTTCGCTTTGTCGACGCCCGGCGCTCTCCCCCGACCTCCGCTTGCGCCTCTCTTCGACGGGAGGGCTGCTGCCGAGCTGGCCAGGACGCTGTCGACCGAGTACCCCTCACGCGTTCCCGGAACCCCCGAAGCAGAGGGTGCGGCCAGGTGGTACCGGGAGCGAATCTCGGCGCTCGGCCTGACGACCGAAGAAGACGTCTGGGACGCGGACATCCCCGATCTCGGTCGGGTCACCCTGCGAAACGTCACGACCGTCGTGCCGGGACGTTCGGATCAGACCATCGTCGTCATTGCCCACCGTGACAACGGGGGAGCGGATCAGCCCAGCGAGGACAACGCCGGCGCGACCGCGGCGCTGATCGAGCTCGCACAGGGATATGCGCCACAGGAGATCGGGCCGGCCCCACAGCCCCAACGAACCCTCGTGTTCGTCTCCACCGACGCTGGCGTCTACGGCGGATCGGGGGCGGAGCGCTTCGCGAAGACCGCGCCGTACGCCGAGGGAGCGATCGCGGCGGTGGTTCTCGACGGAATCGACGGCCCGGGGCGGCCGACTCTCGCCATCGCCGGAGACGAGCCGGTCACGTCCGCGCGCGCGCTCGTCGGCACCGCCTCCGCACGTATCGAAGAGCAGGTCGGACGATCGCCGCTGTTGCCTGGTGTGACGACGCAGCTCTCCAATCTCGCGATTCCTTTCGCGGCAACCGAGCAAGGACGGCTTCTCGCGAACGGCGTCCCGGCGATCGCAATCTCGACCGACAGACACCATCGGGGCACGAGCTCGGATATCGGCGCCACGGGCAGCGTTTCGACCAAGCGACTCGCGGCGCTCGGCGCGGCGTCGGAGGAGCTCGTCGACTCTCTCGACGCGAGCGTCGGAGCCCAGTTCCGCACGACCGACAGCATCTACTTCCGCGACCGTGCGGTCAGCGGCTGGGCCGTTCGGCTGACCCTCGTGCTTCTCGTCGTCCCCTTCGCCCTCGGTCTCGTCGACATCGTCGCACGGTCACGACGGCGACACCTCCCGTTCAGGCCAGCCATCCGCGGAATCCGGACGCGGACGCTCATCCTTCTCTTCGGAGCGCTGCTCGTCGCTACCGGCGCGCTGGCCGACGTCTTCCCGAGGGGTGACGCTCTCCCCTTGCCACGCTCCTCCGAGTACGTCACGGCGCCGGCGGTCGCCGGGCTCGGAGTTCTCGCCGTGCTCTTCGGGCTCGTGTGGCTCGTCGGCCGTCGGAGGCTCGTCCCCGTCGGCCCCACCTCGATCGACGAGCGCCTCGCGGGACTCGTCGCCGGGCTCGTGTTCGCGGGCGCAGTCGCGGTCGTCATCGCGATCATGAGGCCCTACGCGCTCCTCTTCGTTCTCCCGTCGCTGTACGCCTGGCTCTGGATCACGCCGGAGAGCACGGCCTGGCGGAGGATCGCGCTCTTCGTCGTCGGGCTCGCGGCACCATTGCTCGGCCTCGCGCTGCTCGGTCATCAGCTCGACCTGAGCCCCTTCGAGACCCCCCTGTACGCAATCGGCCTCGTGACGGTCGGATACATCCCGCTGTCCACGGTCCTGCTCGCCATCGGCTGGCTCGCCGCCGGTGCGCAGATCGGCGCAGTCGCGTTCGGCCGCTACGCGCCGTACGCGAGAGGTGCGGAGCCGCCCCCGCCCGGGCCCATCCGACGAGCGCTAGCCCACTCGGCGCGCCCCCGAGCGGCTCAGTCGAGCGCGAGATAGCGCACGCGTGCACCCGCCGGAATCGGCTCGCTGCCACGAGGAACGAGGACGAGCGCGTCAGCGGTCGCGGCGCGGACGATCATGTGGGACTCCTGGCCGGACACGGGCACGAGCTCGACTCCGTCGTCGGACCGTCGCCGGCGAGCTCGGACGAACTCGTCCCGATGCGGATTTCGCCGTAGCTCGGACGCGAGCACGCCTGGCTCGTAGCTCCCGCTCGGGTCGCCGTGCCCCTGGAGCCCGAACAGCGCAGGCCTGACGAAGACGAGAGCGCCCACGAGCGAAGAGACCGGGTTGCCCGGGAGGCCGAAGACGTGGGTGCGGCCTCGGACGCCGTAGGAGAGCGGCTTTCCGGGCTTCACCGCCACGCCCCAGAAGACCTCCTCGACGCCCAGGTCTCCCAGGATGCCGCGCACGAGGTCGAGCGGCCCCATGGACACTCCCCCGGTCGTGACGAGAACGTCGGCCTCGAGGCCTGCCTCGAGGGCATCGCGGAGCGCGCTCTCGTCGTCCTCGACCACCGGCATCCGCTCGACCTCCGCTCCGGCAGTGGACAGCAGAGAGGCGAGCATGGCCCCGTTCGACTCGTAGATCTGTCCGAGCGCGAGCCGCTCGCCTGCCGCTCTCAACTCGCTCCCCGTCGGGAGGACCGCGACCCGGGGCCTCACGGAGCACACGACGTCGGCGATTCCGGCGGCGGCAAGGGCGCCGACGTGCGAGGCCCGGACACGCTCCCCGGCAAGCAAGACCGGATCGCCCTCACGCACGTCACCGCCCCGTGGTCGAACGTGCGCCCCGGCGGAGACGGCGTGCGAGACGGTGATCCGATCGCCGTCGTCGTCCACGTCCTCCACCGGCACAACTGCGTCCGCGCCCTCCGGAAGAACTCCGCCGGTCGTGATCCCCGATGCGCAGCCCGGCGGCTGCACGCCCGGCGGTGCACTCCCGGCTGACACGCGGAACACCACCGGCAGCTCGCCCGGGGTGTCGGCGGCACTCACGGCGAAGCCGTCCATGGCCGAGCTCGGGAACGGTGGGAGATCGACGCGCGAGTGAGCGTCCTCCCTGAGCACGCGTCCTGCCGCCGCCCCGACCGGGACGAGCTCGACCCCGAGCGGAGCGATGCGCTCGGTGATCCGTGCGACAGCCTGCTCGACCGTCAGCAGCGGTCGCACGGGCTCACCTCTGGAAACCCTTGGGGCTGGTCGCCGGCTCCGGCTGCGACCGGGGCGCCTCCGTCTCCGTGTCGGTGGTCGTCGGCGCCGTCGGGTCGTACGCGAGGGCGTACTTTCCCCGCGTGAACGGCTTCCACTCGGGCCAGACCGCCGGCTCCGGGAAGGACTTCGCCTCCTTGCCCGACAGCGCGGGCTCCATGAAGAGGCGCCAGATCTCGGCCGGGAAGCTCCCGCCGCTGACCGCGATCCCGTGGACGTTCTCCATCGGTATCTCGCCTCTCGTGTACCCGACCCACGTGACCGTGGCGAGGTCGGGGGTGTACCCGGCGAACCACGCATCGGCATGCTCGTCGTTCGTCCCCGTCTTGCCCGCGGCGGGCTTTCCGAACGCAGCGCGCGTGCCCGTCCCGTACTGGACGTTCTGCTCCAGGATGCGCGTGACGACCGCCGCCGAGCCTTCGGAGATGGCGCGGCTCCGCTTCGGGACACCCCAGCCCGCCTGCTCGTCCTCCCGACCGTCGGCCAGGATCACGCGCCGGATGGCCGTCGGCTCGGCGTGCACACCGCCGGCGGCGAGCGTCGCGTACGCGGAGGCGAGGTCGAGCGGCGAAACGGCGATCGAGCCGAGGCCGATCGAGGGCACGTAGGCTCCTCGCACGTCGAGCGGCGACTCGACTCCCATCCTCCCCGCGATGTCGGCAACGCGATCGGGTGTCACGTCGAGCGTGAGCTGCGCATACACGCTGTTGTCGGAGCGGATCGTCGCGCTCCGGATCGAGCTCGCCCCGTAGTAGTCGTTCGCGTACGTGTGCACGCACCACCACGTGCCGTCGTCGCAGTTGCCCGCGGGGTGGCTCTTGTACGTGAAGGGCGCCGAGACGTAGTACGTCGAGTCGGGGTTGATCCCCATCTCGACGGCGGCGGCGAGCACGAAGGTCTTGAACGTCGAGCCAGGCTGACGTCTCGCCTGCGAGAGCAGATTGAACTCGTTTCCGGGCCGGTTGGGGACAACCGCCTCCATCGCCCTGATCGCTCCGGTGCGCGGGCTTATCGAGACGAGCGCCGCCGCCGGGTCCTTCGGCTGGTTCAGGGTGCCGCGGATCGCTTTCTCGGCGAGACGCTGGTAGCGCGGAACGATCGTCGTGTACACCTCGAGCCCGCCCGACCGGACGGTCTCCGCGCCGTAGGCCTCGATCAACTCGTCACGCACGTACCCGAAGAAGTACGGCTCCCGGATGTCGCTGTAGAGACGCCCGGGACGCAACCCGAGGCCACTGGCGGCGACCCTCTCGTAGCGCGCGGGCCTGATCGCTCCCGTCTCGACCATCGCGCGCAGGACCTCCGCCCGGCGGGCAACCGCTCGGGTGGGAGAGAGCACGGGATCGTAGGAGGACGGGGCCTGCGTGAGACCGGCGAGGAGCGCCGACTCCCGGAGGTTGAGATCCTTCGCCGACTTCGAGAAGTACGTCTGCGCCGCCGCCTCGACGCCGTAAGCGTGGTTCCCGTAGTAGACCTGGTTCAGGTACGTGGTCAGGATCCGCTCCTTCGACCACTCCCCGTCCAGCTTCGTGGCCAGGCACGCCTCCTTCACCTTCCGCTGCAGCGTCTGCTCTCGCGAGATGTAGAGGTTGCGCACGAGCTGCTGGGTGATCGTCGAGCCTCCCTCGACGATCCCGCCGGCTTCGAGGTTCTTCACGCCCGCGCGGGCGATTCCCTCGATGTCGACACCCCCGTGAGCGAAGAACCGACGGTCCTCGATCGCGACCGTCGCTCGCCGCAGCCAGGGAGACATCTCCCCGGCGTCGACGGGCTCACGGTTCTTCTCCGCGGGAATCGAGCCGAGCAGGCTGCCGTCGGCGGCGTAGACGAACGTGTTCTGGCCGATACGGGTCGGCTGGAGCGCATCGAGGTCGCACGAAGAGCCGTACGCGACCACCCCGGCGGTGGCCGCCACCCCGACGACCACGACGAGCACGGCGACGCCGGCGAGCGCCGCGACCGCGCCCTTGTGCCGGCGGCGGCGACGAGCGGAGCGGAGGTGGCGCCCCCTCGGTCGAAAGGTGTACGGATCGAGGGATGTCCGCCTGCGTCGAGGCCGGCTCATGCCTTGATGCTAGCCACGGGTGCGTCTCGGTTCGACCCGGCGAGGCTTCCTCCTCGGCGCGGGCGGTGGCAGGGCAGGTTGAATCTCGTCGTGGATCACCAGCCTGCCGCCTCGCAGCGCCATCCGGCACGCCTCGCCGCGTGGCTCGTCATCGTCCTCGCCTTCGTCCTCCTGAGCTACGCCGGCCGAGCGAGCGGCGCCGATGCCCCCGACGACATCGCGTACCGCTGGTCGTCGTCGATCGCGGCCGCCGTGCAGTACGCGATCATGCTCGGGATCCTGCTCCTGATCGGACGCGGGCTACCGCTGCGCGAGCTCCTCGCGCTCCGCCGTCCCGCATCCTGGCCGCGGGCGATCGGTCTTGCCGCCGTTGCGCTCCTGGCGATCTATGCGGTGGCGATCGCCTACAGCCAGGTGCTCGGCCTGTTCGGAGACTGGGACGCCACCGAGGAGCAGGGCCTCGTCCCGAGCGGCTGGGACTCGAGCCGCGCGGGAGCCTTCGTCGCGTTCTTCCTCGCGGTCACCGTCCTTGCGCCGATCGTCGAGGAGCTCACGTATCGCGGAATGGGGCTCTCGCTCTTCCTGCCCTACGGCGCGGTGCTGGCCGTCCTCGCGACCGGCGTCCTCTTCGGCGGCGCGCACGGGCTCCTGATCGGCCTGCCCGTCCTCACGGCATTCGGGATCGTGAACGCCTGGCTGCGGCTCCGCACGGACAGCGTCTACCCGCCGATGCTCGTGCACAGCGTCTTCAACGGCGTGGCGATGATCGTCTCGGTCGCGGGGGCGGGCTGACCGGCTAGCCGCGCTCTTCGTCCGCGTCGGCAGGCTCTTCGCCTTCGTCCTCGAGCTCTTCGAGGCTCGATGCGAACTCCTCGGGCGTCACCGTCTCCAGAAACTCCCTGAACTCGGCGGGGTCGAGATCTGCGAGGCCGGAAGCGGTGACGAAGCCCGGCTGCTCCTCGTCTTCGGCCTGGAACTCGATCGCGGACTCGTCCACGACCTCGTCGGCCGCGAAGATCTGGGCTTCGCAGCGCACTGCGAGAGCGATGGCGTCGGAGGGGCGGGAGTCCACCTCGACCTCCCTGCCGTCCTGGACGATCGTGATCCGGGCGTAGTACGTGTTCTCGCGAAGCTCGGTGACGGTGACGCGGACGACCTCGCCCTGAAGCTCCGAGATGATGTCCGTCACGAGGTCGTGGGTCATCGGGCGCGGCGGGCTCGCGCCCTGCAGCTTCATCAGGATCGCCGCGGCTTCGGGGTGCCCGATCCAGATCGGAAGGAACCTCTCGTCGTCGACGGTCTTGAGCAGCACGATCGGCTGCTTGCCGATCGGCTCGAAGCTCACGCCATACAAGGTCATCTCTCGCATCGCCAGGCCTACCCGGAATCTTAGTCGGGGTGCGCTACAGTTCCGTCCCCGCGGGCGATTAGCTCAGTCGGTTAGAGCGCCGCTCTGATAAGGCGGAGGCCCCTGGTTCGAGTCCAGGATCGCCCATGTCTTTCCGCAGAGCAGGATTCGCTGACGCGCGAATCCTGCTCGCGAAGATCCCGGAAGTCACGCGGCGCGGTCGGCAGCCGCGGGTGGCGCCGCCACTTCGAGCACCTCGACGAGCTCCGCGAGCCCCGTCTCGTCGTCGAACTGCAGGTGCAGTGACCCGCGCGATACGCGCGCAGGCATTCCCGTGAGCCTCTCGGCGGCGGCTCGAGCGCGATCGGCCAGCGCAGGGTCGACGGCGGGAGCGCGGCGGGGGCGGCGCTTCGCGCCCCCCTGCCGGGCGGCCAGCTCGGCCCCTCGCACGGTGAGGCCCTCCTCGACGATGCGCCGCGCGAGAAGGCGTCGGGCAGCGTCGTCGGGGAGCGCGAGAACCGCACGTGCGTGCCCCTCCGTGAGATCCCCCCGGGCGAGCATCCAGAGCACGTCCTCCGGAAGCTCGAGCAGGCGAAGCCGGTTCGACACCGACGACTTCGAGCGGCCCACGCGCTCGGCCACCTCACCCAGCGACAGCTCGAACTCGTCGGCGAGGGTTGCGTAGGCGCGCGCTTCCTCGACAGGGGAGAGGTTCTCGCGCGCGACGTTCTCGACGAGGCCGAGGAGGAGCGAGTCGCGGTCCTCGACGTCCCTGACGACGGCGGGAAGCGTCGCGATGCCCGCAGCCCGCGCTGCTCGCCAGCGGCGCTCTCCCGCGATGAGCTCGAAGCCGCCCTCGGCCCGGCGCCTCACGACGATCGGCTGCAGCACGCCCTGGAGGCTGATCGAGCTTGCGAGCCCTGCTGCTGCCTCGGGCTCGAAGCGGCGGCGCGGCTGCCTCGGGTTGGGGTGAACGGCCTCGACGGGGAGATGGATCAGCTCCGGCTGTCCGGCCTCACCAAGCAGGACCTCGAGCCCACGCCCGAGGCCGCGTCGCTCTCTAGGAACGCTCGACAAGCTCCATCGCCACCTTCCAGTACGCCTCCGCGCCCGCAGAGCGTCGGTCGTACGCGATCGCAGGGACCCCGTGGCTCGGCGCCTCGGCGAGACGGACCGACCGGGGGATGGTCGTCGTGAAGACGAGCTCGGAGAAGTGCCGCCGGAGCTCCGTCTCGACCTCCGCCGACAGACGCGTGCGGCCGTCGGCCATCGTCAGGAGGATGCCCGCGATCGCCAGCTCCGGGTTCAGTCGGGCCTTGACGAGGTTGATCGTTCCCAGGAGCTGCGAGAGGCCCTCGAGCGCGTAGTACTCGGCCTGGACGGGCACGATCACCCTGTCGGCCGCGGCCAGGGCGTTCACCGTGAGGGGGCCGAACGAGGGCGGACAGTCGAGGAAGACGTACGAGTAGGGATCGAGCGCATCAGCGAGCGCGTCGGCGAGGTACCGCTCGCCGCCCGGTCGCGTGGACAGCTCGACCGCGGCTGCGGCGAGATCCCTCTTCGCCATGACGATGTCGAGGTTCGCGAACTGCGACGGCCGGGCGAGCGCCGCGAGGGGGACTCCGTCGAGGAGCTCGTGCGTGGACGCTCCGTTCGCCCGCATTCCGAGCCCGGACGTGGCGTTCGCCTGCGGGTCGAGATCGACGAGGAGCACACGCTCGCCCGCCTCGGCGAGACACGCGCTGATGTTCACCGCGGTCGTCGTCTTCCCGACGCCGCCCTTCTGGTTCGCCACTGCGTACACCCGGGCCGGCACACGCGCAGGCTAGTGGTCGCGGCGGACGCCAGTTCCTCCCGGAGGCCCCGGGCGGATCAGCTCAGAGGCCGCTTCTTCGCCATGCCCGGCCGGCGCGGAAAGCCGGGCGGCGTCGGCTCGAGCTTGCGAAGGACGAGGAGCCCTTCGGGGCCCGGCTCGAGCGTTCCTCCGAGCCGTCTCGCCACCGACTCGACCCGAGCGGCATCCGCCGACGGGCCGACCCACAGGACCGCGACCCCGCCCGGACGGACGAGAGGGAGACAGAGCTCCGCGGCCGTCGGGGGCTTCGCGAGCGCCTTCGCGAGAGCGACCCCGAAGGAGTCGATCGGCTGGGACTCCGCTCGCCCCCACACGACCTCGACGTTCTCGAGGCTCGCTGTGGCGCGGATCAGGAACTCGTACTTCCTTCTCTCCGCCTCGAGGAGGACGAACGAGCGGTCGGGAAGCTCGACCGCGAGCGGGATGCCCGGGGAGCCCCCTCCCGATCCGACGTCCACCACGGGACCGGGCTGAGCCCGAACGACGGGCAGCGCACGCAGCGCATCGTCGAGGAGGACGCGGCGAGCCTCGGCGATGTCGCCGATCGCGGTGAGCCCCGGCGTGCGCACGACGTCCTCGAGCCAGCGCTCGAGGAACGCGGGCGTCACGTCACCCGGCGAGACGGCGCGGGATCACGACGACGTACCGGTTCGGCTCCGAGCCCTCGCTCGCGGTCTCGACCTCGGGGTCGTCCTTCAGCGCCTCGTGCACGATCTTGCGCTCGACGGCGGTCATCGGGTCGAGCGAGACGCGATGCCCGGACGCCGAGGCTCGCTCCGCGGCACGGCGTGCAGCCTTCTCGAGGGCATCGGCCCGGCGAGCCCGGTACCCCGCAGCGTCGACGACGATCTCCGCGTCGCCCCCACCGGCGCGCACCATGGCGTTGGCGAGGTACTGGAGGGCATCGATGGTCTGCCCGTGCTTCCCGATGAGCAGGCCCACGTCGGCGCCTGCGCACTGAGCGGTGACGCGCTCGTCGCGCGCCGACACCGAGACCGTCACCTCGGCCCCGATCGCGTGGATCGCGCGCTGGACGAACTCGCGGACGAGTTGCGCCTCCTCCGTCTCGTCACCGTGGTCGGCGGGCTCCGAGGGGGTCACGCTGGCGATGACCCGAGCGGGCGAGAAGCCGACACCCAGCAAGCCGCGTTCCCCCTCCGAGACGACCTGGAACTCGACCGAGTCGCGGTCGAGGTTGGGCACGAGCGCCTCGAGCTCACGCAGGGCGGCCCACTTCGCCTCGCCCACGGTCTCGCCGCTCGCCTCGGTGGTCACGGCGGTCGGCTCGCTCACCGCCGCCGCCCCTTCTTCTTCTTGACACGGCGGGGCGCTCCACCCGCTGCAGCGCCTGCGGCCGGTGCGGCCTGAGACGACTCCTCCTTGGAAGGCGTTCGGCTCGTCCGCTTCTGCGGGGCGGCCGGCTTCGGCATGAGCCTCCTCGTGATCAGCCCCTGCCCCGTCGTCCAGAGGTTCGTCGTGAGCCAGTAGATCATGAGCCCCGACGGGAAGCGGAGGATGAACGGGAGGAAGGCGACGGGAAGGACCATGATCATGATCCGCTGCGCCTGGCTCTGCATCGACGTCGACATGAGGTACGTCGAGAGGAGCTGGCTGGCGACGTACACGACGATCAGCACGGGCCCCCAACCGTCCTTCGTGGGCTGCGTGATATCGACGAGACCGAGCCAGTCCAGCGAGGAGGAGGGGAACTTCGGGAAGATCTCCGTCTCGAAGTCCTTGAGGACGTAGAAGAGCGAGATGAAGATCGGGATCTGGAGCAAGATCGGCAAGCACGAGGCGTACGGGTTGATCTTGTTCTCCTTGTAGAACTTCATGAGCTCTTCCGACTGCTTCTGCCGGTCGCTCTTGTAGCGCTGCTGGATCGCCTTCATCTCGGGCGCGTGGAGCTGAAGGCTCTGCATGGAGTGGATCTGTCGAACGGCGACGGGAACGAGGAGCATCCGGACCATCACCGTCAGCGCGACGATCGACCAGGCCCACGTGAGGCCCGCCGACTCGTGGAACCACGTGAGCAGCGACGTGAGCGTCCTCGTCAGGACGTTGTCCGAGAGCACGCTCGCGAGGATCACGTCCCCACCTTCCTCGACCTGAACAGCGGGAAGACGGTCTGATCCTTCGCGTAGTCCACCCCGCCGTGACTCCACGGGTTGCAGCGAAGGACGCGCCAGACGGCGAGGGCCGTCCCGCGGAAGAGGCCGAACTCGCCGAGCGCGTCGATCGCGTACTGCGAGCAGCTCGGGTGGTACTTACAGGTCCCGGCCGGAGTCAGGAGCCCGAAGGTCCACCGCCAGGCGTGCACGAGGCCGATCCCGAGGTACCTCACGTCCGGACCTTCCCGAGCACGTCCGCTACCTCCGTGGAGAGCCACTCCAGGCCCCGAGACTCGGCGGGCTCGGCGAGCCCCGGCCTCGCAGCGAGGACGTAGTCGTGACCACGCGGGACCGTCGGGAGCAGCTGCTTCCACGACTCGCGAAGGAGCCGCTTGACGCGGTTCCTGACGACGGCGGTCCCGACCGACCGCGGCACTGCCAGGCCGAGTCGAGGGTCGCCCTCCGCATCTTCCTCGCGGGGGAACCAGTGGAGGACGAGGTACCGGGACGACACGGACTGCCCCCGCCTGTACACCGTGTCGAAGTCCCGCGAGCGGGAGAGTCGATTGCGACGCTGCACTGCCGGAGGGCTCAGGCGGAGAGCCGCTTCCGACCGCGAGCCCGGCGGCGCTTGAGGATCGCACGACCTCCGCGTGTGGACATTCGCGCCCGAAAGCCGTGGCGTCGCTTGCGCCGGCGGACGTTCGGTTGATAGGTGCGTTTCACGTCTTGCTCTCTGTCGGTGGCGCTCTCAACGAGCGGACGGCGAGTATAGACGACCTGCCGAGGAGCGAGGTTTTCCACAGACTGTTAGCCATGCGTGGATATCGAAATCGCTGCTCTTCGCAATCCGCCGTTGTCTCTGAGGAGAACGCATCGGACGTCTTCCACACCTGGGGATAGTGATGTGGAACATCGAAAGAACCTGGAAATAGGCCCTTTTTCACCCACAGGCGGGACTTTCGAGAGGGTTGGGCGCCGGGCAGGAAGAGTGCTATGCTCGCTCCCCTTCCCGACGAACGAGGCAAGCAGCGAGGACGGGTGGAGCACGCGACAGCCACAACAGCACACGACCTCTGGGACAACATCTCTGCGGCTCTGAGGGACACCCTCACCGCGACGACGTACGAGACCTGGTTCGGCCAGGCCGAGCCCCGGTCCTTGACCGACGGTCGGCTCGTCGTCGAGGTTCCCAACGACTTCACGCGTGAGTGGGTGGAGGGGCACTTCCTCGACCTCGTCTCGCGGGCTGCGGCCGATGCGCTGGGGCACGACGCCAGCGTCACGTTCGTGGTCGCCGAGCAACGAGCTCCACGGGAGCCAGAGCCGGAAGGAACCGCTCCCTCGGCGCCTGCCGGCGCGGACCTCTCCCGCGGGACGGAGGTGGCATACCGCGACGCCGGCGAAGCGCAGCTGAATCCGAAGTACACCTTCGACCTCTTCGTCATCGGCTCGTCCAACCGGTTCGCGCACGCGGCGGCGCTCGCAGTGGCGGAGGCGCCCGCGCAGGCGTACAACCCGCTCTTCATCTACGGGGGCACCGGGCTCGGCAAGACCCACCTTCTCCAGGCGATCGCCCACTACGTGCGTCAGCACACGAAGCGGCTCACCACCCGCTACGTGACGAGCGAGACCTTCATGAACGACTTCATCGACTCGCTTCGCGACAAGCGGATCGAGGGGTTCAAGCGCCGGTACCGGAACTACGACGTGCTGCTCGTCGACGACATCCAGTTCTTCGAGGGCAAGGAGCGGATCCAGGAGGAGTTCTTCCACACGTTCAACTCCCTCTACGAGGGCGGCGCGCAGATCGTCATCTCCTCGGACCGCCCGCCGCGGGAGATCGCGACGCTCGAGGAGCGGCTCCGCTCGCGCTTCGAGTGGGGGCTGCTGACGGACATCCAGGCTCCTGATCTCGAGACGCGGATCGCGATTCTTCGCAAGAAGGTCAACACGGAGCGGATCGCGGTCACGGAACCAGAGGTCCTCACCTTCATCGCCGGGCGGGTCTCCTCGAACATCCGCGAGCTCGAAGGAGCGCTGACGCGCGTCGTAGCGTTCTCGTCCCTCACCGACCGGCCGATGACGGTCGACCTCGCAGAGCACGTGCTCAAGGACGTCTACCCCCAGGGCGAGGCTGCGCCCGAGGTCACGATCCCCCGCATTCAGGAGGCCGTCTCACAGCGCTTCGGCGTCACGCTCGACGAGCTCGTCAGCCCTCGCCGGTCACAGGCAGTGGCTTACCCGCGCCAGGTCGCGATGTATCTCTCGCGTGAGCTCACGGATGCCTCGCTCCCCATGATCGGGAAGCAGTTCGGCGGACGCGATCACACGACCGTGATCCACGCGAAGGACAAGATCTCGAGGCTCATCCGTGAGGATCGGTCTGTGTACAACCTCGTGCAAGAGCTGACTGCACGTATCAAGCAGGCCCAGTGAACCTGGGGGTAACAACCTGTCCCCCTCGGTGCCCTGTGGACTCCGTGGGTCCGCATCCACAGCGCTCTCCAGACGCTTTTTCCCTGCTCTCGTGCCATGATCGGCACGTCATCCCCGTAACTCACACTCCTACTAGCTCTACTTCCATATCTCTATAGGAATGACCACAGACCTCGCATCCGACACAGAGCTTCGCGCCAGCTGCTCACGGGCAGACCTCGCCGCGGCGCTGGGCACGGTCGCCCGCGCTCTCTCGAGCCGCGGAACCGTTCAGGTCCTGGGTGGAATACACATCCAGGGCGCGGACGATCGCCTCACCTTGGCCGCAACGGACATGGAGATCTCACTCCGCGCCTCGGTTCCCGGAACCGTGTCGGGTGACGCTTCGGTCGTGGTGCCGGGTCGCCTGCTCGCCGACCTCGTGCGGCTCCTCCCGGACGAGTCCGTCACGCTGACGTACGAACCGGGTGAAGGCGTCGTCACCGTCGAGTCCGGAAGCCACTCCTCCCGGCTGAACGTCTTCAGTGCGGAGGACTTCCCGCGGCTCCCGCCCATCGACGTCTCGCTCCACACGATCGATGCGCCGGCGCTCCTCGAGACGATCGAGAAGGTCGGCCGTGCAGCGTCGCGGGACGAGTCACGCCCGGTGCTCACGGGCATCCTCGTGCGGTTCGAGGGTGGGGAGCTCGTGATGGCGGCGACGGACTCCTACCGGCTCGCGGTGAAGGAGACCGTGCTCTCCGAGAAGGGCCCGGAGCTCGAGGCGATCATCCCGGCGCGCGCTCTCCACGAGCTCACCAGGCTCGCGGCCGGAGCCGAGGAGGTCGGCCTCGGCGTCCACGAGAACTACGTGATCTTCTCCGCCGGCGACGTCTGGCTGACGAGCAGGCGGATCGACGGCCAGTTCCCCAACTACAAGCAGCTCCTGCCGGAGACGTTCGAGGCCGAGCTCACGGTCGCTCGCGAGCCCCTGCTCGAGGTGGTGCGCCGCGCCGGGCTCATGGCCCAGAGGAATGCCCCGCTCAGGCTGCGGTTCGCCGAGGGTGAGCTGACCGTGTCGGCGCAGACCCAGGACGTCGGCGAAGCACGGGAGTCGCTTCCGCTGGACTACTCGGGCCCGGAGCTGGAGATCGGCTTCAACCCCGACTTCCTGCGGGACGGCCTCGAAGCGGTGAGCGCCGAGACGATCCAGCTGAAGCTCATCAACCCCCTGCGCCCGGGCCTCCTCGTTTCGCCCAGCGAGAGCTTCTGGTACCTGATCATGCCGATCCGACTCGCGGGCTGATCGTCCGCGGGCTCACGCTCCGGGACTTCCGCACCTACGCTCGCCTCGAGCTGGCGCTCGAGCCGGGTGTCGTGCTGCTGCACGGCCCGAACGGCGCCGGCAAGACGAACCTCCTCGAAGCACTGCACGTCGGGACCCAGGGCTTCTCACCCAGGACCCGCAGCGACTCCCAGATGATTCGCTTCGGCGCGGAGGTAGGCCGCGTCTCGCTTCGCGGGTCCGTGGGCGAGACGGGGTTCGAGACCGACGTCGTGCTGGCTGCTCGCGATGGCCGGAAGGCGTCGCTCAACGGTGAGCCCCTGTCGTCGGCCGAGCGGCTCAGGATCGAGCTGCGAGCGCTCGTGTTCACGCCGGATCGGCTGGCCGTGGTCAAGGGCGCGCCGGCAACGCGGCGCGCATACCTGGACAGGAGCCTCAGCCGGGCGCTTCCGGCGAGAGGTGCCCTCCCCGTGGACTACGCGGCCGCCGTGGGCCAACGGAATGCATGCCTGAGGCGGCTCCGAGCGGGCCTGTCGTCACGCGAGGCCCTGAGGCCCTGGACGGAGAGCGTCGCGACCCTCGGAGCCTCGCTGGTCGCAGCGCGACACGAGACCGTGGCCCTTCTCGCCGCGCCGTTCTCACGAATCGCCGATCAGCTCGGCCTCGAGAGCGCGGTGCTCGCGTACGAAGGCGACCCCCCGGCCGTCGAGGAGCTCGAAGCACGGTTCGAGCGAGACCTGGAGCGAGGCCTGACCGGCGCCGGGCCGCACCTCCACGACCTCGCGGTCACCGCGGACGGCAGGGACGTTCGCTTCTTCGGCTCGCAGGGTGAGCAGCGCGTGGCGGTTCTCTCCCTGGTGCTGGCGGAGGCAGAAGTCCTCCGGGAGCGGCTGGGGGATCCACCGCTCGTGCTCCTGGACGACGTCCTCTCCGAGCTCGACGGAGACCGCCGCCGCTCGCTCGCGGGAATCGTGGGCCAGGGTGGGCAGACGGTCATCACGACGACCTCCGCGCGTGCGTATCCCGGAGAAGCCGACCAGGTGCTCGCCGTCTCGCCCGGAGCAGTCGAGTGATGGAGCGCATCGATCGCTCGATCGAGCGCGAGCTCACCCGGAGCGGCGACCGAAGCGTGCTCTCGCTCACCGCGATCACGGCGGTGTGGCCGGAGGTGCTCGGAGAGCATGCCGCGAAGCACGCATGGCCGCTGAGAATCGGGCGGGACGGGACACTCCACGTCGCGACGACCTCGGCGACATGGGCGTTCGAGCTCGACCGGCTCGCTCCGGAGATCGTGGAGAAGCTCGCGGCGCGGCTTCGGGACGACAGCCCGACCAAGCTCCGGTTTGCGGTCGGTCCGGTACCGGAGCCAGGCGTCGCGGTCGAGCCCGAAGCCGCGGGCGGCGCTCTTCGGGAGTCTCCGGCCGAGCTGCCCCCCGAGGCTGTCGAAGCGGTGTCGGAGGTCGACGATCCGGAGCTCCGCGACCTGATCCAGCGGGCGGCACGCGCGAGCCTTTCGAGGCCCCCGTCCGACCGCCGTTTCTGATAGACTTCTTCCACCCCAGTTTTGTGCGATTTGCAGGGGTTTTTTAATGGCCGAAACCGTCTATACCGCAAAGGACATCACCGTTCTGGAGGGCCTCGAGCCGGTACGTCTGCGACCCGGCATGTACATCGGCTCGACGGGCGCCCGCGGTCTGCACCACCTCGTCTACGAAGTGGTCGACAACGCCGTCGACGAGGCGCTCGCCGGACGGAACGACCTGGTCGACGTCACGATCCATCCCGACAACTCGATGACGGTTCGTGACGCGGGCGCTGGCATCCCGGTCGACGTGATCCCCGAGCAAGGCCTCCCGGCACTGACGGTCGTGCTGACGAAGCTCCACGCCGGCGGCAAGTTCGGCGGCGAGGGCTACAAGGTCTCCGGCGGTTTGCACGGCGTCGGCGTCTCCGTCGTGAACGCGCTGTCGGAGTGGCTGGTCGCCGAGGTCCGCCGAGAGGGCAAGGTCTACCGACAGGAGTTCGCCCGTGGTGAGCCGACGACGGAGATGACCGCCGTCGGGGTGGCCGCGAAGGACGAGACCGGCACGACCATCTCCTTCCTTCCCGACTCGGAGGTCTTCGAGGAGATCGACTTCTCGGCCGCGACGCTGTCCCAGCGCCTGCGCGAGACCGCGTTCCTCACCCGAGGGCTGCGCATCGTCCTACGGGACGAGAGGGCCGGGGGGCAGACCGAGGAGTTCCACTACGAGGGCGGGATCCGCGACTTCGTGAACCACGTGAACGAGTCGAAGGACTCGGTTCACAAGCACGTGGTGTACCTCGAGGGGGAGAGCGAGGACGGCCAGGTCGAGGTCGCGATGCAGTGGAACACCTCGTACGTCGAGTCGGTGTTCTCGTTCGCGAACAACATCAACACGACCGAGGGCGGCACGCACCTCTCCGGCTTCAAGGCAGCTCTGACCGGCACGCTGAACCGCTACGCGCGGGACAAGGGGCTGCTCAAGGAGAAGGAGGAGAACCTCGAGGGCGACGACGTCCGCGAGGGTCTCGCGGCGGTGGTCTCGGTGAAGCTCCGGAACCCCCAGTTCGAAGGCCAGACGAAGACGAAGCTCGGGAACCCTCCGATCGAGGGGCTCGTGAAGACCACCGTCAACCAGTACCTCGCGCAGTTCCTCGAGGAGAACCCGACCGAGGCGAAGCAGATCATCACGAAGGCGGTGTCCGCCGCGCGGGCGCGCCAGGCGGCGCGGAAGGCGAGGGAGCTGACGCGCCGGAAGAGCGCGCTCGACTCGGGCTCACTCCCCGGGAAGCTCGCCGACTGCCAGATCTCCGACCCCGAGTCCGCCGAGCTCTTCCTCGTGGAGGGCAGCTCTGCGGGCGGCTCGGCCGTCGACGCCCGCGATCGCTCGTTTCAGGCGATCCTCCCGCTTCGCGGCAAGGTCATCAACGCCGAGAAGAACAGGATCAACAAGGTCCTCTCGAATGAGGAGATCCAGGCCATCGTCACGGCGATCGGCACCGGCATCGGCGACGAGTTCGACCTCTCCAAGCTCCGCTACCACCGGATCATCGTCATGACCGACGCAGACGTGGACGGCGCGCACATCCGCACGCTCATACTCACCTTCCTCTACCGGCAGATGCAGGAGCTCGTCGAAGGCGGGTACGTGTACATCGCCGTACCGCCGCTCTACCGCGTGAAGATCGGCTCCCAGCAGCGCTACGTCGAGAAGGAGTCGCAGTTCGAGGAGATGCTCGCGCGGGAGCGGATCAAGGACATGGAGGTCACCGACCGCCGCGGGCAGGCCCAGAAGCTCACGGAGTCCCGCTACGGCCGCTTCTCGAAGGTCCTGAACGAGTTCGACGGCTGGGCCTCGCGGTTGCGCGAGGACTTCGGCCACTCGGCCGCCAACTTCGTCATCGACCACCGCCTCGTCGAGTCGGACTCGCCCACGATCGAGGAGGCCATCGCGTCGCGAGACTCGAACGGGTACGAGCTCGCGGTCGTCGAGGCGAGCGAGGGTGAGACACGGGTGACGGTCGTCGAGCGAGAGACCGGAGCCGCCACGAGCGTCGTGGTCCCGACCGAGATGCTCGTGTCGCCGATCTACGCGAACGTCCGCAGGACGTACGCACGCCTCGTCGACATCGTCGGCCAGCCGCCGTTCGAGCTCTCCTTCGGGAAGAAGTCCCGACACGCAGATACGTTCGCGCAGCTGCGGGAGTCGGCGATCGAGCTCGCGAAGGAGGGCATCCAGATCAGTCGCTTCAAGGGGCTCGGCGAGATGGACGCGGACGAGCTCGCGGACACGACCATGAATCCCACGAATCGCATGCTCGTACGCGTCGAGGTCGAGGACGCAGCAGCGGCAGACCGCGTGTTCTCGACGCTCATGGGCGATCAGGTGGAGCCGCGGCGCCAGTTCATCGAGCAGAACGCGCGTCAGGTGAGGTTCCTGGATGTCTGACGTCGTCGAGCCGCTCGGCTCCGGCCGGATCGAGGGTCGCGAGCTCGAGCAGGAGATGCGCTCGAGCTTCCTCGACTACGCGATGAGCGTCATCGTCTCTCGCGCGCTGCCCGATGCGCGTGACGGCCTGAAGCCGGTACACCGGCGCGTCCTGTACGCGATGCACGAGGCCGGCCTGCAGCCGAATCGTCCCCGCCTCAAGTCCGCCCGCGTGGTCGGTGACGTGATGGGCTACTACCACCCGCACGGCGACCAGGCGATCTACGACACGCTCGTCCGGATGGCCCAGCCGTTCTCGTTGCGGTACCCGCTCGTCGACGGCCAGGGGAACTTCGGGAACATCGACGACTACCCCGCGGCAGCCATGCGCTACACGGAGTGCCGGCTCACGCGACTCGCGACCGAGATGCTGCGGGACATCGACATGGACACCGTCGACTTCGTCCCGAACTACGACGAGTCGCGGCGCGAGCCCTCCGTCCTCCCGGCCCGCTTCCCGAACCTGCTCGTGAACGGCTCGGCGGGCATCGCGGTCGGCATGGCGACGAACATCCCGCCGCACAGGCTCGGAGAGGCGGTGGACGCGATCGTCGAGCTCATCGACAGGCCCGATGTGAACGTCGACGACCTCATGAAGCACGTGAAGGGCCCCGACTTCCCGACGGGCGCGATCATCATCGGCAAGTCGGGGATCCGCGATGCGTACCGCACCGGCCGTGGGCGCATCGTCATGCGGGCGCGGGCGCACGTCGAGGAGCTTCGCGGCGGCCGGAACGCCATCATCGTCACCGAGCTCCCGTACGGCGTGAAGAAGGGCGGCGACTCAGGCGTCATCAAGAAGATCGCCGACCTCGTGAACGACAAGGTCCTCACGGAGATCTCGGACGTGAAGGACCACTCCGACCGAACGGGGATGCGCATCCAGATCGATCTCAAGCGCGAGGCGATCCCGCAGGTCGTTCTCAACAAGCTGTTCAAGCACACCCCGCTGCAGGCGACCTTCGGCTACAACGCGGTCGCGCTCGTCGAGGGCGTCCCGCGGACGCTGTCGCTCCTCGAGCTCGTGCGGCACTACCTCGACTATCAGCGCGAGGTCGTCGTGCGCCGCTCGAAGTACGAGCTGCGCAAGGCGCTCGAGCGGGCGCACGTCCTCGAGGGGTACCTCATCGCGCTCGACAACCTCGACGAGGTGATCGCGATGATCCGCGCGGCGGACGACACCGATTCGGCGCGGACGGCGCTGATCGAGCGCTTCGGCCTCTCGGAGGTTCAGGCCCAGGCGATCCTCGACCTCCGCCTCCGAGCACTCACGGGTCTCGAGCGCAAGCGCATCCAGGACGAGCACGCGGACCTGCAGGAGCGCATCGCGGAGCTCCGCGCGCTGCTCGGAAACCCGACCCTCGTCGACGGTGCAGTCCGCGAGGAGCTGCTCGAGCTCAAGCAGATCTACGGCAAGGGCGACGAGCGCCGCACGGAGATCGTGGCCGGCGAGACCGAGCTCGAGCTGGAGGACATGATCGCGGAGGAGGACATGGTCATCGCGATCACCAAGTCCGGCTACATCAAGCGGCTACCCGTGAGCGCGTACCGCGAGCAGCGTCGTGGAGGTATCGGGGTCATGGGCATGGACCTGAAGGAGGACGACTACATCGAGCACCTCTTCGTCGCGTCGACCCATGACTACATCCTGTTCTTCACGACCGTCGGGAAGGTGTACCGCCTCAAGGTGCACGAGCTTCCCCTCGGCTCGAGGCAGTCCAAGGGTCGCGCGATCGTGAACCTCCTCCCGTTCAGGCAGGACGAGTACGTCCGCGCGGTCATTGCCACGAGGAACTTCGAGGAGGCGAAGTACCTCGTGTTCGCCACGCGCAAGGGCATTGTCAAGAAGACGGCGTTCGGCGCGTACAACACGCCGCTCAGAGCCGACGGGATCATCGCGATCAAGCTTCGCGAGGACGACGAGCTCGTCGGCGTTCGTCTGGCGGACGACGGCGACGACGTGCTGATGGTCTCCCGCCTGGGACAGGCGGTGCGCTTCCACGGGAAGCAGGTGCGGGCGATGGGTCGCGACACGTCCGGTGTCGCCGGCATGAAGCTTCGCGGCGACGACGAGGTCATCGAGGTGGACATCGCCGTCGACGACGCCGACCTGCTCGTCGTCACCGAGGCCGGATACGGGAAGCGGACGCGGGTCGCCGACTACCCGGCGAAGGGCCGTGGGACGATGGGTGTGAAGACCGCCCAGCTCGTCGAGGGCAAGGGCCGCCTCGCGGGAGCTCGCATCGTGCGCGACGGGTACCAGGTGATGCTCATCTCCGACGGCGGAACCGTCATCCGCATCCCCGTCGACGGGATCCGCCGCGCCGGGCGAGCGACGCAGGGCGTCATCGTCATGCGCCTCCGGGA
>JBFFGH010000016.1:0-26026 GCA_041557575.1 Gaiellaceae bacterium
CGACCTCGGCCGGATGGTCGAGTTCCACCGCGAGACCGGCGCCAAGGCCACGATCCTCCTGACGCCGGTTGCCGACCCGAGCCGCTACGGGCTCGTCAGGCTCGGGCCGGGAGGGCGGGTCGAGAGCTTCCTCGAGAAGCCGCGTCCCGAGGAGATCGACACGGACCTGATCAACGCCGGCCTGTACGTGCTCGAGCCCGAGGTCCTCGAGCTCGTCCCTCCCGGAGGCCCGGTCTCGATCGAGCGGGATGTCTTCCCGAAGCTCGCCGCCGAGGGGTCGGTCTACGGGATCGCCCTCACGGGCTACTGGCTCGACGTCGGGACGCCCGAGTCGTACCTCCAGGCGCACCGGGACGTGCTGGAGCGCCTGTTCCAGACGGAGGTCGGCGACGAGCTCGGTCCCGACTTCATGCTCGTGGACCCGACCGCCGAGGTGCACGCCGGAGCGCGCCTCGTGCCGCCCGTCTACGTCGGCCCGCACGCGATCGTGGAAAGCGGAGCGCGGCTCGGAAGCCTGGCCGTGCTCGGCGCGGGAGCCCGCCTGGAGCAGGGGGGAGTGGTCGAGAACGCCGTCGTCGGTGCGCACGCGACGGTCGGTGCGGGCGTCTCGGTCGTGGGCTCGATCGTCGGCGACGGAGCCGTGATCGGGCACGGATCCGAGCTGCACAACCTTGCGGTCGTGGGCCCGGGTGCGACGGTGGGAGGCGGCAACGTCCTCGACCACGGGCTCCGGGTCGGCGCCGGACAGCACATCCCGGAAGGAGCGCTTCGCTTCACGTGAGCACGGATCCACGCAGCCCGTTCCATGCCTCGCCCAGAAGGGTGGAGAAGCCCTGGGGCTGGGAGCTCGTCTGGGCCGAGGCCGAGGCGTACGTCGGCAAGCTCCTCTTCGTCCGCGCGGGCGAGTCGCTCAGCCTGCAGTACCACGAGGTGAAGGACGAGTCGTGGCTCGTCCAGGAGGGGCGTGCGAAGCTCGAGCTCGGCCCCGTGGACGGCGAGCTGGAGACCTTCGAGATCTCCCCGGGCGACGCGTTCCGGTTCAGGCCGGGAACCGTCCACCGGGTGACAGCCGTCGAGGACACGCTCGTGATCGAGGTCTCGACCCCGCATCTGGACGACGTCGTCCGCCTCGAGGACCGGTACGGGCGCGAGGGAACCTCGGCTCCCTGAACCTTCACACGGTCGTGCTAAGGTTTCCGCGTGCGAGCGATGACGATCGGCGAGGCGAGCCGCCGCTCCGGCTGGTCTCCGCGCATGCTCCGCTACCTGGAGCAGGAGGGCCTCGTCGTCCCGGCCCGTAGCGAGGCCGGGTATCGCCGCTACGGCATCCGCGAGCTGAACCAGCTGAACTCGCTCGGCGAGCTCCGCCGGCGCTTCGGCGTCGGCCTCGACGAGCTCGCGTTCGTCGTTCGCCTGCGGCAGGAGCCCGAGCTGCGGGCGGCCGTGCAGACCTGGCTCGCGGGCACGGATCTTCCCGACAACGACCATGCGGCACCGGCCTGGGTCGAGTGGGAGCAGCGCAAGCACGAGCGGCTGCTCACTGCGACCGAGGCCGCCTAAGCGACCGAGAGAGGAACAATGGCAACCACACCGCGACACGACGTGAAAGACCTTGCGCTCGCTCCCGAGGGCGTGCGCAGGATCGCCTGGGCGGACCGGCAGATGCCCGTCCTCGCGGCGATCCGGGAGCGCTTCGAGCGGGAGCAGCCGCTCGCCGGGCACCGCGTCTCCGCGTGCCTCCACGTCACGACCGAGACGGCGAACCTCGTCCGCACGCTGAAGGCGGGTGGGGCGGACGTCGTCCTCTGCGCGTCCAATCCGCTCTCCACGCAGGACGACGTGGCCGCCGCGCTCGTCGAGGAGTACGGGATCGCGGTCTTCGCGATCAAGGGCGAGGACAACGACACGTACTACCGGCACATCGAGGCTGCGGTCGACCATCGCCCCCACGTGACGATGGACGACGGTGCCGACGTCATCGGCGTCCTCCACTCGGCCCGCCGTGAGCAGCTCGGGGACGTGATCGCGGGCACCGAGGAGACGACGACCGGCGTGATCCGGCTGAAGGCGCTCGAACGGGACGGGAAGCTCGGGTTCCCCGTCATCGCCGTGAACGAGGCCCGGACGAAGCACCTGTTCGACAACCGCTACGGCACGGGGCAGTCCACGATCGACGGGATCATCCGGGCGACGAACGTGCTGCTCGCCGGCAAGCGGTTCGTCGTCGCCGGCTACGGCTGGACCGGCCGCGGCGTCGCGATGCGGGCACGCGGCATGGGTGCCCATGTCATCGTCACCGAGGTCGATCCGCTCCGGGCCCTCGAGGCCGCGATGGACGGCTACGAGGTGCTCACGATGGAGCGTGCCGCCGAGATCGGCGACATCTTCTGCACCGCGACGGGCGACAAGAACGTCATCGCCCGCGAGCACATGGAGCGGATGAAGGACGGCGCGATCCTGTCCAACACGGGGCACTTCAACGTCGAGATCGAGATCGGCGCCCTTCGCGATCTCGCGGCTGCGACGCGCGAGGCCCGCGCGTTCGTCGACGAGTTCACCATGGAGGACGGCCGCCGCCTGTACCTCATCGGGGAGGGCCGGCTCGTGAACCTCGCGGCCGCCGAGGGGCACCCGGCACTCGTCATGGACATGTCGTTCGCGAACCAGGCCCTGTCGGCCGAGTGGGTCATCCAGAACGCGGCCGGCCTGGAGCGGCGCGTCTACGACGTGCCGCGCGAGATCGACGACGAGATCGCCCGCCTCAAGCTCGAGACGATGGGCATCGCGATCGACCAGCTGACCGAGGAGCAGGCGAAGTACCTCGCCTCGTGGGACGAGGGGACGTAGGGGCGGGCCCCGATCCAGCCCGACGGACGGCCCGGCAGAGCGCGCCTCGCCGGGCCGTTCCGTTCCGGTGCGAAGAGCTCCTGGGCGATCCCTAGCGGCGCAGGTCCGTGCAGGCGCGGAGCTTCTTCCAGTTCGCGACCGCCCGCGATCTGGAGCTGCCGGAGAGCGGGTACGGGATGCCGCCCGAGATCTGCGCCGGGATCCACCGGTAGCCGTTCACCCTGCGCCCGGTGACCGTCACCTCGAGAACGCCGGACTCCGTCGTGGTCGGGCGCGACGCGTAGAAGACGAAGTTGCCGAGCCCGTACGAGACGAGCGCTCGACGCTTCGTTCCGGCGCCGAGGAGGACGTGGGCGTGTGACCCGACCACGACGTCCGCCCCGGCGGCGACCAGCTTGTCGGCGAGCGATTTCTGGACGCTCGTGGGGCAGCTCGTGAGCTCGACGCCCCAGTGGACGTACACGACGACGGTGTCGCTCGTCCTGCGCGCCTTGCGCACGGCCCGCAGGAGACGTGGCTCGTCCTTCGCCGAGGCGAGGCCCATCTTCCCGGGGCCTGCCGTCCACGCAGCGATGAGCTCGTCGTCGATCACCTGCGTGGCGCCGATGACGGCGATGCGCTGACCGCTGACCGTCGTTCGGTAGGGCGCATACGCCTGCGTGTCGTTCCGGCCCGCTCCGACGAGCGCGACGCCGCCCGACCTCGCGGCCTTCAGCGTGTCGCGGAGCCCGGCCTTGCCGAAGTCCATGCCGTGGTTGTTCGCAACCGTCGCGACGTCGACTCCACCGGCCTTCAGGGCCGAGAACGCGCTCGTCGGCGCGCGGAAGACGTACTCCTTCGGCGCGGGCGCTCCGCGGTCGGTGACGGCCGTCTCGAGGTTGACCATCGCGACGTCCGCACGCGAGAGCACGGGCGCGATCGGGGCCAGCACGCTCGCGGGCGAGGCTGCCAGCTTCTCGCGGATCGGGCTCTCGAAGTGGATGTCGCCTCCGAACGCGAGCGTGACGGGCTTCCCGCTGCCGAGGCGCGACCGAGTGCCGGTCGCCTTGCTCCCCTTCGCGGCGCTCTCGGTGGCTTTCGGGGTCGCCTTCTTCGGCGCCGGCGCGGCCGCTTCGGCGGCTGCGGGCTGGTCGCTCCCCGCGGCCGAGACCCCGAGCGCGAGCGCGAGGGATGCGAGGGCGCAGACAACGGTCAGAGCGCCCAGGCGACGCCGCCGTACATGGCGCCGACGCGCCTCGCGGCGGGCTCTGCGCTCGGCTTCGGTGATCGATTCGTGCGGCATGTCGGGCTCGGGCTTGCGGGCGTGGGGGCGCACGGATCAGTCCATGCGCGCCTGCCTGCCCACCCTCAGGCGACCCGAAACGGTAGCGCCTCGAGCGAGCGCCCGCAGTCAGGCGCCGAAGCTCGTGCCGCTCTCGTCGCGCGCGAGCGGGCTTCCCGGGGTCGCGCGGACGTCGGTCGAGACCGGACATCGCGAGCTCCGACGAGGCCTGAATCTCGCATGCAGGCTGGCTCCGGAGCGGGCCGGTCGATTCCGTACGCTTCCCGCCCGTGCTGTTCCCGACCGCCACCTTCGCGATCTTCTTCGTGATCGTGCTCCCGCTCTCGTGGCTGCTCATGCCGCGGGGTGAGCGCTGGCGGCCGTTCATCATCGCCGCGAGCTTCGTCTTCTACGCCGGGTGGGACTGGCGATTCTGCTTCCTGCTCGCCTTCTCCATCGTCTGGAACCAGGTGTTCGCGCTGGCGATCCACGCCCGGAAGGCGGAGAGCGCGCGCAAGTGGCTCCTCGCCGTCGCCCTCGCCGGAAACCTCGGCCTCCTCGGCTACTTCAAGTACTACGACTTCTTCGTCACCTCGACGAACAACCTGTTCGCGGTCGTCGGAGTCGATCTCCCGCTCGACGTGCGCTCGATCGTGTTGCCCGTCGGCATCTCCTTCTTCACGTTCATGGCGATCGCGTACGTCGTCGACGTCTATCGCAAGGACTTCGAGCCGGTCTCCCTCGGGAGCTTCGCCGCGTACCTCTCGTTCTTCCCGCACCTCGTGGCAGGGCCGATCGTTCGCCCCGGAGAGCTCATCCCGCAGTTCCGCTCGCCGCGTGATCCCCGGTACGTGGACACGTCGCGCGCGTTCTTCCTCATCGGGACGGGGCTCTTCATGAAGGTGGTCATCGCGAACCACCTCGCGACGAACATCGTCGACGAGGTCTTCGGCGCGCCCAACCAGCACTCGTCGCTCGAGGTCCTGGTCGGGATCTACGCGTACGCCGTCCAGATCTACGCGGACTTCTTCGGCTACACGAACATCGCGATCGGGATCGCGCTCCTGCTCGGGTTCACGTTCCCGCAGAACTTCGACGCGCCGTACACCGCGATCTCGATCACGGACTTCTGGCGCCGCTGGCACATGACGCTCTCGCGCTGGCTCCGGGACTACCTGTACATCCCGCTGGGCGGGAATCGGGGCGGGCGGCTGCTCACGTACCGCAACCTCATGCTGACCATGCTCATCGGCGGGCTCTGGCACGGCGCGGGGTGGACCTTCGTCGTCTGGGGCGGCATTCACGGGACGGCGCTCGTCGCCGAGCGCTGGTGGCGTGGGCGGCCCGGCTTCGTCGAGCGCCCGTGGACGTCCCGGCGGCGCGCCTGGCACAGGTTCGTCACGTTCCAGGTGGTCTGCTTCGCGTGGATCTTCTTCCGTGCGGACTCCTTCGCCGACGCCCGGGACGTCATCGCGCGCCTCTTCACCGCGTGGGGCGAGCCCTCGCCGCTCGTCACGACCGGCGTCCTCGCCGCAATCGCGGTCGGCCTCGGCTCCCAGTACCTCCCGCGCCGGTTCCCGCTCGCGGTCATGGCTCGCTTCTCGCGCCTCCCGATCCCCGCCCAGGCCGCCGTCCTCTCCCTCGCCCTCCTCGCCATCCATGCGATGGGGCCCGAGGGCGTCGCCCCGTTCATCTACTTCCAGTTCTAGGCTGAGAGGTTCCATGAAGCTCCGCGAGTTGACCCCCGAGCGGATCGTGAGGCTCGACGAGGATGCCGTCGTCCTCCTCGACCAGCGGCGCCTGCCCGGCGAAGAGGTCGATCTCCGGTGCACGACCTCCGGAGAGCTGGCCGCCGCGATCCGGGCGCTCGCGATCCGCGGGGCGCCTGCAATCGGCGTCGCCGCGGCCTACGGGATGGCGCTCGCGGCCGGGCGCGGGGAGGATCTCGAGGAGGCCTACGCGACCCTCGCGTCCTCTCGCCCGACGGCGGTCAACCTCCGCTGGGCCCTCGACGAGATGCGAGCCGACCCGAGTCCGGAGCGCGCTCGGTCGATCCACGAGGCCGAGGTCGAACGGTGTCGCGCGATGGCCCGCCATGCGGCGCCGCTCGTCCCCGTAGGCGCGAAGGTCCTCACGCACTGCAACACGGGCGGGCTCGCGACCGGGGGCTACGGGACGGCCCTCGGCGCCGTGCGCGCGGCCTGGGAGGAAGGTCGCGTTGCGCACGTCTGGGTGGGCGAGACGCGTCCCCTCCTCCAGGGAGCGCGCCTGACCGCGTGGGAGCTCGAGGCCCTCGGCATCCCGTTCTCCGTGGTCGTCGACGGCGCCGGCGCGTCGCTCATGGCCTCGGGGGACGTGCAGCTCGTGCTCACCGGAGCGGACCGCATCGCAGCGAACGGGGACACTGCGAACAAGATCGGGACATACTCCCTCGCGGTTGCGGCACACCACCACGAGATCCCGTTCGCCGTCGTGGCGCCGACGTCGACGCTCGACCCGGGCGCTGCGAGCGGCGCCGAGATCCCCATCGAGGAGCGAGGCGCTCGGGAGGTCTCCGAGCGGTTCCCGGCGCGGAATCCCGCGTTCGACGTGACCCCGGGGGAGCTGATCTCGGCCATCGTCACGGACGTCGGCGTGCACAGAGCGCCGTACGAGGTCTCGCTCCCGGTAGTCGCGGAGTCCCGGCGATGACCATCAGGGGCGTCGACGCGGAGACGCAGGCTCTCCTCGACCGATTCGGGTTCGACGAGGGCCTCTTCGACACGCTCCGGCGGCGTGTCGCCTCGGGGGAGCTCTCGCCCGAGTCGAACCTCGTCCGAGGTGTCGTCGAGCCTCCGCAGCCGGAGGACGTGACGCAGCTGCCGGCGCCCGGCGATGCCGGCTTCGACGAGGCGCATGCGAGAGGCCTCGACCTCCTGCGCAAGGGGGAGGTCGCGCAGGTGGTGCTCGCCGGGGGCATGGCAACCCGATTCGGCGGAGTCGTCAAGGCCACCGTGCCGGCGGTCGACGGCAGGAGCTTCCTCGACGTCAAGCTCACGCAGACCCGCGAGCTCGAGCGCGCGCTCGGGGTCGTCGTGCCGGTCGCGCTGATGACGAGCTTCGCGACCGACGACGTCGTGCGCGACCACGTCTCCGAGCACGACCTCGGTGAGCCCTTCGTCTTCGGCCAGTTCGTCTCTCTCCGCCTGGACGAGAGCGGCGAGCTCTTCCGCGACGGGGAGGGCCGGGTGTCTCCCTACGCTCCCGGCCACGGCGACCTCCTTCCGGCGCTCCGGCGCTCGGGGGCTCTCGAGGGGTTGCGCGAGCGGGGTGTGCGCCTCGTGACGGTGTCGAACGTGGACAACCTCGGTGCGCGCGTCGATCCGACGGTCCTGGGCGCGCATGCCCTGAGCGGCCGTCCCCTCACGTGCGAGGTGGCGGTCAAGGAGGGCGATCTCGGGGGCGCCCCCGTGCGGGTGGACGGGAAGCTGCAGCTCGTCGAGGGACCGCGGTTCCCGCCGTCGTTCGACCAGGACACGGTGCCCGTCTTCAACACGAACACGGCGGTCGTCGACATCGACGCGCTCGATCGCGAGTACGACTTCACCTGGCTCTACGTCCGCAAGTCGGTGGAGGGTCGAACGGCGGTGCAGCTCGAGCGGCTCTACAACGAGCTCTCGGCCTTTCTCCCGACGACGTACCTCGAGGTTCCCCGGCGCGGGCCACGGGGCCGCTTCCTCCCGATCAAGACACCCGAAGACCTCGAGCGCGCGCAGGCAGACCTGCGAGAGCTCGCGTCCGCCTCGTCGCTCTGACGCCGGCTCCGTAGTAACCCGCGGGGCCGATGGCCCGTTCACCGATGGCGGCGGCGGGAGGCGGCGGAACGCTCTCCGTGTGAAGAAGTGGGCCCTCGGAGGGCTGATCGTCCTCGTTGCTCTGTTCGTCCTGATCCAGATCGTCCCCTACGGCCGAGATCACACGAATCCGCCGGTCACGCAGGAGGTGAAGTGGGACTCGGCCCGCACGCGCGACCTCGCCGTCGGAGCCTGCTACGACTGCCACTCGAATCTCACGACGTGGCCGTGGTACAGCAACGTCGCACCGATGTCCTGGCTCATCCAGAAGGACGTGGACGAGGGGCGTGAGATCCTCAACTTCACCGAGTGGAACCGGCCGCAGGAGTCGGAGTCGGACGAGATCGTCGAGGTCGTGCGGGAGGGCGCGATGCCCCCGTGGCAGTACGAGCCGCTCCATCCGGCCGGGCGACTGAGCTCGTCGGAGCAGGGAGAGCTCGCGCTCGGGCTCGAGAGGACGCTCGCCGCAGATCCCCCGGCCGCAGGAACGAGCGAGCCCGGGAGTGAGCGCGAGGACGGCGACGACGACTGATCGCAGAGCCTCGACGAGCTCGCCACTCGGCACCGAATAGTGACCAAGGCTCGAGGAGTCGGCCCGTACCGTCCGCGTCGTGCGACTCCTCGACGCGGCACTCCCCGACCGCTGCGCGATCTGCTCGCGACCGGGCCGCGCGTTGTGCGAGGGATGTCGCCGTGCGCTCGTGCTCCTTCGCCCACCGGTCTGCGAGCGCTGTGGCGCTCCCGGCCCGTGGCCCGTCAGGCGCTGCGCCGAGTGCTCGGGCCGCCGCCTCGGGTTCGCGAGGGCGAGAGCGGCCATCGTGTACGACGCACGGGCTCGGACGCTCGTCCGTGCCTGGAAGGAGCGGGGTCGGCGAGCCCTCGCGCACGAGGCTGCGGGTCTCGTCCTCGAGGCGCTCCCCCTCCCGGACGTCGACGTCCTCGTTCACGTCCCCGGCGATCCCGAGCGTGCCCGCGAGCGCGGCTCCGTGCCTCCGCGTGCACTCGCACGAGCCCTCGGGAGCGCCTGGGACCTGCCGGCGGCCGACCTGCTGCGCCGGGTCGGCCCCCTTCCGCGACAGCGCGGGCTTGCCCTGGCCGAACGGCGTCGCAACGCGCGCGGGTCGGTGGTGACCCGCGGCGAGGCTCCCCGGCGGGTGTGCCTCGTGGACGACGTGTACACGTCCGGCGCGACCGCGGACGCGTGCGCGACCGCTCTGCGGCGCGCCGGTGCGCGCCGGGTCGAGGTCGTCACCCTGGCACGGGCAGTTCGTTAGGGTGAGATCGACCCTTCTTTCGCTGCAGATTCGGAAAGGAGCGCTCGATGCGGCTTCAGGTCAAGGCTCACAGGGGACACGTCCCCGACCGTGTGCGCGCGTACGCGGAGAAGCGACTCGCGAAGCTCGACCGTCGCCTGTACGAGGGAACGCTCGTCGAGGTGACGCTCGAGCGGCTGAACAACCCTTCGATCCGGGAGGACCACGTCGCCGACGGAGTCGTCCACACGAAAGGGTCGAACATCGTCGCGCGGGAGTCCGCCGAGACGTACGAGGCGGCGATCGACCGCCTCGTGGACAAGCTCGAGCGGCAGATCGAGCGTTACCGGGACAAGCGCACGCACGAGCCGCGCCGTGCCAGCCAGCGCGCCGGCAAGGGGGCGGAGCCTGTTCCCGAGATGGCCGTCGAGACCGAGGCGGAGACCGAGAGCGGCGAAGAGGCCGCGTAGCGGATGCCTCCGATCGACCCCGGAGAGCACTGGCTCGCGGCCGGCATCACGGGCCTGCCGCGCCAGCGGGAATGGGACGCCGTCGCGACCGTCTCCGCGCCCGGGAGCCCCGGCGACGAGGCGCAGTTCGTCGCGCTCGCCGACGGCCGGCTGCTCGTGGAGGACGCTCCCGAAGGGTTCGACGCCGCCCCGTTCGCCGCGGCGCTCGAGGGAGGGATCGCGTCGCCCTACCGGGCGGTCGCACGCTGCCGAGACGAGTACTGGGCGGCCGGGGCGTCGGCGATCGCGGTGGTTCCTCTCGCGCTCGACCTCCGGGGCACCGACTTCGAGCTGGCGTTCGACGGGGAGACGCGTGCGCTGACGATCGACGGCATGCCTTCAGGCCCGGTCGGCGCGGAGGCGCTCGGGTCACTGGCCGAGTCGCGTGTGCAGGGGGCATACTCGGCCCATGCGCACCGGCTCGCCGACGACCTGTTCGAGGTGCTGATCCTCCCGCTCTAGGCGGAAAGGGGCTCGGAGATCGCCTGCGCCGGGACGCGTGCGCGGCGGCGTCTCCGAATGAGACATCCGTGAGCATCCGGCACCCCGACCCCGGGATGCCCCTAACCCGAGCCGGTACCCTTGGCGCGTGACCACCCAGTCCTTCGGGAAGTTCGAGCGCGTCCTCCGCGTCGGCGAGGGGCGGCGCCTCAAGCGACTCGCCTCGCAGGCGGCGTACGTCGCCACGCTCGAGCCGGAGTTCGAGGCGCTCACGGACGACGAGCTGCGCGGCAAGACCGCTGAGTTCAAGCAGCGGCTGGAGAACGGCGAGTCGCTCGAGGAGATCCTCTTCGAGGCCTACGCGGCAGTCCGCGAGGCGTTCAAGCGGACGCTGGGGGTCCGCCTCTTCGACGTCCAGGTGATGGGCGGGATCGCCCTCCACGAGGGCGACATCGCCGAGATGAAGACCGGCGAGGGGAAGACCTTCGTCGCCGTGCAGCCGCTGTACCTGAACGGCCTCACGGGCTCGGGCGTCCACCTCGTCACGGTCAACGACTACCTCGCCAAGCGAGACGCCGAGTGGACGCGTCCCGTCTACGAGCTCCTCGGCAGCGCGGTCGGCTACATCCAGAACCTCATGCCGTTCGCCGAGCGCCGCGAGGCGTACGGCTGCGACGTCACCTACGGGACGAACTCCGAGTTCGGGTTCGACTACCTGCGCGACAACATGGCGGTCTCGCTCGACGGGTGCGTCCAGCGCAGCCACTCCTACGCGATCGTCGACGAGGTCGACTCGATCCTCATCGACGAGGCGCGCACTCCGCTTATCATCTCGGGCGAGCCCGAGACCGCGGCTGCGACCTACTACCAGTTCGCGCGCGTCGTGAAGGATCTGGACGCGGCGCCGGCCACTCGCAAGACGATGAAGGGCGAGGACGAGACGGAGCTCTCGGGCGTCGACTACCTGTTCGACGAGAAGTTCAAGACGGTCTCGCCGGCACAGGCGGCGATCGAGAAGGTCGAGCGCGCGATCGGGATCGACAACCTCTACGACCCGCGCAACGTGCACCTCGTCAACCACCTCATGCAGGCGTTGAAGGCCCAGTCGCTCTACAAGCGCGACGTCGACTACGTCATCCAGGAGGGCGAGGTGAAGATCGTCGACGAGTTCACGGGCCGGATCATGGAAGGGCGCCGCTGGAGCGAGGGCCTGCACCAGGCGATCGAGGCGAAGGAGGGCGTCAAGATCCGCGAGGAGAACGTCACGCTCGCGACGATCACCCTCCAGAACTACTTCCGGCTCTACGAGAAGCTCGCCGGCATGACGGGAACGGCGAAGACGGAGGAGAAGGAGTTCGTCGAGATCTACAACCTCTCCGTCATCGAGATCCCCACCAACGAGCCGATCGCCCGGCTCGACCAGAACGACCTCATCTTCAAGACGGTCGACGCCAAGTTCCAGGCGGTCGTGGACGACATCGTCGAGCGGAACGAGCAGGGCCAGCCGATCCTCGTCGGCACGATCGCCGTCGAGACGTCCGAGCTCCTCTCGGAGTTCCTCAAGCGGAAGGGGATCGAGCACAACGTCCTGAACGCGAAGGAGCACGAGCGCGAGGGCGAGATCATCAAGGACGCCGGCCAGTTGGGCGCCGTCACGATCGCCACGAACATGGCGGGCCGCGGTGTCGACATCAAGCTGGGGGAGGGCGTGCTCGAGCTCGGCGGCCTGTACGTCCTCGGCACGGAGCGGCACGAGTCCCGCCGGATCGACAACCAGCTCCGCGGACGCTCGGGCCGGCAGGGCGATCCCGGCGAGACGCGCTTCTACCTCTCGGGGCAGGACGACCTCGTGCGCCTGTTCGCGGGCGACCGGATCCACAACATCATGTCCCGCTTCAAGATCCCGGACGATCAGGCGATGGAGTCGGGGATCCTCTCGAAGCAGATCGAGAACGCGCAGAAGAAGGTCGAGGAGCAGAACTTCGTCTCACGGAAGAACGTCCTCAAGTACGACGACGTGATGAACGCGCAGCGCATGGTCATCTACGAACAGCGCCGCCGCGTGCTCGACGGCGAGGACATGTCCGACCAGGTGCGCGAGTGGATCCGCGAGACGGTCGAGGCCGGTGTGGCCCAGTTCACCGACTCCGAGTTCGCCGAGGAGTGGGACCTGGACGGCCTCGTCGCCAACATGCAGTCGCTCTACGACACGGACATCAGCGTCGGCGAGCTGCGCGAGGAGGTCGACATCTCGAGCCGCGAGGCGCTCGAGGACGAGTTCGTCGAGGATGCGCTCGAGACGTACGACGAGCGCGAGCAGGAGTTCGGCTCGGAGCTCGCTCGCGAGATCGAGCGCTACGTGATCCTGCAGACGGTCGATCAGCGCTGGCGCGAGCACCTCGAGGCGATGGACTACCTCCGCGAGGGAGTCCACCTGAGGGCGTTCGCACAGAAGGACCCGCTCGTCGAGTACCGGGGCGAAGGCCACGTGATGTTCGAGGAGCTCGGCCAGACGATCCGCGAAGAGGTCGTCTTCACGCTCTTCCACGTCGCCGTCCAGCTCGAGCAGCCGGCTCTCGAGCCGATGCACGCGCCCGAGACGGGGCTCCACTACGAGCACGAGACCGCGGCGGGTGCCGAGGTCATCGCGGCCGCCGGCTCGGCGGCGACCGCCGTCGCATCGCCGGCCGCGGCGCCGACGTCCGCCCTCCCGACAACGCAGCAGGCGGTCAACGAGCACAAGGACATCGGGCGCAACGACCCCTGCTGGTGCGGGTCGGGCAAGAAGTACAAGCGCTGTCACGGCGCCTAGTCCCGGGCGCTCCGGACCGGTCGGACACGTGGCTCGGGCGCCTCAGAATGGAGCCATGCATCGCCGACTTCCGTGGACGCTGCTCGTGGCCGGTCTCGCCGGATTCGTCGTGCTGGCTCTCGCCTACGACCACGCAACGCTCTCGGGGCTCGACCGCGATGTCGCACGCTGGGTGTCGACCGATCTCCCCGGGTGGGTCGTGGACGTCGCGAGACCCTTCTCCTGGCTCGGCGGCTGGATCGGCCTGACGGCCCTCGGCGTCGTCGTCGCCGCCGCTCTCCTTCGAGAGCGGGCGTGGATCGACCTCGTCTTCTTCCTGCTCGCCGTCGTCGGCTCGCAACTCGGGGTCGCACTTCTCAAGGCCGCGTTCGAGCGTCCTCGCCCCGACGCCGGGTCGGCAGTGCCTCTGCCCGACTCCTTCGCGTTCCCGAGCGGGCACGCTGCTGCGGGAGCGGCGAGCTTCGCGGCGGCGGCCGTGCTCGTCGCCGAGCGGCTCCCGTCGGCCCGCGCGCGGGCCTGGCTGTGGGTCGGCGTGATCGTGCTCGGGATCGGCATCGGCCTCTCCCGGATCGCCCTCGGCGTCCACTACGTCACGGACGTCCTCGCGGGCTGGTGCATCGGGCTCGCGTGGCTCGCGGCGTGCCTGCTCCTTCGAGATGCGCTACGAGACGCGGCGGGCCCGGGCCGCCGCTCAGGTGAGGACACGGCCGCGTAGCCTCGGCCAGAGGACGAGGATCGCACCGATGGCGAGGAGGAGGCCGTCGGCCAGCGCCGCAGTCCATGCGCCGAGGGCGAGGGCCTCGAACGACTCCACCCCCCACGCGACCAGCGCGACCCCCGCCGCGATCCGCACGACGGAGAGAGGGTCGGGCGTGCTCGCCGTGCCCGGGGCGTCCCCTCTGTGGATGAGCCACGCGACTGCGGCCCCGAAAGCGAACGTCAGGACGCCGACTGCGCAGTCGAGCACGTAGTGGTTGCCCGTGCCCACGATGACGACGAAGATCAGCGCGGGATAGAGCGCTGCGATCCAGGCGACCGGTGAGCGCGGGAAGAGCCAGAGCACGCCGGCTGCGACGAAGACGGCGAAGCCGAAGTGCTGGCTCGCGGCCGCGGCCGTCGAGTTCTGGAACATGGTCGAGAGCGTTCCCGCCAGCTCTTCCTGGGCCGGCGCGGGGCCGAGACCGAGCTCGACGAGCCAGTGCGGGGGTGCGAGCGGGTAGAAGGCGATCACCGCGACTGCAGGGATGAAGGACACGAGGAAGATCGTGCGCAGCCGGGGATAGCGCTCCGGGGCGAGCACGCACGCTGCCGCGAGGAACCCGAACAGGACGGGGACGTGGATCTCGCCGTAGGCCCAGTCCAGGACTCGCTCGGCCGTCGGCCCGGAGCCGAACCGGATGAAGGCATCCTCGATGTCCACCGAGAGCGCTCGCTCGAGGTCGAGCACGGAGCGCGCGTGGTCGAGAGAGACGCTCACGCTTCCCTCGAGCGGGATCCTGGCCAGCTGCCAGGCGAGCAGGATGGCCGCGGCGATGCCCATCTCGACCTCCACGGGATACGTCGTCCGGAGTGCTCTGCGCAGCCGGGTCACCCGAGGTAGCCCTACCACGTCTCGCGCGGATGTGGCAACCGCCGGGACGCCGACGACCTGCTCGGCTACCCTCTCGCCGATGGCCGAGGTCGCAGAAAGGCCGCTCGACCAGCGCCTCGAGGAGATCGGGGCCCAGCTCGCCTGGGTCCGTGATTACCTTTGACCCCGCTGAGCTGACCCGCCGTCGCGAGGAGCTCGAGCAGGCGATGGGCGCTCCCGGGTTCTGGGACGACCAGGCGACTGCCGCGCGCATCTCGACCGAGCACGCTCGCATGACGCGCAAGCTCGATCGGTACGAGCGCCTCCAGCGCGAGTTCGACGACGTCACCGAGTTCCTGTCGCTGGGGGAGGACGAGCTCGGCGAGGAGATCGCGGAACTGGTCGAGTCGCTGGAGGCGGAGCTCGCACGCCTGCAGGAAGACGCGCTCTTCACCGGCGAGTACGACGCAGGGGACGCGGTCCTCGAGATCCACGCCGGGACGGGCGGGACCGACGCGCAGGACTGGGCGGAGATGCTCCTCCGCATGTACCAGCGCTGGGCCTCGGACCGGGGATTCGACTGGGACGTGATCGAGGCGAGCCCGGGGGAGGAGGCCGGCCTCAAGTCGAGCACGATGACGGTCCGGGGCGAGAACGCCTACGGGACGCTCCGGGCCGAGCGCGGAGTCCACCGGCTCGTCCGGCTCTCCCCGTTCGACGCCGCCCACCGGCGTCACACCGCGTTCGCGCAGGTCGTCGTCGCCCCCTTGCTGCCCGACGGCGTGGACGTCGAGATCGACGAAGGCGACCTCCGGATCGACACGTACCGCTCGAGTGGCGCCGGCGGCCAGCACGTGAACAAGACCGACTCGGCCGTGCGAATCACGCACGTCCCGACCGGCATCGTCGTCCAGTGCCAGAACGAGCGCTCGCAGACCTCGAACAAGCAGACGGCCCTGAAGATCCTGAGGGCGCGACTGGTCGAGCTCGAGGAGGAGAAGCGCGAGGCCGAGCTCGCACGGGAGCGCGGCGTGGCGCAGGACATCGGCTTCGGGAGTCAAATCCGCTCGTACGTGCTCCACCCGTACCAGCTGGTCAAGGATCACCGAACCGACTTCGAGGTCGGCAACACGCAGGCCGTTCTCGACGGTGGCCTGGACGGTTTCGTGCACGCGTACCTCCTCGCCAAGGCGGCCGGGCGTGTCCGCTAGGGCGACTTCGTCGGCTACACTGCGGCGTCCCAAGGGCTTGAGCAGCTCCCTGGGCTGCCGAACCGCTTCGCCTCCAGAGCGGGGAGCCCGATGATGGAAGCCGAAAGAGACGCCACGATGACCACGCTCGTCGAGCCGGACACCGACGTCGCGCAGATCCCCGCCGCGGGCGATCCCGGCGCCGCTGCGATGATCGTCTTCGAGAGCGTGCGCAAGGTCTACGAGCCGAACGTCACGGCCCTCGACGGCGTCTCGTTCACCATCGACAAGGGCGAGTTCGTCTTCGTCGTCGGCCCGTCCGGGTCCGGGAAGTCCACCGTCATACGCCTCCTGCTCAAGGAGCTCGAGCCGACCGCGGGCCGGATCATCGTCGGCGGGCGCGATCTCGGGCGCCTGAAGGGCTCGAAGGTGCCGCTCCTGCGGCGGAACCTCGGCTGCGTCTTCCAGGACTTCAAGCTCCTCCCGAATCGCACCGCCTCGGAGAACGTCGCCTACGCGCTCCGGGTCCAGGGAGAGTCGAACGCGCAGATCCGCAAGAAGGTGCCGGAGGTGCTGAGCCTCGTCGGGCTCTCGCACAAGATGAACTCGAGGCCGGAGGAGCTGTCGGGGGGCGAGCAGCAGCGTGTCTCGATCGCGCGGGCGATGGTCAACCACCCGTCCCTCCTGATCTGCGACGAGCCGACCGGGAACCTCGACCCCGACACGTCGGTCGGGATCATGCAGCTCCTCTACCGCATCAACCGCACCGGCACGACCATCCTGATGGTCACGCACGACCGGGAGATGGTGGACAAGATGCGCAAGCGCGTGATCGCGCTCGAGCACGGCAAGCTCGTGCGGGACGAGCGCCGAGGGGGGTACGCGGAGCAATGACACGCATCCGCGTCCTCTTCGCGGAAGCGCTGCGCTCCATCGGCGCCAACCTCTCGACGACGTTCGCGTCGGCGCTGTCCGTGCTCATCGGCGTCTTCCTCATCGGCGTGTTCATCGGCCTCGGGACGTGGCTCGTGTCCTGGTCGAACGACAAGAAGAGCGAGCTCGCGGTGCACGTGTACATCAAGGACGAGGCCAGGCCGAAGGAGATCAACGAGCTTCGCGTCGCGCTCGAGTCGGACGAGCGCGTGAAGCCCGGCGGCATCAAGTTCATCTCCAAGGCGGACGCCCTCAAGATCATGCGCAAGCGGAACCCCGAGCTCACCCAGAACCTCGCCTCGAACCCCCTGCCTGCCTCCTTCGACGTCGTCCCCGCCCGTGGCGAGGACACCGAGGAGATCGCGAGGACGCTGCAGAGCAGCAAGCTCGCGGCGATCGACCAGATCCGCTGGGGCAAGGAGGTGTCGCAGCGCATCCTCGCCATCGCGCGCGCGATGCAGGTGATGTTCGCGATCATCGTCCTCGTCCTGCTCGGGGCCTCGACGATCCTCATCGCGAACACGATCCGGCTCTCGATCTTCGCCCGACGCCGTGAGATCGAGGTGATGAAGCTCGTCGGCGCCTCGAACTGGTTCGTTCGCGGCCCCTTCATGCTCGAGGGCGTCCTCACCGGCCTCGCGGGCTCGCTCGCGGCCGTGTTCCTTCTCTTCCTCGGGCGCGAGGTCGCGATCCCGGAGATCTTCGGAGAGGTTCAGAGCGATCCGAACGTCCAGGCGCTCGCCTTCACGTGGACGGCGCTGATCCTCGTCCTGATCGGCCTCGCGGTGGGCGCGCTCGGCTCCGGGCTCACCCTTCGCCGCTTCCTGAAGGTCTAGGCGCATGAGCCAGCGTCGGCCTGCGCGCGGCCGGCAGAAGCGGCCGAGTCGCTCCGAGCGCGCCACGCGCCGGGCCCCGGCGCAGCAGGTTCGCCTGGCCGAGAGACGGATCTCCATCACGCTGCCCTCTCGCCATGAGGCGCCGGAGCGGGTCGTCGCCCACCTCGGGCCCACGAACTCGGGGAAGACGTACGCCGCCCTGAAGGAGCTCGCCGAGAAGCGCTCGGGTGTCTACGCGGGGCCGCTCCGGATGCTCGCGCAGGAGGCCCATCGGCGCCTGGGCGAGTGGATCGGCGAGGAGCACGTCGGCCTCGTGACGGGAGAGGAGCGCATCAACGACCGCGCTCCGGTGATCTGCTCGACGGTGGAGATGGCTCCTCACGCCGGCGACCTGCTCGTGCTCGACGAGGTGCAGTGGGCCGACGACACCGAGCGCGGCTCCGCGTGGACGCGCCTCCTCCTCGCCGGCGAGTACCGGGAGATCCTCCTGCTCGGCGCGCTCGACGCCCTGCCGCTCGTCGAGCATGCGTTCCCCGAGGCCGAGCTCAGGGTCTTCGAGCGGAAGCTCCCCCTCGAGTGGGTCGGCGAGCGGACGATTCGCTCGCTCACGCCCGGCACGGTCGTCGTGGCCTTCAGCCGCAAGGCGGTGCTCGCGCTCGCGGGCGAGGTCAATCGCATGCACCCGGGCCGTGTGGCCGTCCTCTACGGGGCGATGCCGCTCGCGTCGCGGCGCGAGGAGATCGAGCGTTTCCTGTCGGGCGCCGCCGAGGTGTGCGTGGCGACGGACGTGCTCGGGCACGGCGTCAACCTCCCGTGCGAGACGCTCCTGTTCGCGGAGACGACGAAGTTCGACGGGGAGGAGCGGCGGAGCCTCCTGCCCTGGGAGCTGGCGCAGATCGCCGGCCGCGCCGGTCGCTTCGGGCTCGTGGAGCGCGGCCATGTCGGCGTTCTCGCGGGCCTCGGATGGGGCACGGCCGACCCGGAGCTCGTCGAGGACGCGCTCGAGCCGCACGTCCGCCTGCCCGGCGGGCACTGGGGGTACCGCGTCGTGGACGAGGCACGCATCCGCCCCCGGCTCTCCGATCTCGGGATCGACGATCCGTCCGACCTCGACGCGGCTCTCGTCGCCTGGCATCGGATCGCGCTTCGCGAATGGGCCTTCGAGAGCTGGCTGGCGGTCGAGTCGCTCCAGCCGCTCCGACTCCGGCTCGACGCGGTTCGACGCCGGCTCGCCGAGAGGGGGCGCCGCATCTCGCTCGACGACACGTGGGTGCTCGTGAACTCGCCCGTGGACGAGGACGGTGTCGAGCTGCTCGCGACGTTCGCCCTCGCCCTCGCAGGAGACCGGGTCGCCCGGCCGCATCTCGCATTCGTCCTCGACGAGAGCCGTCTCCGCGGCGCGTCGCTCGAGGAGGCGGAGCAGATCGGTCGGGAGGCGAGCATCCTCCGCTGGTTCGCACTGCAGTACCCGGGCGTCGGCGGCGTGACGATCGAGCGCGCGGCGGCGCTGGAGGAAGCCGCGGCCGAGCGCGTCGTCGCGCGGCTCCGGGTCGAGGTCGAGTCGCCCACGCTCGGTCGGTGCCGATCGTGCGGTCGCTCGTGTGCGCCATGGTTCCCGCTCTGCGACCGTTGTGCAGGAGTCGGGGGTCGATCGTGATATGAAAGCCCCGTGACTCCCGACGAGCTCCGAGCCATCCCTCTCTTCGAAGGAGCGACCGCCGCCGGCCTCGAGCGGATCGCGGGAACCGCAGGGGAGATGACCTGCGAGGCCGGCCAGGTGCTGGCGATCGAGGGTGACCCCGGCTCGGGGATGTTCGTCGTCCTCGACGGCACGGTCTCGGTCGAGTGGCGCGGCGGGAGCGTCGAGCTCGGGGAGGGCGCGTTCTTCGGCGAGCTGACCCTGCTCGCACCCGGCGGAACGCGCAACGCGCGCGTGCGGGCGGCGACGCCGGTCCGATGCCTCGCGATCCCGCGGGACGACGCCCTCGCGCTGGTCGAGTCGGAGCCGGCCATCGCGCTCGCGATGCTCAAGGAGATCGCGCGCCGGTTCGCGTCCGCCCTGCCGGACTCCTAGCGATACCTACACTCCGGCGGTGGCCAGGCCCACCGGAACGAAGCTGATCGCCGACAATCGCCGCGCCCGACGCGACTACGAGCTGCTCGAGCGCTTCGAGGCAGGCCTCGTCCTCACGGGGAGCGAGGTGAAGTCGGCACGCGCCGGGAAGGTGCAGCTCGGGCAGGCGTACGCCGACATCCGGGGGGGCGAGGCCTGGCTGGTCGGGGCGTCCATCGCCGAGTACGCGCAGGGCGGCCGCTGGGGGCACGAGCCGGATCGCGACCGCAAGCTCCTCCTCCATCGCGCGGAGATCGACTCCCTGTACGGGAAGGTGCGCGAGAAGGGCCTCACGCTCGTTCCGACGCGCATGTACTTCAAGGACGGCCGCGTCAAGGTAGAGATCGCGCTGGCGCGCGGCCGGGAGCGCGGGGACAAGCGGCGCGTCCTCGCCGAGCGGGACGCCCAGCGCCAGATCGAGCGCGCGCTCAGGCGCCGCCGCTAGCCGGTTGGCATCGGGCCGAAGACGAGTTAGGCTCGGCCGAGGCTGATGGGAGAGACCACACAGCGGCCGCGGAGCGGCCGTCTTCAGAGGTCTTGGCGCGCCCGGAGTCCACTCCCGTGGATCCAGGGCAGCGCGGAAAGGAGAGTTCGTTGCGACACGTTGCGCTTACCGTCAACGGTGCGCCGCACGAGGTCGGCCTCGAGCCTCGCGAGCTCCTGGTCTACGTGCTTCGCGAGAAGCTCGGGCTGACCGGGACGAACGTCGGCTGCGACACGTCCTCGTGTGGGAGCTGCACGGTCCTCGTCAACGGCGAGGCGGTGAAGTCCTGCACGATGCTCGGCGTCCAGGCGGACGGTATGGAGATCACGACCATCGAGGGCCTGACCCGAGGCGCTGAGCTCGATCCCGTCCAACAGGCGTTCCACGACCACCACGCACTGCAGTGCGGGTTCTGCACGCCGGGGATGATTCTCGCGGCGGCGAGCCTGATCTCCAGCGGCGAGGCGACGAGCAAGGCCGCGATCCGCGAAGGGCTCGAGGGCAACCTGTGCCGCTGCACCGGATACCACAACATCGTCGAAGCCGTGGCCACGGCAGCGGGGGTGACGTCATGAGTGCCACAGCGATCGGGACCTCGGTGAGACGCAAGGAGGACGCATCGCTCCTGCGCGGGCAGGGGACGTTCGTCGAGAACCTGACGGTGCCGGGAACCCTGTTCATGGCGATCGTGCGGAGCCCGTATCCCCGCGCGCGCATCAAGAGCGTCGACCTCGACCGCGCAAGGGCGGCCGAGGGCGTCGTCGCCGCATTCAGCGGCGCCGACCTCGCCGAGGACTGGGCGGGCTCCCTCCCGTGCGCCTGGGTCGTCACGGAGGACACGAAGACGCCTCCGCACTACCCGCTCGCGGCCGACGAGGCGCGCCATCAGGGGGACGGCGTCGCGGTCGTCCTCGCCGAGAGCCGGGCCCTGGCAAAGGACGCCGCCGAGCTCGTCGAGGTCGACTACGAGCAGCTGCCATCGGTCGGCGACGTCGAGAAGGCGCTCGACGACGGGGCGCCGCTCGTCCATTCCGATCTCGGCACGAACGAGTGCTACGTCTGGAAGCTCGAGTCCGAGGGGGGTGTCGACGAGGCGATCGCCGCGGCCGACGTCGTGCTCACGCGCCGCTACCGGCAGCCGCGACTCATCCCCAATGCGATCGAGCCGCGCGGCGTGCTCGCCCAGGTCGGTCCGACCGACGAGGTGACGCTCTGGTCGGCGACACAGGTACCCCACATCCTCCGCTTCGCGCTCCAGCTCGTGCTCGGGATCCCCGAGTCGAAGATCCGCGTGATCGCGCCGGACGTCGGCGGGGGGTTCGGCTCGAAGCTCGACGTCTATGCCGAGGAGGCCCTTGCGGTCGCCCTCGCCCGCAGGCTCGGGCGGCCGGTGAAGTGGACGGAGGAGCGGTCCGAGGGCTACCTCGCGACGATCCACGGGCGTGACGTCGTGCACGAGCTCACGTTCGCTGCGACGAAGGACGGGAAGATCACGACGGTCAAGTCGGAGGCCTGGTGCGCGATGGGTGCGTACCTGCAGCTCGTCACGCCGGGGATCCCGCTTCTCGGCGCCTGGATCTACTCCGGTCCCTACGACATCCCCAACTACTCGGTCACGTTCACCGGCGTGTTCACGAACACCACGCCGACGGACGCGTACCGCGGCGCGGGCCGGCCCGAGGCGACGTACGTCCTCGAGCGGACCATGGACGCGCTGGCGAGGGAGCTCGGGATGGACCCGGTCGAGCTCAGGCGCAAGAACTTCGTGAAGGAGTTCCCGCACACGATGGCGTCAGGTCTGACGATCGACTCCGGTGACTACGACGCCTCGCTCGACCGGTTGCTCGAGATGCTCGACCTGGACGCCGTCCGGGCGGAGCAGGCCGAGCGGCGTGAGCGGGGCGACGCGAAGCAGCTCGGAGTGGGACTCTCGACCTACAACGAGATGTGCGGGCTGGCCCCCTCACGCATCCTCGGGGCGATTCGGTACGCGGTCGGAGGCTGGGACTCGGCGACGATCCGGTTCCAGCCGCTCGGCTCGGTTCAGGTCGTCGTGGGAACGTCGCCACACGGGCAGAGCCATGTGACGACGTTCTCCCAGATCGTGGCCGATCGGCTCGGCGTCGACGTCGACGACGTCGAGGTGCTCCACGGCGACACGGCAGTGTCACAGCTGGGCATGGACACGTACGGGAGCCGCTCGCTCTCCGTCGGCGGGCTCGCCCTGTACCACGCGAGCGAGAAGGTGATCGCAAAGGCGAGAGCGATCGTCGCGCACCAGCTGGAGGTGTCGGAGGACGATCTCGAGTTCGCGAACGGGACGTTCTCGGTGAAGGGATCGCCCGACCGCGCGATGGACATCAAGGCCGTCGCCTTCCAGGCCCACTCAGCGCACAACCTCCCCGACGGGATGGAGCCGGGCCTCGAGGAGACGGCGACCTACGACCCCGCGAACTTCTCCTGGCCGGGAGGGGCGCACGCGGCGGTCGTCGAGGTCGACACGGAGACCGGAGACGCACGGCTCCTCCGGTACGTCGCGGTCGACGACGTCGGGACGATGATCAATCCGCAGATCGTCGAGGGTCAGGTGCACGGCGGCATCACGCAGGGCATCGCCGCCGCCCTCTTCGAGGAGGGGGTGTACGACGACGAGGGCAACCTCCTCACGACGACCATGGCGACGTATCTCGTGCCGAGCTCCGCAGAGGTTCCGTCCTACGAGCTCGACAGCACGACGACGACGGCGGACAATCCGCTCGGCGTGAAGGGGGTGGGAGAGACGGGCACGATCGCCTCGGCGCCGGCGGTCATCAACGGGATCGTCGATGCGCTGTCCCACCTCGGTGTCACCGATATCCCGCTGCCCGCCACTCCCGAGAGGGTCTGGCGCGCGATCGAGGAGGTGAGGTCGTGATTCCCGCAGCGTTCGACTACGAGGTCGCGGAGTCCGTCGACCACGCGATCCATCTGCTGGGCCGCGACCCCGACGTGAAGCTCCTCGCGGGCGGCCAGTCGCTCCTGCCGGCGATGAGGCTCCGGATCGCCCGGCCGACGAAGCTCGTCGACGTCGGCAGGCTCGGTGACCTGTCGTTCGTACGCGATGAGGGCGACACGATCGCCGTGGGTGCGCTCACACGTCACGCGGACGTCGCCACGAACGCGATCCTCCGCGAGCACTGCCCGATCCTCGCGTACGCGGCGGGGCAGGTCGGCGACCCCCAGGTGCGGCACCGGGGAACGCTCGGCGGGTCCGTCGCCCACGGCGACCCGGCGGGCGACATGCCGACGGTCGTCCTCGCACTCGGCGCGGAGCTCGTGATCCGCGGAACGGAAGGCGGCGGCGGAGGGGCGTCGAAGGTGCCACCTCACATGGCCGCGTCAGGCCATGTGGAGGCGACGGGCGAGCACGTCGTCCCGGCCGGAGAGTTCTTCACGGGCGTCTTCCAGACCGCGCTCGGGCCGGGCGAGATGCTCACCGAGATCCGGGTCCCGAAGCTCGGCCCGGAGATGGGCTGGTCCTACGTCAAGATGAGCCGCCGCGCCCAGGATTGGGCGACGGTTGCCGTCGCCGCCCTGGTCGAGCGCTCGAACGGCTCGCTCTCGAAGGCCACGATCGGGCTGACGAACATGGGCGGGACACCCCTTCGCGCCACGGCTGCGGAGGAGGCGATCGCCGGGGGCGGCTCGGTGCACGACGCAGCCGCGCTGATGGCCGAGGGCACGGAGCCGCCGACTGACCATGCGGCGAGCTCCGACTTCCGTCGCCACCTCGTCCGCGTCCTGGGCCGCCGGGCGCTCGAGGAGGCCGCGGCGCGCTAGGTGCCGTTGGGAACCGGAGGCCGCGCCTGTGTGCCAGGTGCGGCCTCCGGAAGGATCCGGTCAGCGGTACGTGAAGGGGCTGACGGCCGGCGCGGGCACTCTCTCGATCACGCTCTGCAGCACCTCGTCGGCGCTCATGCCGTCCTCGAGGATGAGCCGGTGCCGGAGCACGTACGGCGCCATCTCGCGCACGTCCTCGACCGTCACCTCGTCTCGTCCGCTCAGCCGCGCGCTCGCCCGCGACGCCCCCGCGAGATGGATGAGCCCGCGCGAGCTCACGCCGAGCTCGACGCCCACCATGTCGCGCGTCGCGCGCCCGATCGAGACCATGTAGCGGCCGATCTCCTCGGGAAGGTGGGTCGCGTCCAGCTCTTCGCGCGCGCGGTCGAGACCGACCACGCCGAGGAGCGGCCGCACCTCGCCCAGCATGTCGGGCGCGACGCCCTTGTGCGGGAGATCGAGCATCTCGTACTCGCTCTCGGCGTCCGCATAGTCGAGCTCGATCTTGAAGAGGAAGCGGTCGAGCTGCGACTCGGGGAGCTCGAACATGTCCCGGTGCTCGTACGGGTTCTGCGTCGCGATCACGAGGTGCGGATCCGGGAGGACATGCGAGCGGCCGTCCACCGTGACCTGGCGCTCCTGCATCGCCTCGAGCAGCGCGGCCTGCGTCCGGGGAGGCGTGCGGTTGATCTCGTCCGCCAGCACGACGTTCGCGAACACCGCGCCCGGGAGGAAGACCCTCTCGCCGGCCCGGACGACGTTGACGCCGGTGAGCTCGTCCGGCGTCGTGTCGGGCGTGAACTGGATGCGCTTGAACGACGCCCCGAGCATGTGCGCCGTCGCCCGGGCGATGAGGGTCTTCGCGCTGCCGGGCGGCCCCTCGAGGAGCACGTGCCCCCGCGCGAGCGCTCCGACGAGGAGCAGCTCGACCGTGCGATCCTGGCCCAGTACCACCTTCGCGATCTCGTCCTTCGCCCGCTCGCGCAGGTCGACGAGGCTTTCGTACGGCGCCTCCACCATGAGTGCCACGATCGTGCTCCTCCCGTTTCCTCGGTTTCGCCGTCGAGCTTCCGCCGGCGGTATCACGAGGCACCCAGCTCCCCAGCCAATTGCCTCTCTCCCACTATTCAGGCGCGAGAGGGTGGCGTCAACCCCCTGATCGAGGATCCCCCTACGAGGTCGGTGAGACGGGTGGTGCGACCACGCTCGGGACCGACGCCATCGCGTCGAGGAGCACCGTGTCCACGGTGGTGTCGCCGCTCACGATGATGCGGTGGCGCAGCACGTAGGGCGCCATCTCGCGGACGTCGTCGACCGTCACTGTCTCGCGGCCGTTGAGGCGTGCGCTGGCCTTCGCAGCGTTGACGAGGTGGATCATCGCCCGGGAGCTGACTCCGAGCTCGACGCCGGGCAGCTCGCGCGTCTTGCGGCAGACGCCGACGATGAAGCGGCCGACGGACTCGGGAACCTGCGTGTGCTCGAGCTCTTGCCGCGCCTTGTCGAGCCCGACGACGCCGAGGAGGGGGCGCACCTCGCCGAGCATGTCCGGAGCAAGCCCGTTGTGGGGGAGGTTGAGCATCGCGAACTCGCTCTCGGCGTCCGCGTAGTCGAGCTCGATCTTGAAGAGGAAGCGGTCGAGCTGACCCTCGGGGAGGGGGAAGACTCCCTCGTGCTCGTGCGGGTTCTGCGTGGCGATGACGAGGAACGGATCGGGAAGCTTGTACGCGCGCCCGTCCACCGTGACCTGGCGCTCCTGCATCGGCTCGAACAGAGCGGCCTGCGTGCGCGGCGGCGTGCGGTTGATCTCGTCGGCGAGGAGGACGTTCGTGAAGACGGCACCGGGCATGAAGACCTGCTCACCGGCCTTCACGACGTTCTGGCCGTTGAGCTCGACGGGCGTCGTGTCGGGCGTGAACTGGATGCGCTTGAACGATGCGCCGAGCATGTGCGCGGTCGCGCGGGCGATGAGGGTCTTCGCGGAGCCGGGCGGGCCCTCGATGAGCACGTGGCCGTGGGAGACGGCGGCGATGAGGAGCAGCTCGACCGTTCGGTCCTGCCCGATGACGACCTTTGCCACCTCCGCCTGCGCTCGCTCGCGCAGACCGGCCAGGTCGTCGTACTTCTC
>JBFFGH010000017.1:0-25765 GCA_041557575.1 Gaiellaceae bacterium
CCCCCTCGACCCCGGCGAGTACGTCCACGGCCTCTCCTGGCGAGTCTGGGCGCGCACGATGACGGGGGACTGGGACGGTGCGCTGGAGGATCAGGCCGAGCTCGAGCGGATCCAGGCCGAGACGGTCGCCGCCCTCCCGGTCGGCTACACGCTCCGGGCGTACTCGGCGACCGCCTTCGTGCACGAGCTCCGGGGCGACGAGTCGCGAGCGGCGTCCTACCTCGGGCTCGTCGAGGAGTTCACCCGGGCCCATCCCCTCTCCTCACTCGACCGGCACGCCGCGCTCGCTCTTTCCACGCGCGCGCTCGCCCACCGTGGCCGGGCCGGCGAGGCCAGGGGCCTGTTCGACGACCTCGTCGGCCTGAACGCCCCGCCCACGCTCGAGGCGCTCTGCGAGATCGTGGCCGCGCTCGAGGACTGGGACGTCGCACCGGGCGTCGTCGAGTCCGCCCGCCGCCAGGCGGAGATCTCCGAGGCTCGCGCCCTCCCCGCGTTCGCGGACCGGCTCGAAGCTCGCCTCGCCTCCGTCGAGGGCGACGGGAAGCGCGCCGCCTCCCTGCTCCGGCGCTCCGCCGAGGGCTTCCGAGCGGTTGGCGCCTCGTGGGAGGAGGCCTGGTCGAGGCTCCTCCTCGCCGAGGCGCTGATCGAGCTCACCGACGAGCCCGCGGCGCTCGGGGAGCGCGATGCGGCCCGTGCCGTGTTCGAGCGGCTCGGCTCGGTCCGGGAGCTCGAGCGCGCATCGGCGCTCGTCGCCGCGGCCTGATCTCGCTCACGCGCCCGAACGGTTCGGGACGATCGCGGCGTCGGCCGCGGACCATCCGACGACGACCGAGTCTCCGGGAGCGAGCTCGACGTCGCCGGACCACGCCTCGAGGCGCACCTGGAGGCTGCGACCGTCGGGCAGGTCGACGACGACCTTCCGGGCTGCTCCGAGGTACACCGTCTCCGCGACGACTCCCGAGACGAGGTTCTCGGCCGCCGGCGGTGCTCCCGCCGGGCCGAGGGCCATGCGCTCCGGCCGAACGACCGCAGACGCCGACGCTCCGGCCTGGAGGTCGACTGCGGCGGCGGCGCTCGAGTCGATCACCCAGCGCGCGTCGCCATCCCTCAGCGCGGTCGTCGCACCCGCCGTCTCGAGGATCCCGGAGAAGACGTTCGAGTCGCCGAGGAAGCGGGCGACGAAGGGCGTTGCGGGGCTCTCGTAGAGCTCCTCCGGCGTGCCCGTCTGAACGGCTCGACCGTGGTCGAGGACGGCGATGCGATCGGCCATCGTGAGCGCTTCCTCCTGGTCGTGCGTGACGACGACGAAGGTCACGCCCAGCGCGTGCTGGATTCGCTTGAGCTCGATCTGCATCTCGCCGCGGATCTGGCGATCGAGAGCCGAGAGCGGCTCGTCGAGGAGCAGGACGCGAGGCTGCTTGACGAGGGCGCGCGCGAGGGCGACGCGCTGTCGTTGGCCGCCCGAGAGCTGCGAGGGGCGCCTGCCCCCGAAGCCCGGGAGTTGCACGAGCTCGAGGATCTCGTTGGCTCGCTCGAGGGCGCGCTTCTTCGGGACACCCTCCATCCGCAGCCCGTAGGCGACGTTTCGCTCGACGGTCATGTGGGGGAAGAGGGCGTAGGACTGGAACATCATGTTCACGGGACGCTTGTTGGGCTTCACGCCGGCGAGGTCGGCCCCGTCCAGCAGCAGTCGACCGCTGTCCGGGGTCTCGAAGCCCGCGAGCATTCGCAGCAGCGTCGTCTTGCCGCATCCGCTCGGCCCCAGCAGCCCGAAGAACTCACCCTCGCGGACGGAGAGCGTCACGTCGTCCACGGCGGTGACGGAGCCGAAGCGCTTCGTCACGCCCTCGATGCGGATCACGTCGGGAGCGGTGCTCATGCGAGCTCCTGCCTGCCCCTGAGCCGCAGTGCCACGAGCACGAGCCCGAGGCTGACGGCGAGCACGACCGTCGCGAGGGCGTTGATCACCGGGGTGACGCCGAAGCGGATCATCGAGTAGATCTGGATCGGGAGCGTGATCTCGATCCCGGCCGTGAAGAACGCGATGACGAACTCGTCCACGGAGAGCGTGAAGACGAGCAGCGCACCGGCGATCACGCCGGGGGCGATCTGCGGAAGTGTGACGTGGAGGAACGTCCGCATCACTCCGGCGCCGAGGTCCCGCGACGCCTCGACCGTCGAGTGGTCGAAGTGGCCGAGGCGCGTTGCGACGACGATCGCGACGAACGCGATGCCGAACGTTGCGTGTGCCAGCACGATCGACCAGAGGCCGAGCTGCCGTCCCAGCTGCTGTGTGAAGACGAGGTTGAAGGCGGAGAGGAGGGCGATCGCGAGGACGATGTCCGGGATGATCATCGGGACGAAGACGAGCCCGCCGAGGAGTCGAGAGCGAAGCCGTGCGAGGCCGAAGGCGAGCGGGGTGCCGATCAGGACGGAGATCACCGTCGCGGCGAGCGCGACACCGAGCGTCGCCACGGCTGCGTCCTTGATCTCGTCGTCTCTGACGAGCTCGCCGTACCACTTCGTGGAGAAGCCGCCCCACGACGTCGGGAGCCCCGACTCGTTGAAGGAGAGCCCGACGAGAACGGCGATCGGTAGGTAGAGGAAGGCGATCGCGCCGACGAACACGACCCCGAGCGCGACGTTGCCTCCTCTAGATCGCACGTGCGGCCTCCTCTCCCGACCCACGCCTGGAGAGCCATGCCTGCATCAGCACGAGCGCGAGCAGCATCGCGATCAGCGAGACGGCGAGCGTGGATCCGAACGGCCAGTCCCGTGCCTCCAGGAACTGGCCCTGGATCAGGTTGCCCACCATCTGCCGTCGTCCTCCGCCCAGGAGGTCCGGGACGAGGAAGTTCCCGAGGGAGGGGACGAAGACGAAGATGCAGCCGGCAGCGATGCCCGGAAGCGTCAGCGGCACGAGCACCGTCCACAGGCGTCTCCAGGCATTCGCGCCGAGGTCGGCCGCCGCCTCGCCGAGCTCCGGCCCCAGGCGCTCGATCGCCGCGTAGATGGGGAGGATCATGAGGGGCAAGTAGGTCGAGACCATGCCGACCACGATCGCGAACTCGTTGTAGAGAAGCCGCGTCGACGAGTCGACGAGCCCGGTGCCACGGAGGACGCGGTTGACGAGGCCCTCGTCGTTCAGCAGCACGATCCAGGCGTACGTGCGGATCAGCAGGCTCGTCCAGAAGGGAAGGATCACGAGCACGAGCAGGACGGTTCGCCAGCGGGCTGGACGGGTGGCGATGAAGTAGGCGACCGGGAACCCGATCAGGAGAGAGACGACCGTCGCCTCGACCGCCACCCGGAGGGAGAACCAGAGGATCCGCAGGTACAGGCCGTCGGCCGCGCGACGGTAGTTGTCGAACGTCCAGTCGTAGACGACGCCCCCGTAGATGCCCCGCTGGAAGAAGCTGTACGCGAGGACGAGCCCGACCGGGAGGACGAGCAGCCCCGCCCACCAGAGGAGGGCGGGGCTGACGAGTGCGATGCTGCCCGATCGGCCGCGGCGCATGCCGCGTCTAGCCGACGATCTCCGAGACCGTTCGGCTCCAGAGCGGCTGAGCCTTGCCCAGGTCGCGCTCGGTCTCGAAGCGCGCGAGCACCTTCGGCGGGATCGCCAGGTGCGGGTACTGCTTGGCGAGCGACTTGCGCACTCGTGCCATCGCGGCCTTGTTCGGCGTCTTGTAGAGGACGAGCTCGCTCACGGCCTTCCCGCTGGCCGGCCGGAGCACCCAGTTGATGAACTTGTGCGCCTCGGCCTTGTTCTTGCTCTTCTCGAGGACGACCATGGTGTCGACCCAGCGATCCGATCCCTCCTTGGGGATGACGAACTTGATCTTCGGGTTGTCACCGCTGCACCAGCCGTCCCACGCCTGGACGAGGTACGCCTCCCCCGAGTCGAGCTTCGAGTAGAAGGTCGTGTCGTCGTAGGCGAGCAGGCTCTTCTTCGTCTCCTTGAGGATGTTGGCGGCCTTCTTGAGCTTCGCCGGCTGGACGGTGTTGATCGAGTACCCGAGCACTCGGAGCGCCGGGAGCATCAGCCAGCGGTCGGTCGCCAGCATGGTCACCTTGCCCTTCAGCGTGGCGGACGGCTTGAGCAGATCCCACCAGCTCTTCGGGGTCTTCATCTTGTCGGTGCGGAAGCAGAGACCGGTCGTCCCCCACGTGTACGGCATCGAGTAGCGGTTCCCGCGGTCGTACTCGAGCGTGGACGCCGAGGCGTACAGGTTCTTCTTGTTGGGGATCTGCTTGTGATCGAGCCTGGCGGCCCAGCCGCGCTTCTTCAGCGACTCGGCGAAGGGGCCGGACACGAAGACGATGTCGTAGCCGCCGCCGTTCTGGGCCTCGAGCTTGCCCATGATGTCCTCGTTGGTCGTGTGCTTGGCGAGCTTGACCTTGATGCCGGTCGCCTTCTCGAAGCTCGGGATCAGGTTCTCGGGGGTGTACGCGTCCCAGTTCGAGATCGTCAGCGTGACCGCGGACGGCCTCGCCGTGGCCGTGCCGGCGACGACCGCGATGACGAGCACTGCGAGCGCCGCGAGGATCGCGGCGCGCGTGGTTCGGGATCTCATGTGTGGCTCCTCCTTGCGTCGGGCGAGACGGTCATGGTCGTGTCACGGGTTGTCCTGTCTGTGCCAGCTGCTCGATGAGCGAGGCTGCATTCACGCGTCCCGAGTGGGCCTGAGCCCTGCGCGAGATGCCCTGCATCCGCTCGTGCAGTGGGGTGTCGGCGAGGAGGCTCTCGACGGCTCCGAGCAGCTCCTCCTCCTCGAACGCGTACGTCGCGAGTCGCACGCCGTGCCCGGTCTCGTGCACGCGCTGCGCGTTGTCGTACTGATCCCAGAAGAGGGGGAGAGCGATCATCGGCTTGCCGAAGTGGAAGCACTCCGTCGTGGTGTTGTTGCCCGCGTGCGTGATCACGAGGTCGACGAGGGGCAGGATCGCCGGCTGCGGCAGGTACTCGCCGCCCCACATGTTGTCCGCGAGCTCGAACTCGGTGTGCTGCGGGCCCTTCGAGACGATGAAGCGATGCGGCGAGCGCGAGAGAACGTCGACGAGACGTCGCATCAGCTCGACGTCCGCCGAGCCGAGGCTGCCGAGCGAGAGGTACACGAGGCCGCCCTCCACGTGCCGGAGCTCCTCCGGCACCGAGAACTGCTCGGTCACGTCACGCACGCACGTGTCGATGCGATGCCAGGTGGTGGCGAGCGGGTCGGAGCGCCGGTAGTCCACCTCGGAGGGGTACAGATAGAGGTTCAGGTACTCCGACTCGTGGATGAACTCGCCGCGCTCGAGCGGCGGCGCGCCTCTTTCCTCGCAGAAGGCCGAGAACGAGGCGTGGAGGTCGGCGGTCGAGCGGAGGTACTCCTCACGGAACGGGTCCCAGCCGGAGCGGTCTGCGTCCGGGTAGCCGGAGAAGACGGGAGCGATCCCCGGGTCCTTCAGCTCGAGCGGGTTGCACGAGACGATGCGCGCCCACGGCCGTCCGGAGGCCAGGATCGCGGGGAAGCAGACGACGTTGTCCTCGACGATCGCGTCCGGCCGAAGCTCGTCGAAGATCTCGACGAGCCGCTCGTCCACGTACCGCGCGCCGTCGCACAGCGCCTCGAACGTCGGAGCGATGAACTCCGAGAGCTGTTCGACCGTCGGCTTGCGGAAGACGGGAGCGGTGTCGCGGATGAAGTCCTTCCAGAACTGGCCCGGCTCCTCCTCTTGCTCCGGCGGAGGCCCGAGCCGCATCAGGCGCTCCTCGAACCCCTGCGCCTCGAGCGCGCCTTGGAAGGACTCCTCGATCACGAACACGACGCGGTGCCCGTTCTCCCGCAGGATCTGGCCGATCGCGACGCAGTTGTTCGTGGGCCCGTAGGCGCCCTCGGGAAAGAAGACGATCGTTTTCGTGTCAGGCATACGTGTCGCCGCTCCCTGTCGTGGGTTGTCGCCCGGTCGTAGAGGTCGTCCCCCGGAATTCGCTAGCGTCGCGAGGCTGTTCCGAGGATCCCTGCTCGATGGTCTGCGAACCTACGAGAAACCCCCTCCGTCCGTCAAGACCGTGTTGACCGAGCTCGAGCACGTCGTCGCCCGGATGGATGTCCGCGAGCTCGCTGCGAGACGCTGGTTTTCCGGGAAGGGGAGAGACTCGCTCCGCGCCGTCTTCGTCGACGCGCTCGAGGTTCCCGGTGCGGACGGTGCTGCCCTCGTATTGGTCGACGTCGAGTACTCGGACGGCGGGAGCGAGCGATACACGCTTCCCGTGCGCCTTCGGGCCGGGGAGCTCGTCGAGGTGTCGGCGGACGATCCGCTCTGGCTCGCGCTCGCGCAGCTCGTCGGGGACGGGCGGGAGCTCCCTGGTCTCGCAGGGGCGTTCCTCACGGTGCCCGGCTCGATCCGCGGTGAGCCGGGCGGATCGAGCCGTGCTCTGACGGACGACCAGTCGAACACGTCGGTCGTCCTCGGGGAGCGGGACGTCGTGAAGTGCTACCGGCTTCTTCTTGCAGGTGTGCACCCCGAGCCGGAGCTCCTCGCCGGCCTCTCACGCGTCGGCTCGCGGAGGGCTCCGCTCTTCCGGGGCACGCTCCTGCGTCGTTCCGGCGGGGACGAAGAGGCCCTCGCGTGCGTCTACGCCTTCGTCCCGGGCGAGCCGGTCGGATGGGAGAGGCTGATCGCTCGCCTGCGTGACGCGCTGGCGGCTGCGGACACGACGACGCTCGACACCCTCGCGCTGGAGATGGGCGCGGCCGGCGCAGCCGCGGCGGAGCTGCACGTCGATCTCGCGCGGGCCTTCGGCGTCGGCGTGGCGAGTGCGGGGGACGCCGAACGCGCGATCGAGGAAGCACAGGATCGGCTCGCGCAGGCCCTGTCCGTCGCGTCGGGTCACCTCGCCGGCGTCCTCGACGCCGCACGCGACGGGCTGCTGGGCGCCCTGGCCGACCTTCGCTCGCTCGAGGGCACGGCGGTGACGCGCTGTCACGGCGACCTCCACGTCGCGCAGTTCGTCGACTCGCCCGACGGGCTCGTCGTCGTGGACTTCGAGGGCGAGCCGGGACGCTCTCCGGAAGCTCGCCGGCGGCCCGGTACGCCGCTCCGGGATCTCGCGTGCCTTCTCCTCTCCTTCGATCACGCCGCCGTCGCCGCTGCGCGCCGGCTCTCGTTCGGCCCTGCGCTGGAGCACGCCCTGGCCTGGAGCGTCGAGGCCCGCGCCGCGGCGAGCTCGGCCTATCGCTCCGGTATCGCCGGCTCTTCGCTCACCCTGGACGAGCCGCTCCTCCGTGCGCTCGAGGCCGAGAAGGAGTGCCACGAGGTGATCTACGCTGCGACGGTGCTTCCCGAGTGGTCGTACGCCCCTGCGCACGTGCTGCCGCGGCTCGCCGACCCCGGGAGATCTCGAGCGTGAATCCGGAGAAGTTCCTCGCAGACGTCCTCTCCGCCCCGGAGCGCCTGGCCGCCGTGCTCGACGGCTACGGGGGCTCCGGCTCGCCGCTCGACGCGCTTCCGACCGAGGGCGTCGAGCGCGTGCTCTTCCTCGGCATGGGAAGCTCGCGGTACGCCGCGCTGACGGCCGTCTCGCACCTCCGCGCGCGCGGGATCGACGCCTACGCGGAGCTCTCCTCGGCGGGGATGCCGACGCCCCCGCGTCCCGGCACGCTCGTCGTCGGCGTCTCCGCCTCGGGCGGGACCGGGGAGACGGTCGAGGCGCTCGCGCGCCACCGTGGGGTCGGCCCGACGGTCGCGCTCACGAACCGGGAGGGCTCGGCGATCGAGGGCGTGGCCGATCTCACGCTGCCGTTGCTCGCGGGACCGGAGGAGGGCGGTGTCGCGTGCGTCTCCTTCCAGGCGACGCTGGCCGTCCTGCTCCTGCTCTGCGGCCGGCTGACGGGAGAGGGGGCCGCGGCCTCGCTTCGCCCTGCGGTCGAGGCCTCGGCCGCTCTCCGCGAGGAGCGCGAGTCGTGGCTGGGCCCTCTTGCCGAGCTCGCCCGCGGGGCCCACACCGTCTACGCGATCGCCCCCGAGGAGCGGATCTCGTCGGCGCTCCAGTCGGCGCTCGTCCTGAGGGAGGGGCCGAGAGTCGCGGCGGACGGGACCGAGACCGGCGACTGGCTCCACGTGGACGTCTACCTCTCGAAGCATCCCGGCTACACGGCGCTCCTCTTCCCCGGATCGCGGTTCGACGACGGGGTCATGGAGTGGGCGCGCGAGCGCGACTCGACCATCGTCGCGGTTGGCGCCTCCGTCGAGGGCGCGGCGCTGCACGTCCCGTATCCCGGCTCGGACGACCCGCTCGTGGCGACCCTCGTCGAGACCGGAGTGGCGGAGCTGCTCGCCGCCGAGCTGTGGCTCGCCCAGGAGCCCGTCTGAGCGCGTCCGCACGGCTCAGTAGTTCCTCCTGACACGACCCTCCACTCGTAGGCAACACGCCGAGTAAGGGGCACGGATGCCGTGCTCGTGACCGAGCGCGACCATCGTCTCGGTGGAAGTCGACGTCGATCCCACGTCAGCCGGGCCCGTCGAGCCGGACGTGTTCCCGGGAGGGGCCGTCGGTGACGCACGCGAGCCGATCGACCTCCTCCTGCGCGACCTCCGTGCGAGCCCCGAGGGGCTCACGGGGCGGGAGGCCGAGCGGCGCCTCGTCGCGTACGGCCCGAACGAGCTGACCCGGCACGCGGGCGTCGGCTGGCCGCGGAAGATCCTCCGGCAGGTGGCCCACCCGCTCGCGCTCCTCCTCTGGGTCGGGGCCGCGCTCGCCTTCGTGGCCGGGATCGCTCCGCTCGGCATCGCCATCGTCGTCGTGATCGTGCTCAACGCGCTCTTCGCCTTCGCGCAGGAGAGGCAGGCCGAGCACGCCGTCGAGGCGCTCCGGCGCTACCTGCCGCTGCAGGCACAGGTGCTCAGGGACGGGACGCTGCAGCAGGTCGAGGCGCGAACGCTCGTCCCGGGCGACGTCGTGGTCGTCGAGGAGGGCGATCGGATCTCGGCCGACGCGCGCCTTCTCGACGGGGCGGTCGAGGTCGACCTGTCGACGCTCACGGGCGAGTCCCAGCCAGTGTTCAGGTCCTCGGAGTTCGTCGACACGACGGGTGCGCTGATCGAGGCCCGCGACCTCGTCTTCAGCGGCGCGAGCTGCGTGGGCGGCGAGGCGCGCGCGCTCGTCTACGCGACCGGCATGCGCACCGAGCTCGGTCGCATCGCAGCCCTGTCGCAGCGGGTCGAGGAGGTGCTCAGCCCGCTCGAGGTGCAGGTGCGGAGGGTCGCGTGGCTGATCGCGCTCGTCGCGGTCGCGGCAGGCCTTCTGTTCCTGCCCGCCGGCTGGCTCGCCGCGGGGCTTCCGCTCTCGGACTCCATGAGCTTCGCGATCGGGCTCATCGTCGCGAACGTCCCCGAGGGGCTCCTCCCGACCATCACGCTCTCCCTTGCAGTCGGCGTCGCCGCGCTCGCCAGAAGAGGCGCGCTCGTCAAGAGGCTCTCGGCCATCGAGACGCTCGGCTCGACGACGGTCATCTGCACCGACAAGACGGGCACGCTGACCGAGAACCGCATGCGGGCGGTGCGCATCTGGACGCCGCTCGGGGAGATCGATCTCGAAGGCGGTGCCGACGCGGAGGCTGCCGCGAGCGAGAACCCGGTGCTCGGCCTCCTCGGACGGGCCATCGCCGCCGCCAGCACGGCGGAGCTCGATCCTGATCGAGCCGGGAAGTCACGAGGCGAGGCGACGGAGGTCGGGCTCCTCGAGGCGGCGCGCACGCTCGGAGTCGACGTCGACGTCGCGAGGAGGGAGCACGAGCGGAGGAAGCTCTACCGCTTCGATCCGAAGCTCCGGCTCATGTCGACGGTGGACGAGCGACTCGACGGCGGCATCACCGTCCATGCCAAGGGCGCGCCCGAGGAGGTGCTCACGCGGTCCACGATGATCGGCGGGCCCGAGAGGCACCTGCCACTCCGGCCGGAGCACCGACGCGAGGCCCTCGACGTGCTCGACCGGTGGGCGGCACAGGGGCTGCGCGTCCTCGCGGTCGCCAGGCGGCGGCTCCCGGACGGCTCGGAGCCTCCCGAGCGCAGGGAGGACGCCGAGCGCGAGCTGTGCTTCCTCGGCCTCGTCGGCCTGTTCGACCCTCCGCGGGCGGAGGTCGCGGACGCGGTTGCCCAGTGCCACGGCGCAGGCATCCGGATCGTCGTCGTCACCGGCGACTACGGGCCGACGGCGGCGGAGATCGCTCGGAGGGTCGGGATCGCGACCGACGGCGCGACGGTCGTCAACGCGTCCGATCTCGACCGCATGAGCGAGCACGACCTCGACGAGCTCCTCCGTGAGGGCAGGGAGCTGATCTTCGCGCGCAGCTCACCCGAGGCGAAGCTGCGGATCGCCGACGCTCTCCGTGCCGAGGGCCACGTCGTCGCGATGACGGGCGACGGAGTGAACGACGCGCCGGCGCTGCGCCGCGCCGACATCGGCGTCGCGATGGGCCTGACGGGCACCGAGGTGGCGCGCGAGGCCGCGACGATGGTGCTGACGGACGACAACTTCGCGACGATCGTGGCCGCCATCGAGGCCGGACGTCGTGTGTTCGACAACGTCCGGAAGTTCATCGTCTACATCTTCGCCCACTCCACGCCCGAGGTCGTCCCATTCCTCCTCTTCGCGCTCTCCGGGGGCGCCATCCCGCTTCCGATCACGGTCATGCAGATCCTCGCGATCGATCTCGGGACGGAGATCCTTCCGGCGCTCGCTCTCGGTACGGAGCGCGCCGAGCCGGGCCTCATGCAGCGTCCTCCGCGCCGGCGGAGCGAGGGCGTGATCACCCGCCCGATGCTGACGCGTGCGTGGGTCTTCCTCGGGCTGATCGAGGCCGCGCTCGTGCTCGGCGGGTTCTTCTACGTCCTCTGGCAGGCGGGTTGGACGAGCGGCGCCGACGTCTCCACGGGATCGTCTCTCCACGACCCCTACGTCGAGGCCACGACGATGACGTTCGCCGGCATCGTCGCCTGCCAGATCGGGACCGCGTTCGCCTCCCGCACGGATCGCGCCTCGCTGCGATCCGTCGGCCTGCTCTCGAACCGGCTTCTCCTCTGGGGGATCGCCTTCGAGGTCGCGTTCGCCGCGGCGCTGATCTACGTGCCCGCCCTCCAGCCGATCTTCCACACCGCACCTCTCGGCGCTTCGGAGCTCGCGCTGCTCGCGACCTTCCCGGTGATCGTGTGGGGCGCGGACGAGCTCCGGCGGTACGCCGGACGGCGAGGAGACGCTTCGGATCGGCGTTAGACTCGCCTCGTGCGTCGGAACTGGTTCATCTGGGCGATCGTCCTCGGCGTCGCCTCGATCGCACTGGCGGCGCTGATCATGCGCCTGACCGCCGACGACAACGGCAGGCAGTCGGCGACGGCGTGGGCCGACTCGGTGTGCTCCGACCTGACCACCTGGAGCTCGTCCATCCAGGCGCTCGCGGACGTGAGCTCCGGCTCGCTGAACGCGGAGACCCTGAACGCGAAGATCGACGATGCGGAGCAGGCCACGTCCACGCTCCTGACCTCGCTGAAGGACCTCGGGCCGCCCGACCTGGAGTCCGGGGACGCCCTCGAGGAAGAGCTCTCGAGCGCTGCGGACGAGATCCAGTCACAGGTCGACGCGCTGAAGCAGGGTGCGGAGGAGGCGGCCCAGGCGTCTCCGCAGGACTTCCTGAGCGCGCTCGTAACGCTGGCCCCGCAGTTCCAGGCGCTTCTCGACACGGTGTCGAAGACGATCGACGACCTCAGGAGCTCCGATGCCGCTGGTGCTGCAGCGGACGAGCTCCAGCAGGCGTTCGACGACGCCGAGTCCTGCCGGCAGCTCGCGGGCAACGGTTAAGAATCCGCTGCCCGGCGCGCAGGATCATGCCGGGCGGGCACGAACCCTGGCTAGGATCTCGCCATGGGAGCATTTCTCCTCGCATTCGTCGTCCCGATGGTCATCGGGTTCTGGGCGCAGCACCGCGTCAAGAGCACGTTCGCCCGAAACCTCCAGGTTCCGGTCGCGAACGGGATGACGGGGGCGCAGGTCGCGCGGCAGATCCTCGACTCGAACGGCCTGCACGACGTCCCGGTCGAGCAGGCGCCGGGCTCGCTGACGGATCACTACGACCCGCGCAGCCGGTCGGTGCATCTCTCCGCGCCGGTCTACAACGAAGTCTCGGTGGCCTCGACCGCCGTCGGCGCCCACGAGGTCGGGCACGCGATCCAGCACGCGCAGGCGTACTCGTTCTTCCGGTTCCGGAGCGCGCTCTTCCCCGCTGTGCAGTTCGCCTCGAACATGTGGATGCTCCTCCTCTTCGGCGGCATCATCCTCGGCGTCCTCCAGCTGGCCTTCCTCGGAGTCATCCTCTTTGCGATCGCCGTCCTCTTCCAGCTCGTCACGCTGCCGGTCGAGTTCGACGCCTCCAGGCGGGCGAACGTCCAGCTCCAGGATCTCGGCCTCGTGGCGGCCAACGAGTCGGCGGGCGTGAAGAGCACCCTCACGGCGGCCGCGTGGACGTACGTCGCCGCCGCGCTCGCATCCGTCGCGATGCTCATCTACTACCTGTCGATCCTGCGCCGGTAGCCGAGCGCTAGCGCTCGCGCGGCATCCAGCCGAACTTCCACAGGGCCACGAGGAGCCCGCCGACTCCCCAGGCTGCGACGACGGCGAGGGCCTCGGGCTCGGCGAAGAGCGACTCCCCTCTCAGGTAGACGCCCTGCACGATGTCGAGGTAGTACGTGAGCGGCAGGACGTCCGCGATCGCCTGCAGGAAGGACGGGAAGTCCCGCGTCGGCCCGAACGAGCCCGAGAGGAACGCCATCGGGAGGACGATCACGTTGACGACGGCGGACGCGCCCTCGGCCGATCGTATGAGCGAGGCCGCCGCGACGCCGAGCCCCGCGAAGCAGAGCGCGCCGAGGATCACCGCACCGATCAGGCCGAGCCAGTTCCCAGGCGTGCTCGCCCCGAAGGCCAGGCGCCCGAGGGCGACCAGGGCCAGTGTCTGGAGCGCGAACGTGAGGAGCGTGGAGAGCAGCACGGCTGCGACGTAGAGGACAGGGGGAAGGGGAGTGGCGCGGAGCCGCTTCAGGACTCCCGCCTCTCGCCGCCCGACGAGGATGATCGCGAGCCCGGCGAGGGCCGTGTTCGCGGCGCCGTAGCCGATGAGCCCCGCGAGGAGGACGTCTTCCGCGGGCACGTCGTCGATCCTGTCGCCGTACACGGATCCGAGCAGGGCGTACAAGAGCAGCGGGAAGACGAAGACGAACACGGCCGCCTCGCGGCTCCTCCAGAAGAGGCGCTGCTCGTAGCGGAGCTGGTGGAGGAGCATCGTCATGTCGCGTCCCCGCTCTCCGCTCTCTCGCCGCCTACGAGGTCGAGGTAGACGTCCTCGAGCGTCGGCTTCCGCACTTCGAGGTGGTCGAGCTCGCGGCCGCTCGCGACCGCCTGGGCCGTGAGCTCGTGCAGGACTCTCGTCGGCTCGCGCGTCTCGAGGACGACCTGCTCGTCGCCGTCCCGGTACCGGATCTCCGTCACGCCGGCCTGCCCGATGAGCTCGCTCGGCGTGCCGAGGGCGACGATCTGCCCTGCCTGGATCACTGCGACGCGATCGGCCAGGCGCTGCGCCTCGTCGAGGTAGTGCGTCGTCAGGAGGATCGTCTTCCCCAACGAGCGGAGCGCGCGCACCGTCTCCCAGGCAGAGCGCCGGGCAGCAGGGTCGAAGCCGGTGGTCGGCTCGTCGAGGAAGACGAGGTCGGGATCACCGACGAGCGCGATCCCGAGGTCGAGCCGGCGCTTCTGACCGCCGGAGAGGGTCTTCACCCGAGCGTTGCGCTTCTCGGTGAGGCCGACGAGCTCGACCACCTCGTCGACGTCTCTCGGCCTCGTGTAGTAGCCGGCGAACAGGAGGTGCGTCTCCCGCACCGTGAGCTGCGGGCTCAGCTCCGAGTGCTGGAGGACGACGCCGATCCGCTCGCGCAGCGCTCGAGGGGCGTCACCCGGATCGTGACCGAGGACGGTCGCCTCCCCGCCGTCGCGCCGGCGGTAGCCCTCGAGAATCTCGACCGTCGTCGTCTTGCCCGCGCCGTTCGGGCCGAGGAGCCCGAAGACCTCTCCCTCGGAGACGTCGAAGCTGATGCCCTGGAGGGCCTCGACGCCGTCGTAGGACTTCCGGAGGTCGCGGACGACGATTGCATTCGTCACGTCCGGGGACGATATGCGGATCTCGCCGTTAGGGTGGCCAGATGCCGACTCTGCGCTACGTCGTGGTGGACGTTTTCACCGACCGGCCTCTCACGGGGAACCAGCTTGCCGTGTTCACCGACGCCCGCGAGATCGACGACGCGACGATGCAGGCGCTCGCACGGGAGATCGGCTTCTCGGAGACGACCTTCGTGCTGCCCGCCGAGGCCGGGGGCGACGTCCGGGTGCGCATCTTCACGCCCGCGAGCGAGCTGCCGTTCGCCGGGCATCCGATCCTCGGGACGGCATGGGTGCTCGCCCAGCCGCTGCAGCGGGCCGTCGTCGAGCTCGAGACGGGGAGGGGGATCGTTCCCGTGACGGTGGAACGGGACGAGTCCGGAGCGCTCGTCTTCGGTCGCATGCTCCAGCCCGTCCCCGCCGTGGCGCCGTACGCGGACGCCGACGACCTCCTCCGGGCGCTCGGCGTCTCGGGGTCGCTGCTCCCGGTCGAGACCTACGACAACGGGCCGCTCCACACCTTCGTGCTGCTCGAGTCGCGTGAGGCCGTCGCCGCGCTCGACCCCGACCTCACGGCGCTGCGCGACCTCGCGGTCAATGCCAGCTGTGTCGCAGGCGCCGGCACGTCCTGGAAGAGCAGGATGTTCGCGCCCGCCCTCGGTGTCTCCGAGGATCCCGCCACGGGGTCGGCTGCGGGCCCGCTCGTGTGCCACCTGTGCAGGCACGGCCTCGTTCCGTGGGGAGAGGAGATCGAGATCGAGCAGGGGGTCGAGATCGGGCGGCCGTCGAAGCTCTTCGCACGCGCCGACGGTGCCCCGGACGCGATCGAGACGGTCGAGGTCGGCGGGCGCGCGGTGATCGTCGCGAGGGGAGAGTTCCGGCTCGGCTGAGAGCACCCCGTGCTCGAGGGGCGCGTGGATCGGGTGCCCGCGACGGCCCGGGCGCGCTCGTCAGGACGAGGTCGAGATGAGAGCCGCCGCCGCCGCGTTCGCCCGGTGCGCTGCCTCGAGCGCGTCGGCGCCATGCGCGCGGCTCCAGAGGTAGACGGCCGAGAACGAGTCGCCTGCTCCGGTGGGATCGGCGACCTCACCGACCGGAACGGGAGCGATTCGCTCGGCGATGCGATCCGTCACGACGAGCGCTCCTCTCGAGCCGTGGGTGACCAGGACCTCGGGAACGCCCAGCGTCCTCAGTCGCTGCGGATCGTCCCCGCCCACGAGAATGCGCGCCTCGGCCTCGCTCAGCTTGAGGATGGACAGCGACGAGAAGATCTCGCGGTCGACGGCATCGTCACGAGCGAGCGGCCCCGCCCGCCCCAGGCGCACGAGCCCCTGAGCGTCGATCAGGAGCCGCCTCTCCTCCTGCGCGAGAGCGGCGAGTGTCGCGGCACCGAAGTCCGTGCGGAGAAGCGCGCCGACCTGGATCCAGCCGGCGTCGGCGATCGCGTCACGGACCCAGGTCTCGGCGTCGGTCACGCTCCACGGATCGCCGACGTCGTCGACGTCCATGACGCGGCGGTCGCCCTCGTAGTGGAAGGAGAACGACGTCGTCCTCTCTCCGGCTCGAAACGTCACCGGCAGCCCGAGCGCCTCGAGCGGCGGCAGGAGAAGTCCGACCTCTCCCGCCCCGCAGCGGGCGACGACGCGGGCAGCGGCGTCCATCCGGGCGAGAGCCCGCGCTCCGTAGAACACCGCCCCTCCGGGCCGTGCCTCTCCGCCCGCGACGACGTCGAGGCTGAGGCTCCCGACGACGGCGACCGCGCTCACGCGTCCGCTCCCGTCCGCACGGATCGTCCCGAGACGATGACGACGAGGCTTGCGATCCCGAAGGAGACGAGGAAGCTCGGGACCGTGGCGCCGATCTCCCAGCTCGGCGGATGGAGCCGCTCGACGAGGTCGACCCACCAGGACGGCCCCGTCGGGTAGAGCCACTGGTAGGAGGCGAAGCCCGCGATCCAGGCGGCGACGAGCCCCGGTCGCCACGCCGGGGCGTCGAAGACGTCCTCGAGCGTGTAGTGGCGGCCGACGGCCAGCCAGTGTGCGAGCAGCACGGCGAACAGTGGCACGAAGAAGGATCCGAGGAGCAGCAGGAAGGTCTGGTACGACACGAGGTCGATCACGAGGGCGCCGATCGTCGCGCACACGGTCACGAGCACGATCAGGAGCGCCTGCGGCGCCCGGGGAAGGATGTTCTGCAGTGACACCGAGGCGGAGTAGACGTTCGCGAAGGCCTCGTCCGTCTCGGTCACGAGCAGGGCGAACAGCGCCAGTGTCGCCGCGAGACCTCCCGCGACGACCGCTGCGGGCAGCTGCGCGGCGTCCACGAGGTCGCGCGAGAGGACGAGGACGACGCCGAGGCCGAGCAGCCACGCGTCCGGCACGAAGTAGCCGATGCCGGTGCCGAGAAAGGCGCTGCGCCGAGAGGTCGAGAAGCGCGTGTAGTCGGCGGCGTACGGGATCCACGAGACGGTGATCGCGACGACGATGTCCGCGCCCTGCCACATCGTGAGGCCGCCCTCTCCCGGGGCATCCCACAGCGTGCCCAGGTCGGCGCCGTCGAGCGCCCACCACGTGAGGTAGAGGACCGCGAACGGGACCGCCCACACGGCGACCTTGCGCACGAACCGCCGGACGAACCCGATCGGCCCGAGCAGTGCCAGCACGAGCGCGACCGTGCCGAACGCGAGGGTCCAGATCCACTGCGCCCGAAAGCCGAACAGCTCGTCGGAGAGCGCGGCGGCCGCAGTGGCGATGATCAGGAGCTCGAAGATCGACCAGCCGACTCCCTGGAGGACGTTGATGGCGGTCGGCAGGTACGAGCCGTGCCGTCCGAGCGGGGCGCGCATGAGCACCATGCCGGGCACGCGTGCGTCGGCTCCGATCGCGCCGGCGGTGCCGAGCATGAGGTTCCCGACGAGGCAGCCGAGCAGAATCGCGAAGAGCGCATCGCGGAGGGAGAGGGCGGGAACGAGCGCTGCACCCGCCGCGACCACGAGCAGCGAGACGCCGAGGTTTCCCCACAGGAGACCGGTGTCGAGCGTGCCGAGCACGCGCAGACGTGGCGGCACCGGCTCGATGCCCCAGCTGCCCGCGACCTTCTCGGAGGCTGCCATGGAGGTGGAGGCTAACGGTGTCGTGGGAGAATCGACGCATGATTCCCCGCTACTACGTCGTCGCCGAGTCGACGCACGAGCTGCAGAACCCCACGTCCGAGGAGAAGCTTCTGCTCCTGGCCGAGCGGCTCTCACTCGGCCCCGGCTCGCGCGTCCTCGACATCGCCTCGGGCCGCGGCGGGCCGGCGATCCTCCTCGCCCGGGAGAGCGGCTGCTCCGTCCACGGGGTGGAGATCTCGCCGGAGTTCCACGCGGTCGCCGTCGCGCGCGCGGAGAGGGAGGGAGTCGCCGATCGCGTCTCCTTCGAGCTCGGGGACGCGGCGAGTGTCGCCCTCGAGCCCGCTGCGTACGACGCAGCGCTCTGCCTCGGCGCGAGCTTCGTCCACGGCGGTCTCGTGCAGACGATCGACGCGCTCGAGCCGGCCGTGCACGCCGGTGGCCATGTCGTGGTCGGCGAGCCGTACTGGCGCCGACTGCCCCTGCCCGCGGACTACGCGGATCGCGGCGACCCGTGGACGACGCTCGAGGGGACGGTGGTCGTGTTCGAGACGACCGGGCTCGCCGTCGTCTCCGTGATCGCCTCCTCCGAGGACGACTGGGATCGCTACGAGACGCTCCACTGGCAGGCGGTCGAGCGCTGGCTCGCGGACAACGCGTCCGACGCGGATGCGCCCGGGATCCGGGAGCGCCACGAGCGCGAGAGGCGGACGTACCTCCGCCACGGCCGCGACCTTCTCGGCTGGGCGATCTTCGTCGGCTGGAAGCGCTCCTAGGACGCAAGCAGGCGCCGGAGCACGTACGGGAGGATCCCGCCGTGCCGCATGTACTCGCGCTCGCGCGGGGTGTCGAGCCGGACGATCGCTCTGAACTCGACGTCGTCCGCGCGGACGGCCACCTCGGTGGCCTCGCCGTTCTCGACCCCGGTGATCGAGAACTCCTCGTGGCCGGTGAGCCCGAGCGACTCCCGGCTCTCGCCCGGGAGGAACTGGAGCGGGAGGATGCCCATCATCAGGAGGTTCGAGCGGTGGATGCGCTCGTAGCTCTCCGCGATCACGGCCCGTATCCCGAGCAGGTTGGGCCCCTTGGCCGCCCAGTCGCGCGAGGAGCCCGAGCCGTACTCCTTCCCGGCGAGCACGATCAGCGGCACGCCCTCCGCGCGATACGTCTCGGCCGCCTCGAAGATCGTGGTCTCCTTCCCGGACGGGAGGTGCACCGTCCACGTCCCTTCGGAGCCGGGGACGAGCTGGTTCCTGAGGCGAACGTTCGCGAACGTGCCGCGCACCATCACCTCGTGGTTGCCCCGCCGCGAGCCGTAGGAGTTGAAGTCGTTGCGCTCCACGTCGTGCTCGACGAGGTAGTGGCCGGCGGGCGAGTCCGGCTTGATCGACCCGGCGGGAGAGATGTGGTCGGTCGTGACCGAGTCGCCGATCATCACCAGGCAGCGCGCGCCGACGACGTCCTCGACGACTCCCGGCTGGAGCGACATCCCCTCGAAGTACGGCGGCCTGCGGACGTACGTCGAGCCCGGCTCCCACGCGAAGAGCTCGCCCTCGGGCACGGGGAGCGCGCGCCATGTCTCGTCCCCGGCGTAGACGTCTGCATACGTCGAGCGGAACATCTCCTCGCCGACGGTCGCCGCGATCGCCTCGGAGACCTCGGCCGGTGACGGCCAGATGTCCGACAGGTAGACGTCCTCGCCGCCGGATCCGACGCCGATCGGCTCGGACGAGAGGTCGACGTCCATCCTGCCCGCGAGCGCGTAGGCCACCACGAGCGGGGGCGACGCGAGGTAGTTCGCCTTCACCTCCGCGTGGATCCGCGCCTCGAAGTTCCGGTTACCGGAGAGAACGGCGCAGGCGACGAGGTCGCCCTGCTGGATGCCCCGCGAGATCTCCTCGGGCAGCGGCCCCGAGTTCCCGATGCAGGTCGTGCAGCCGTAGCCGACGGTGTGGAAGCCGAGCTCCTCGAGGTACGGCGTCAGGCCCGCCTTGTCGTAGTACTCGGTGACGACCTTGGAGCCGGGGGCGAGACTCGACTTGACCCACGGCTTGCGTCGCAGCCCGCGCTCGACCGCCTTCTTCGCGAGCAGCCCCGCCCCGAGCATCACGGCCGGGTTCGACGTGTTCGTACAGGACGTGATCGCCGCGATGACGACCGCGCCGTGGTCGAGGTGGAACGTCTCCCCGCCCAGCGTGACCTCGATCGACGGCCGCTCCGCCAGCACGAGACGTGGGGTTGCGGTGACGGCGGCGTCCGAGGTCTCGGGCTCGTGCCCCGGAGCGGTGGAAGCGGGCGCGTCGCTTGCGGGAAACGTCTCCGCGACCGCCTCGTCGTGCGCGTTCCCGTAGTCGGCGCCGAAGCTCTCGAGGGAATCAAGGAACGACTGCTTCCCCTCGCGCAGGGGAACCCGGTCCTGGGGACGGCGCGGGCCCGCGATCGACGGCTCGACCGTCGAGAGATCGAGCTCGACGACCTGCGAGTACGTCGGGGGCTCGTCGGGCTCGTGCCAGAGCGCGTTCTCCTTGCAGTACGCCTCGACGAGAGCGACCCGCTCCGCGGGCCTTCCCGTCAGTCGCAGGTAGCGGAGCGTCTCGGCGTCGACCGGGAAGAAGCCGCAGGTCGCGCCGTACTCCGGCGACATGTTCCCGATCGTCGCCCGGTCGGCGAGGGACAGCCCCTCGAGCCCGTGCCCGAAGTACTCGACGAACTTCCCGACGACGCCCACCTTGCGCAGGATCTGGGTCACGGTGAGGACGAGGTCCGTCGCGGTCGCTCCCTCGGGCAGCGCACCCGTGAGCTCGAAGCCGACGACCTGCGGGACGAGCATCGAGATCGCCTCGCCGAGCATCGCAGCCTCCGCCTCGATGCCACCGACGCCCCAGCCGAGAACCCCGAGCCCGTTGATCATGGTCGTGTGCGAGTCGGTCCCGACGAGCGTGTCGGGGAACGCCCTGCCCTCGCGCTCGTCCACGACGCGCGCGAGGAACTCGAGGTTGACCTGGTGGACGATCCCGGTGCTCGGAGGCACGACCTTGAAGTTGTCGAACGCCCCCTGGCCCCAGCGCAGGAAGGCATAGCGCTCGCGATTCCGCTCGAACTCGAGCTCCGCGTTGCGCGTGATCGCGAAGCGGCTGGCGAACTCGTCCACCTGCAGCGAGTGGTCGATGACGAGCTCCACGGGAAGCTGCGGATTGATCCTGGCGGGCTCTCCGCCGAGGTCGGCCATCGCATTCCGCATCGCCGCCAGATCGACGACCGCGGGCACGCCGGTGAAGTCCTGGAGCAGCACGCGTGTCGGCATGAACGAGATCTCGCTCGCGGGCTCGGCGCTCGCGATCCAGCCTGCGACGGCCTCGACGTCGTCACTCGTGACGGTTGTCCCGTTCTCGTGCCGGAGGACGTTCTCGAGGAGCACGCGGAGCGTGTAGGGAAGGCGGAGGACGTCGTAGCGGGCCTGGAGAGCCTCGAGCCGGAAGATCTCGACGCCCCGTCCGCCGACGCTCAGCTTCCCGCGCGCGCCGAATGAGTCGGGATGGCTCATCTCGCTCGATTCAATCAGCTTCGATGCTCCCAGCCGGCGGAGGCCCCGCTCGGTGAACGTGGGTTGCGCCGCGTCGAAGTGTCGCGCGACCGCCTGTGCGTACGGGCGGCCGACCCGAGCGGCGTACGCCGCGAACCCCTCCTCCCGGACGGGCCGGAGGTCCTCCGTGTAGGGATCGAGGAGATGCTGGCGACCGACCTTCCGGGCCGAGTTGAAGAATGCGAGGCCGATCCCGACGGACACCTCGAGGAGCGACCTCTGCTCGCGATCCGCCTCCGCGACGAGCCCGGCGTAGAGCGTCGCGAGCTCCTGCGGAGTGGGGAGCCCGGTCGCGTCGTCGCGAAGGTCGGAGAGCGACTGCTTGAGCGCATCGACTTCCAGCGGGGGGATGTCGATCAGCCGCGCCGTCGTGCCGCTCGCGCCCTCGAGAGCCCCGAGCAGCTCGTCCACCGACGCGACGCTCGCGTCGTCCGCCAGCACTCCGGACGCCTTGAGCTCTCTGACGAGGGCGTCGAGGTAGACCCGGGTTCCGCGCGTGACGTCGGCCGTCGCTGCCAGGAGCCAGAGCGGCGAGAAGCCGAACGCAAGGATCGAGCCGAGCTCGACGACGTTGCCGCCAGCCTTCCGAACCGCCAGCTTCCCGGCGGACGTCTCGACCTCGCCGGCGACCTCCGCGGTCGGTCGCTCCACCCCACCGACGAGCTCCACGGTGATCCGCAGCAGGTTCTTCGCGGTGGCCTCGTAGAACCGTGAGCCGCGAACGAGCCGCGGGAGCACGAGCTGCGCGGTCTCGTGGATCGTCCCGCCGGTGGCGGCGGCGAGGGCACGAAAGATGCGCTCGGGAAGCGAGACGAGGAACCGGACTGCGCGACGCACTAGCTCTCGGGCTTCTTCGACCGCTTCGCGCCGACTGCGACCCCGCCGAACACCACGAGCCCGTCGAGCGTCAGCGTGGGCGCAGCGGGATCGTCTGCATCGATCGCGCGCGTGTCGATCCCGCCGCCCATGATCGCCTTGACGTTCGACTCGATACGCCAGCCCTCCGGGATCCTGATCGCGATCCCACCCCATAGCGCATGCACACTGAGGTGCGCCTCGGGCGCGAGCGTCGCCTCGCGCAGGTCCACAGCGATGCCGCCGAACCACGCGAGCATCGTCCCCCCGCGGAACGCGCTCGCCCGGCTTCTCAGCTCGACTCCGTCGAAGACCGCCACCAGGGCGAGCTCGTCGCTGTCCGCGTCCCCTCGCGAGGGCACGACCCGCTTCACGACCGCTGCGGCCGCCGCCATGCCCGCAGCGAAACCGAGCAGCAGAGTCATGAGCTTTCGGATGAGCCGCATGCAGGGAGACTACTCCTGCCGGCTAGCATGGCCGCGCATGGAGGCCGACTCGATTCGCGCGTTGCTCTCCCGGGCGTTCCCGGACGCCTCGGAGCTCGAGGTTCTCGATCGGACGGGGGGCGGCGATCACTTCCTCGTGACGGTCGCGACACCCGAGTTCGACGGTCTCTCCCTGATCGACCAGCACAGGCGCGTGAACGACGCGCTCGCCGAGCCCCTTGCGGACGGCCGCATCCACGAGCTCCGGATCAAGACGAAAGGAACCGCATGAAGACCTTGCAGGAGCAGATCTCGGACGTCATCGAGCAGGAGCCCGTCGCCCTGTTCATGAAGGGCACGCCGGAGATGATCATGTGCGGCAACTCCCTCCGCGCGCTGCAGGCGCTGCACGCGGCAGGCGCTCCCATCACGGCGGTGGACATCCTCCCCGACCCTCGGATCCGCCAGGAGCTGTCGGCGATCTCGGGCTGGCCCACGATCCCCCAGGTCTTCGTGAAGGGCGAGCTCGTCGGAGGTGCCGACATCACCGAGGAGCTCCACGAGTCCGGAGAGCTGAGGTCGAAGCTCGACGCGGCACTCGGTGTCGAGCGCGAGCAGACCGTCAAGGTCGTCGAGCTCGAGCTGGCCTGACCTCCACGGCCCCGATCCGGTCGGCGAGCTCGCGTGAGATGGCGTGCTCGCCGGTGTCCGTTCGAAGCGTGACGGGGCCCTCGAACGGCGCGAACGAGACGATCTCGGCGCGCTGCCCCGGAACGAGCGCCAGCTCTCCGAGGTAGCGAAGCAGCTCGGCGTCCCCGTCGGGCACGCGGGCGATCGTCGCGGGAACGCCGGGAGCGAGGTCGAGGAGCGTGCGCCGGCTTCGCGTCTCGACGCGGAGCTCTCGGTCCGGGATCGGGTCGCCGTGCGGGTCATGTGTCGGATACCCGAGCTCGGCATCGATCCGCGCCTCGAGCTCCTCCGACAGCGCGTGCTCGAGGAGCTCGGCTTCCGCGTGCACTTCGTCCAGCGAGAGGCCGAGCCGATCGACGAGATACCGCTCGAGGAGCCGGTGGTGGCGAAGCACCTCGAGGGCACCACGCTCGCCCGTCTCGGTCAGCTCGACTCCTCGATAGGGAGCTCGCTCCACGAGCCCGAGCTCTGCCAGCCGCTTGGTCATCGCTGTCGCAGACGGAGCGCTGACCCCGAGCTTCCGCGCGAGGGCGGTGGTCGTGACGCGCTCACCCACGGACTCGAGCGAGTAGATCGCTTTGAGGTAGTCCTGGACGGCCGCCGAGAGCTCTGCGTGGGACGTCTCCATGTCTCGGGGAGTTAGGTTACACTCGGCTACGGATTTAGTCATGACTAAGAAACGCTTCACCCGTGGCAAGCTCCTCGCTGCGGCCGCTCCGGTCGCCGCGGCCCCGCTCGTGGGAAAGCTCGCTCTCGATGCCTCCGCTGACACCGGAGGGCAGGAGTCAGGGCACGGGCACGTGCGCTCCCCCGCCGGCCATGCGGGCGGCGCCCTCGGCCACGCGGCGATGGTGGGCGACGAGGTTCCTGCCGTCGGTGGCCCGAACGACCTCGACGCCCTCCTCTTTCCGCCGCCCGCCCTCCCGTACCGGCCGGGTCGACGTCGCGAGTACGAGCTGACGGCCTCCGACCGAGACCTGGAGGTCGCGCCGGGCGTGTTCTTCGCAGGCTGGGTCTACAACGGCACCGCGCCCGGTCCGGTCATCCGAGCCACGGAAGGCGACCTGCTCCGCGTGCGCTTCCTCAACGGCGGCTCGCATCCACACACGATCCACTTCCACGGCATCCACCCGACGAACATGGACGGCGTCTTCGAGATCGTCGAGACGGGCGGCGAGTTCACCTACGAGTTCGAGGCTCGGCCGGCGGGCTTCCACGTCTACCACTGTCATGCGACTCCGCTGAAGAAGCACATCCACAAGGGGCTGTACGGCGCGTTCATCATCGACCCGAGAGAGCCCCGCCCACCCGCACGGGAGCTCGTCATGGTCATGAACGGGTTCGACACGGACGGTGACGGGGCGAACAACTTCTACACCGTCAACGGCCGCTCGCTGTACTACGCGCGCTACCCGATCCGGGTCCGTCGAGGCGAGCTCGTGCGCGTGTACCTCGCGAATCTCACCGAGTTCGACCTCGTCAACTCCTTCCACCTGCACGCGGACTTCTTTCACTATCAGCCGACCGGGACGGGTGAGCACTGGGAGTACACCGACACGGTGATGCAGTGCCAGGGGCAGCGCGGCGTGCTCGAGATCCGGTTCGCCGAGACGGGCCTCCACATGTTCCACGCCCATCAGTCGGAGTTCGCCGAGCTCGGGTGGATGGGGTACTTCGAAGTCGTCGACTGATGGAAGCCGGATCTGCAGCCAGCGCATCCGACCGTGCCGCGCGGCGCGTGTGGGCCGTCGTTCCGATCCTCCTCCTGGCCCTCGCCGTCGGTGCCGTCGTCGCGAGCGGGTCGTCGCTCGTCGGCCTCGTGGGCTCGAATCCCCCACCCGCGGACGAGTTCGACATCCGCCGCGTCGAGTTCTCGCCCGGTGAGATCCGGATTCTCGTCCGGAACCCTCAACCGGACGATCTGACCATCGCGAACGTGAACGTGGACGACGCGATCGTCCCGTTCACCACCGACGGGCCGCGGACGCTCGGCCGGCTCCGCTCGAGCACGATCGTCGTCCGGTACGACTGGGTGGAGAACGATCCGATCACGGTCGGCGTCACGAGCTCGACGGGTATCGAGACGGTCAAGGACGTCCCGGCCGCGGTCGAGACACCGTCACCTTCCGTGAAGGGCTTCCTCGGCTACGCGCTCATCGGTCTCATCGTGGGCGTCCTGCCCGTCTCTCTCGGGCTTCTCTGGCTCCCGGCGCTCCGCCGTGCGGGCGCGGTCTGGCTCGGTGCGTTCATGGCCTTCACCGCCGGCCTGCTCTCGTTCCTCGGCGTCGAGGCGCTCGCGGAGTCGTTCGAGCTCGCGGCGGTGCTCCCCTCGGGGCTCGGGAGCGCAGGCCTCGTGCTGCTCGGTGTGGCGATCAGCTTTCTCGGGATGACGGCTCTCGCCGGACGGCTCACGCGGGGCACCGCGGCAACGGGGTCGACACTCGCCCTCCTCGTCGCGCTCGGGATCGGCCTCCACAACCTCGGCGAGGGGCTTGCGATCGGCGCGTCGTTCTCCCTCGGCGAGCTGCAGCTCGGGACGTTCCTGATCGTCGGCTTCATGATTCACAACGTCACGGAGGGGCTCGGAATCGCGACGCCCCTCTCGAGGACGAACGTGAGGATCGCGGCTCTTGCCGGTCTCGCTCTCGTTGCAGGCGCTCCGACCGTTCTCGGTGCGTGGGTCGGCGGGTACGGCTCGAGCGACCTGCTTGCGCCGCTCTTCTTCGCGATCGCAGCTGGTGCGGCATTTCAGGTCGTCGTCGAGGTCGCGCGCTGGGTCGCTCGCAATGCTCCCGGCGGTGTCCGCTCCGGGCACGCGCTCACCGGCTTTCTCGCCGGTGTGGCAACGATGTTCGTGACCGGCGCGCTCGTCGGCTGAGAGTGGTTGCACAGAGGGGCCGGGCCGGGCTCACGAGCCC
>JBFFGH010000018.1:0-25060 GCA_041557575.1 Gaiellaceae bacterium
GGGCCTTGGTCGGAATGCATCCGCGGTTCAGGCAGGTGCCGCCGAACTGGTCTTTTTCAATGATGGTGACCTTGGCGCCCAGCTGGGCCGCACGGATGGCCGCCGTGTACCCGGCAGGCCCTCCGCCGAGGACGGCTACGTCGAATTCCATTCCGAGGATCCTTTCGTCAGGGTCCGGGCGATCCTAGCCGAGCACCCGGGGCCGTCCCGCGGGCCTAGAGCTGACGCAGGAGCGTGAGCGTGTCTCCGTGATGCTCCGCGACGACCGTGAAGCCGTGCTTCTCGTAGAACCGGAGGAGCGCTCCGTTGTCGCGCTCGACGCTCAGGCTGATCGCGCCGTGACCTTCCGCGCGCGCCTGGTCGAAGAGAGCGACCAGCAGAGCGTCGCCGGTGCCGCGGTTCCTGCGGCTGGGCACGACCGCGATCGTCAGCTCGGGAGTCCGCTCGTCCACGAAGCCGTACCCGGGCTGATCCTTCCGGAACATCCGGTACCACCCGGCGCCCACGGGGAAGCCGTCCTCGACCGCGATGAGCGCGGTGTCGCCGGGACGCCCCCAGCCCTTCACGTAGCGCGAGACCGGGCCCGGCTCCTCGCCCGGGACGCGCTCGCGCCAGTAGTAGGCGTGGTGGAGCATGTCCCGCAGGAACCGCACGTCCTGCCGGCCGCCGCGTCGCATGACCATGCGCGAAGAGTAGAGCCTGGAAATCGAGGGGCAGCCAGCCGCTCGCCCGCGGCGACCGGGACGGCCCTAGAGAGCGAGCGCGGGCGTCTCCACGAGGTTCTTCACGGTCTCGAGGAACTCCGCGCCCTCGGAACCGTCGATCGCCCGGTGATCGCACGTCAGGGTCATGGTCATCGTCGGCGCGACGACGAGCCCGCCGTCCCGCGCCCTCGGCCGGTCCTCGATCGACCCGACCGCGAGGATCGCGACCTGGGGCGGGTTGAGCACGGCGACGAACTGCTCGATCCCGTACATCCCCAGGTTCGAGATCGTGAACGTCCCGTCCTCGAGATCGGAGAGCTGCAGCCGCCCTTCGCGGGCGCGCGTCACGATGTCCGCCCGAACGGCCGCGATCTCCTGCACCGAGAGCTGGTTCGCCGCGCGCACGACGGGGACGACGAGCCCGCTCGGAGCGGCCACGGCAAGGCCGACGTTCGCCTGCGGGAAGCGGAGGATCCTGCCGTCGACGAAGTGCGCGTTGACCGCCCGGTGCCGCACGAGTGCCGACGCGACGATGCGCGTGAGGAGGTCCGAGACGGTCGGCTTCACGTCTCCGTCGCGGACGAGCTCCACCATCCGCTCGCGGGTCGCGACGAGCCCGGTCGCATCCGCGGTGACGACGAGCTGGAAGACGGGCGCCTGCCAGGCCTCGGTGAGGCGCCGAGCGATCGTGCGCCGCGTGCTCGTCAGCTCGACGACCTCCACCTCGCCGGCCACGGCCTCCGGCCTCGCGCCGACCGCCGGCTCCGCGGCCGACTCGACGTCGACGGCGATGACGCGGCCCTCCGGCCCGGTTCCGGCGACCGACGAGAGGTCGAGGCCGCGCTCTCGTGCCATCCGGCGCGCGAGAGGGCTCGCCTTGACGCGCTCCCCCGCACCGGCCGCTACGGGAGCGGCCGTCGCGGAGGCGGGCTCGGGCTCCGGGCCGTCTCCTGACGGGGCTCCGGCAACGGGAGCCTCCGGCTCGGAGGCGGCAGCCGCACGCCTCCCGTCCGAGAGCGTGGCCAGCAGCCCGGAGACGTCCTCGTCCGGCGAGCCGATCACGGCCACCGTCGTCCCCACGTCCACTTCGCCGTCCGCGACGACGATCGCGAGGAGCGTGCCCGACGCGTCCGCCTCGACCTCCTGGGTGACCTTGTCGGTGTCGAGCTCGTAGAGGGGCTCCCCCTTTTCGACCGCGTCGCCCTCGCCCTTGAGCCAGCGAACGATCGTCCCCGACTCCATGCCCTGACCGAGACGTGGGAGCTTGATCTCGACGGCCATCCGGTGCTCCTACGCGCGGGCGACCGTGCGGCGGATCGCTTCGAGGACGTCCTCCGCATGAGGGACGACCCACTGCTCCATCACCGGCGCGAAGGGAAGGGGCGCGAACTTCGCCCCCACGCGCTCGATCGGCGCATCGAGCCAGTCGAAGGCGCCGTGCTGGATCACGGCCGCGAGCTCCGACCCGAACCCCCCGCGCGTGACGGCCTCGTGAGCGGTGACGCACCGCGTCGTCTTCCGGACCGACGCGATGATCGCGTCCTCGTCGAGCGGGAGCAGCGTCCTCGGATCGACGACCTCCACCGAGATCCCCTCGCTCTCGGCCTGCTCCGCGGCCTCGAGTGCCTCGTGCACGAGGCGGCCGGTGGCGACGACGGTGACGTCCTCGCCCTCCCGGTGGATCCGGGCCTTCCCGAGCGGGATGGGCTCTAGCTCGTCCGGCACCTCGCCCTTGATCGGGTACAGGGTGCGGTGCTCGAAGAAGACGACCGGGTTGTCGTCGTAGATCGACGACCAGAGCAGGCCGCGGACGTCCTCGGGGGTGGAGGCGAACACCACCTTGAGGCCGGGGACGTGGACGAACCAGGCCTCCAGCTGCTGCGCGTGCTGCGCTCCCGGAGACCAGCCCGCCCCGCCCTGCGTGCGAATCGTGAGCGGGACCTCGATCTGACCGCCCGACATCGTCCGATGCTTCGCGGCCTGGTTCACGAGCTGCTCCATCGAGATCGTGAGGAAGTCCTCGTACATGATCTCCACGACGGGGCGCATGCCCTGAACGGCGGCTCCGATCCCGGCGCCGGTGATCGCGATCTCGGAGATCGGGGTGTTGCGAATGCGCTCCGGGCCGAACTCGCCGAGGAGGCCCTGCGTGACGCCCATGGAACCGCCCATCTCGGCGATGTCCTCCCCCATCACGAAGACACGGTCGTCCTCGCGCAGCGCCTGTGCGAGCGCGTCCCTGACCGCCTCGCGATAGGTGATCTCAGGCATAGACGTGGTCGAGCGCGTCCTCGGGGCTCGGGTCGGTTCCGGCCCTGGCGAACTCGACTGACGCCTGAACCTCGGCGCCGACCTCGGCCTCGATCGCCGCACGCTCGTCCTCCGAGAGATCGAGCCGTGCCGCGAGAAGCTCGATCGGATCCTTCGCATCGCGCTCGCGACGGCTCTCCTCCTTGTCGCGATAGACCTGCGGGTCGCCGACGTAGTGGCCGGTGAACCGGTACGTGCGGAGGTGCAGGAGGACGGGGCCCTTGCCGGCGAGCGCGTGGTTCCGCGCCGCGAGAGCTGCGAGATGGACGGCCTCGACGTCCTGCCCGTCGGCCTCGATCAGCTTCGTGCCGTAGGCGGCAGCGCGCCTCCCGAGCTCGTCCACGGGAAGCGGGAGCTGCTGCGACGCCGGAGTCGACTCGGCCCAGCCGTTGTTCTCGAGGACGAAGATCGCGGGGACCTTCCAGAGCTGCGCGAGGTTCATCGACTCGTGGAACGCCCCCGTGTTCGTCGCGCCGTCGCCGAAGAAGGCAACCGCGACGCGGGCCTCCCCCCGCATCTGGAACGCGAGCGCGGCCCCGACGATCCCGGGGAGCCCTCCGCCGACCACGGCGTTGGCGCCGAGGTTCCCGACCTCGACGTCGTAGAGGTGCATGGAGCCGCCGAACCCGTGGCTGCAGCCCTCGACCTTCCCGTACAGCTCGGCCATGACGCGCGCGGCGGACGTGCCCTTGGCGATCGCATGCCCGTGCGCCCGATGGGTCGAGGCGATCACGTCCTCCCGGGTGAGTGCCGCGCAGACGCCCGTGGCCGTCGCCTCCTGGCCGATCGCGACGTGCAGGAAGCCCGGAAGCTCGCCCGCGCGGAAGAGCTCCTCGACCTTCTCCTCGAACCTCCGGATCAGCAGCATCTCCCGGAAGAAGCCACGCAGGGCGTCCTCCGAGACCCTCTTCTTCCCCGGCTGCGCCTTCTCTTCGACCGCGGTCATGAAGCGGCCATTATGCTGATCAGCCGATGCGAGCCGTCGATCAGTGGGCTGCGATTCACGACGAGCTTCCGGGAAGCTGGTCGGAGGCGGACCTCGCCTTCACGCCCGAGGGCACGGCCTCCGAGGCCGCCGCGATCCTCGCCCCGCTCAGCCCGGGGCGCGTCGGCAACGAGCTCCGTCTCCACGTGACGAGGTCGGCCAGCGGTGCAGAGCGCACGCGGAACGCCCTCGCCAAGCTCGACGAGCGCCGTGTGTGGGGCACGTTGCGGCTGCTCGACTCGACGAGCGTGGATGCTCCCACGCCGGGTGGAGAGGAGAGCTCGGGACGACGATCGCTCGCCGCCGCCTGGGAGGGCATCGTGGCGGGGCTCCCACCGGACTGGAGCGACGTGCTCTGCCGGCTCGACCTCGACTCGAGCGACCACGTCCCGCGCGCCGCGCTGCTCGGCGCGCCCCTCAACCCGTCACGCGTGCCCGGGTCCGTCGCGATCCGCTTCCGGGTGTCGAGCGGCCGGGGCTACGGCACGTCTCCCGGGATGGCGCGCCGGTGTCTCGAGCGCATGGACGCGGATGGGATCACCGGACGGCTGTCGGTCGTGCTGGGTCTCTCGGACGCCGACAACGCGGCGACCCAGGGCCCCGTCTGGCGCATCGCCGGGCGCTCGGTCTGAGCACCGCCGGCGCGGCTCCGCGCGCTACCGCGTGATCCGGACCGACCCCTTCATGCTCGACGCATGGGGGTCGCAGACGAAGCGCAGCTTCCCGGGCTTCGCCAGCCTGACCTTCCACGTCTTCTTCCCGACGAAGCGCACGGTCGTCGCACGGTTGAACCCGGGCGCGATGACGTGGGCGTTGTGGATCCGCGAAAGATCCCTGACGACGAGCCGGTAGGTGCCGACCTTCATCCGCTTCACGGCCTTGCCGGCCGCGGTCTTGAGCGCGATCGTGAACCCCGGCCCCGACGTGAGCACGAGCTTCGTCTTGGCAGTCACCGCTGCGCCGCCCCCGGTGGGCGTGGACGGTGCGGCGTCGCCCACCGTGAACGACCCCTTCATCGACGTCGGATGCGGATCGCACAGGTACCTGTAGGCCCCGGCCTTGAACGTGACCGTCCACGTCTCCTTGCCCTCGCCGGGGACGCTCGTGGCTCTGTCGACTCCCGGCCCGATCAGGTGGAAGTTGTGCTGGCTCGACTCGTCCTCGACCTCGATCTCGTACGTGCCGGGGTCGAGCTTCGTCACGGGTGCGCCCGCGTCGTCGGTCAGGCTGATCGTGAACCCCGGGCCGACCCTCGCGTGGAGCTTGTCCTCGGTAGCCGGGGCGGCGCTTCCGAAGGTGGCTCCGAGGAGCGCGACCGAGAGAAGGCCGGTGGAGAGTGCGAGCAGGCGCGTCATCGAGAGAGAACTACGCATCGAGAAGAGAATCGGATTGCGACGCACGCAACTCGGCACCGAAGCGCTCGGCGAGCGCGCTGACGATCGCGCCGCGGAGCTCGCTCGCCTCGTCCTCGGTGAGCGTGCGCTCGGGGGACTGGAAGACGAGATGGATCGCAACGGACTTCCTTCCCGCGCCCACCTGACCTCCGCGGTACACGTCGAAGACCCGGGCATCGCGCAGGAGCGGGCGGGCAGCCTCGTACGCGACGTCGACGAGAGCGCCGACCTCGACGTCCTCCCCGACGGCGACGGCGATGTCCTGCAGGGTGGCGGGGAACGAGAGCACGTCCTCGTAGACGACCTGCTCGGGAGCCTCGTCGGCGAGCGTCGCGAGATCGAGCTCGAAGGCGCCCCAGGCCCCGTCGAGCAGCGTCGGATGGAGCTCACCGACCCAGCCGGCGGCGGCCTCCGCCGACTTCCCCGGATGCAGGAGCGCGTGCGTCGAGCGCTGGACGCGGAGCTCCGAGTGGAGTGCGCCGTAGAGCGTCTCGACGACCCCCTTCACGTCCGCGAACTCGCCCTTCACGAGCCCTGCGACCCGCCAGCGCTCCTCGGGGAGCCGCTCGTCCGACGGCAGGTACACGCGCGCGATCTCGAAGAGCCGGACGTCGTCGGCCCCGGCGTCGAGCGCCGTGCGAGCGGCCTCGACGAGGCCCGGGAGGATGGTCGTCCGGAGAACCGCCTGGTCGGACGTCATCGGGTCGGGCAGGCGGATCGCGCCCGGGTGCGGATCGCTCGCGACGAGGCTCCACGTGTACGCCTCCGAGAGCCCGGCACCCACGAGGACGTCCTCGACGAGCCGGCGCACGCGCTGGTCCCTGGACAGCCGACCCTCCACGTGACGACGACGCGGCATCGTGTGCGGCACGCGGTCGAGCACCGCGCGAGCGACCTCCTCGATGACGTCGGCCTCGCGCGTCAGGTCGCGGGCGCGCCAGGTCGGCACCGTGACCTCCCACTCCGGCGACACGTCGAGCCCGAAGCCCTCGAGGATCGACCGCTGCTCGTCCGCCGGGACGTCCAGGCCGATGAGGCTGCTCGCCCGCTCGGGCCTGAAGCGGACGACGGGGCGCGCGGGAAGCCCCGGGTGGACGTCGACGTGCCCGGTCATCCGGGCCCCGGAGAGGTCGACGATCATCCGGCTCGCGAGGATCGCCGCGGGCTCCGCGAGATAGGGGTCGACGCCCTTCTCCCAGCGATTCGAGCCCGCCGTCCTGAGCCCGAGGCGCTCGGAGGAGCGGAGGATCCCGAGCGGCTCGAAGTTCGCGGCCTCGAGGAGCACGTCGGTCGTGCCGTCCCCGACCTCGCTCTCCTCTCCGCCCATGATCGCCGCCAGCGCCACGGAGCGCTCGCCGTCCGTGATCACGAGGTCGTCCTCGACGAGACGTCGGAGCGTGCCGTCGAGCGTGCGAAGCTCCTCGCCGCCGCGAGCTCGCCTGACGAGGATCCGGCCTCCCGCGAGCTTCGCCCGGTCGAAGGCGTGCAGCGGGCTCCCGTACACGTGCATCACGTAGTTGGTCACGTCCACGACGTTCGAGATCGAGCGCATATCCGCGAGGAAGAGGCGCGAGCGGAGCCACTGCGGCGAGGGGGCGACCGCGACGTCGCGGAACGTCCGGCCGATGTAGCGCGGGCAGCCGTCCGGATCGTCGACGGCCACGTCGACGACCTCCACGTCGACGACGGCCGGATCGTCGGGCGAAGGTGGGTGGAGCTCGCCGCCGAGCAACGCCGCCACCTCGCGCGCGAGCCCGACCATGGAGAGGAGGTCGACGCGGTTGAGGGTCGGGGTGACGTCGAGGACCTGGTCGCGAATGGGCAGGACGTCCACGAGGGGGGTTCCCGGCTCGAGGCCGTCGGGGAGCAGCATGATCCCCGCGTGGTCGTCGCCGATGCCGACCTCGTCCTCGGCGAGGATCATCCCGCGCGAAGCCTGGCCGCGGAGCTCGCGCTCGTCGAGTGGGGCGTCGAGGATCGGGAGTAGGGCCCCGGGCAGCCCGACCGCCACCGTCGCGCCGGCCTCGAAGTTCCAGGCGCCGCAGACGATCTGGCGCGCGTCGCCCTCCCCCACGTCGACGTGGCAGACGCGGAGACGGTCGGCGTTCGGATGCGCCGCGACCTCGAGCACGCGTCCGACGAGGAACCGTCCCAGGTTGCCTCCCTCGTCGGCGACGCCGACGTCGATCACCCGCTCGACCTCGACGGACGAGATCGCGAGCCGCTCCGCGATCTCCTCCGCGCTCGCGTCGACCGTGACGTACTCGCGGAGCCACGACAGCGGAGCGCGCATCAGAACTGCCCCAGGAGTCGAGGGTCGTTGCGCCAGAGCTCGCGCAGGTCGGGGATGCCGTGGCGGAGCACGGCGATCCGCTCGAGCCCCCAGCCGAAGGCGAAGCCCGTGTAGCGCTCGGGGTCGTAGCCGACGAACTCGAACAGCTTGGGGTCGACCATCCCCGATCCACCCACCTCGATCCAGCCGGAGTGCCTGCAGACCGGGCACCCGGACCCCTCGCACACGTGGCACGAGACGAGAGCCTCCACGGACGGCTCCGTGAACGGGAAGTGGTGGGTGACGAACCGCGTCTCGCGCCTCTCGCCGAAGAGGGCCTTGATCAGGTAGTCGAGCGTGCCCAGGAGGTCGGCGAGCGTGATCCCCTCGTCCACTGCGAGCCCCTCGACCTGGTGGAACGTCGGCGTGTGCGTCGCGTCGGGCGTGTCGCGCCGGTAGACGCGGCCCGGGCAGACGACGTAGACCGGCGGCTGCTGCTGCTCCATCACCCGGATCTGCGCGGGCGACGTCTCGGTGCGGAGAACCGTCTCGTCGTCCAGGAACAGGGTCTGCACCGGGGAGCGTGACGGGTGCCCCTGCGGGAAGTTGAGCGCGTCGAAGTTGTAGTGGGTCGTCTCGACCTCGAGGCCGTCCACGACCGTGTACCCGAGCCCGAGGAAGATGTCCTCGAACTCCCGCCGGATCTGCGTGATCAGGTGGAGATGGCCGCGCGCGACGGGTGTCCCGGGCATCGTGACGTCGACGCGCTCCTCCCGGAGCCTGCGGTCGAGCTCGGCGCGGCGGAGCTCGTCCTCGCGCGCGTCGATCGCCGCCTCGAGCCGCTCCCGGAGCGCGTTCAGCCTCATCCCGGTCTCGCGATCCCGGACCTCGCGCAGCGCGAGCTTCAGCTCGCTCTTCCGACCGAGGTAGTCGACGCGGACGCGTTCGATCTCCGCCTCGGTCGTTGCGGCAGCCGTCGCTGCGAGTGCTGCCTCTTCGAGGGCCGGGGCATCCATGGGACGGCGAGGTTACCAACGTCCCCGCGCCTGCTTGAATCGGCTCGATGAGCGCATTCGTCTTCGACCCCCACATCGCGGCGCGGGTGGACGGGACCTGGCAGGACGAGCCGGTTCGCCATCACCTCCACTACTCGGCTCGGGATGGACGCATCGACATCACGCTCGAGAACGGCGCCGGGATCTCGCTCTGGTGGGTGTCGCGGAGCGAATGGGAGGGCCTGGTCGACGTCGCGGGCCTCGTCACCGAGGCGCTCTACGGGTGGTTCGACCGCCGCCCCTTCGACGAGGAGAGCGGTGAGCTCGTGTGGGTGGCGCGCAAGCCCTGATGGCCCTCTACGACCGGATCGCGACGTTCTACGACCCCTGGAGCCGTTCGGTCACCGAGGACGTCGAGTTCTACGTCGAGCACGCGGTCGCGTGCGGGGGCCCCGTGGTGGAGCTCGCGGTCGGGACCGGTCGTATCGCCGTCCCGATCGCGAGGGCCGGTATCCCCGTGATCGGCGTCGACACCTCTCCGGGGATGCTCGCCGTCGCGCGGGCCGCGGCCGCTGCGGCCGGCGTCTCCGAGCTCGTCGACCTCCGCGTCGGAGACCTTCGCACGCCACCCGTGAGCGAGCGCGTGCACCTCGTCATCTGCCCGTTCCGCTCGCTCCTGCACATGGAGACGGAGGAAGAGAAGCTCCGCGCCCTGCGCTCGGCGCACGACCTCCTCGAGCCCGGAGGACGGTTCGTGTTCGACGTCTTCTCACCGAGCCGCGAGGACATCGAGGAGACCGACGGCCTCTGGCTCGAGCGGGAGCCGGGGATCTTCGAGCGGGCGGACTGGGACGAGGGCTCGCGCACGCTCTCGCTGTCGGTGCGCTCGCAGGAGGTGACGGAGACCTTCGGCCTGCACTGGCTCTCGGCTCCCGAGTGGTCTCGCCTCCTGGACGAGGCCGGGCTCGAGGTCGAGGCGCTCTACGGCTGGTTCGACAGGCGCCCGTTCGGGGACGAGGAGGACATGATCTTCGTCACCCGCCGCCGCGGCTAGCGGTTGCGATCGGCCGAGCCGAGCCGTAGAGTCGGAGACGTCGTGATCTGGCTGATCGTGCTTCTCGTCGTAATCCTCCTGCTGCTCGTCAGCCTGGTTCTCCTCTACAACCGGTTCGTTCGGCTGCGCAACCGCGTCGACAATGCGTGGGGACAGATCGAGGTGCAGCTCAAGCGGCGCTGGGACCTGATCCCCAACCTCGTCGAGACGGTCAAGGGATACGCGGAGCACGAGCGTGGCACGTTCGAGGCGGTGACGAACGCACGCGCCGCCGCACAGCAGGCCAGGACACCGGCCGAGGCGGCCCAGGCGGAGGGCATCCTCGGACAGGCGCTCGGCCGGCTCTTCGCGGTCGCAGAGGCATACCCCGAGCTCCAGGCGGACGAGAACTTCCGCCAGCTCCAGAGCGAGGTGTCCGAGACGGAGAACCGGGTCGCCGTCAGCCGGCAGGTCTACAACGACACGGTCCTGACGTACAACAACGTGATCCAGACGTTTCCGGGCGTCGTCCTGGCAGGGCCGTTCGGCTTCACCGCCCGCGAGTTCTTCGAGGTCGGGGAGGAGGCGCAACGGGAGGCGCCGGCGATCGACTTCTGACCGCGCAGGACGGGAAGCCCGGTCGCGCAGGGCTTGCCGCCGCGCGTAGATCCCCTGGAGCATCCGCTTGGCCGGGCCCGTCGTGGCGACGGCTGGGCGCCCTTCTCGTCGTTCTCGCCCTGGCGCTGGCGGCCCCCGGAGCCGCCCGTGCCGACGACTTCACGCTGCTCTCGGCAAACGTCGGGATCGACGTCCAGGCCGATGGCGCTCTCGGCATCAGCGAGCGCATCGAGGCGGCCTTCTACGGGAACTTCTCCCACGGCTACCGGGACATTCCGCTGGGTGAGGGCGAGTCGCTCGTCAACGCCTCGGTCTCCGAGGACGGGAAGGCGTACAGCCAGGTGTCCCGCACCGACCTCTCCCCCGGGGTCGACGGCACGTTCGGAGTGACGGAGCACGGCGACGGCGTGCGCATCGTCTGGTACTTCACCACGCGCGGCGGAACGCGCGCCTTCACCATCTCCTACACGCTGACCGGTGTCGCCGTCGCGTACGACGACGTCGTCGACGTCAACCTGAAGGTCTGGGGCGACCAGTGGGCGGAGCCGCTCTCTCGCCTCGTGGCGGTCGAACGCGCGCCGGGTGAGATCGAGCGAGCCTGGGGGAAGCCGGTGTGGGTTCGCGGCGACGTCGAGCTGGACGGAAGGACGGCGACGCTGAGGGCCGTGGACGTCCCCTCCCGCCAGTACGTCGAGCTCCGGACGCTCATCCCGCGCTCGGCGTTCTCGTCGACACGGAGCATGCGCGTCGTGGCCGGCAGGGGGCTCGAGGCCGTCGTCGCCGCCGAGCGCAGGGACGCCGACCGCTACCAGCGCGACAGCGAGCGGATCCAACGGCTGGAGGACAACCCGCTGTGGGTGGGGCTCCTGGCGCTCGGGCTGGCGACGATCCCCGCGCTCATCGTCCTCGTCCCCGTGTTCTGGTTCCTCGGCCGCGAGCGCCGGACGGGCTACGACCGCGAGTACGAGCAAGAGCCCCCCACCGACACCGCGCCGGCGCTCGTTCCCACGCTGCTCCGCCAGGGAGGCGAGGCGGGCTCCTACGAGTTCACCGCAACCCTCTTCGACCTCATCCGCAAGGGCGTCTACGCCTCGAAGCCGACGACGACCGAGCGCTCGGTCTGGGGCGGCCTCCGGCAGGAGAGCGTGTCCGACCTCGAGCTGTCCCCGGGCACCGAGCAGGAGCTCTCTCCCTGGGAGGCGCAGGTCGCCAAGGTCGTCGACGGAGTCCTCGAGGGCCGGAGCGAACGGCTCTCGAGCTTCCGTGAGCGGATCGAGGACGAGCGAGAGTCGATGCATCCCAGGTTCGAGGCCTTCAAGGAGACGGTGTCCCAGGAAGCCTCCGGTCGCGGGTGGTTCCGGTCCCTCGGCGCGGTTCCCCTGGTTCTCGCCGTCGCGGCGTTCGCGCTCGCGGGAGCGCTCCTCGTCTACCTGGCGGTCGACGGCTGGCGCCCGGACTTCCCGCGCTACACCGACGTGCTCCTGCTCATCGTAGGGGGCTGCATGATCGCGAACGCCGCGCTCGTCGTCGGCGTCCTCGTCTTCGCCCGCAAGCTCTGGAGGCGCCGCTCCCGGGGAGCGCAGGAGGAGGCCGAGCGCTGGGACGCGTTCCGCCGCTACCTCACCGACTTCCCACGCCTCCAGGAGGCACCTCCGGCCACGCTCGACCTCTGGGAGCGGTACCTCGTCTACGGCATCGCGTTCGGGATCGCCGAGCGCGTCCTCCAGGGCGCGCAGCTGCACATGCCGGAGGCGATCCACGAAGCGAGCACGATCTTCTGGATCTCGCCCGGAGGCGACCTCGGCTCGGGCGCGTCGAGCCTCTCGATCGGCGACCTCGCCTCGGGCTTCGGCGACGCGCTCGCGCCGCCGAACTCGGGCTCGGGCGGCTTCGGCGGTGGGTTCTCCGGAGGAGGAGGCTTCGGCGGGGGCGGTGGGGGCGGCGGCTTCGGCTAGCCCGGCGTGGCCCCACGACGAGCCGCGAGCTCGTAGAGCGCAATCGCCCCGGCGGCGGCGACGTTCAGCGACTCCGCGCTCCCCGGGAGCGGGATGGTCACTCTGCGAGCCTCTGCCGAGAGCTGCTCGGGGAGCCCCTCTCGCTCCGAGCCGAGGACGAACGTGAGCGGAGGCTCGAGCTCGGCCTCGGCCATCGGCACGCCCCCGTGCGCGACGAGGGCGACCCGGTTCCCGGGCGCCGCCTCCCAGGCGACCAGCGGGACGCGGAAGATCGCTCCGGCCGTCGCGCGGAGGGCGCGCGGCCCCAGTGGGTCGGCGCAGCCGGCCGACAGGGCGACCGACGCCCCGAAGGCGTCCGCGGTCCGGATCAGCGTCCCGACGTTCCCCGGGTCGGAGACCTTCCAGAGCGCGACTGCGACGTCGCGCGCGCCGACCGGAAGGTCGTCCCGGCGGTAGACGGCGATCACGCGGGGCGCATGTCCGAGCGTCGAGACCTCCGCGAGCAGCTGAGGCTCGACGCTCTCGCCGGCGACGAGCAGCTCGACCGGCTCGATGCCAGCCGCGGTGGCCGCATCGACGAGATCCTCCGCCTCGACCGCGAACAGGCCGGTCTCCGCCCGGTGCTTCCGGGCAGAGAGAAGCTTCCGGACGAGCCGGAGCTTCTCGTTCTGTCGCGAGGTGATCAGGCGGCCTTCGAGGCGCCGTCGGCCTCGAGTGCGGCCTTCGCCCGGTCGGCGACCGCGGCGAACGCCTGCGGGTCGCTGACGGCGATGTCGGCGAGCGACTTGCGGTCGAGCGTGATCCCGGCCTTCCTCACGCCCTCCATGAACCGGTTGTACGAGAGCCCGTTCGCACGCGCCGCCGCGTTGATGCGGACGATCCAGAGTCGGCGGAACGTCCGCTTGCGCGCCTTGCGGTCGCGATACGCGTAGGCGAGAGAGTGCTCGACCTGCTCCTTGGCGAAGCGATAGCTCGACTTCTTGCGCCCGTAGTAGCCCTTCGCCTGCCCGAGGACCTTCGCGCGCTTCTTGCGCGCGTGCACGGCTCTCTTCACGCGGGGCACGTCAGCCTCCCCTCAGGAGCTTCCTGACGGACTTCGCGTCGCTGCCCGCGACCTCGTAGTCCTTGCGAAAGCCGCGCCTACGCTTCGACGACTTCTTCTCGAGGTTGTGGCTCCTCATCCCGTGCTTCCTGAGGAGCTTCCCCGCTCCCGTCACCTTGAAGCGCTTCTTGGCGCCCTTGGACGTCTTCATCTTTGGCATCGGACTTCACTCCTACGTTTTTCAGCGGTGCGAGAACCATGACCATGTTCCGTCCTTCGAGGAGCGGCTGCTGCTCGATCGAGCCGAGCTCCTGGACGTCCTCGGCGAGGCGAGCGAGGAGGTCTCGACCTCGCTCCGGGTGAAGCGTCTCGCGCCCCCGGAACATGATCGTGACCTTCACCTTGGCCTTCTGGCCGAGAAAGCGCACGACGTGCCCCTTCTTGGTCTCGTAATCGTGGTTCCCGATCTTCGGTCTGAGCTTGATCTCCTTGATGTGGATCTGGAGCTGATGCTTCCGGGCCTGCTTCGCTCGCTGCTCCTGCTCGTAGCGGTACTTCGAGTAGTCCATCACCCGGGCCACGGGCGGGTCGGCGCCGGCGGCGACCTCGACGAGGTCGAGGCCCTTCTGGTACGCGAAGTCGAGCGCCTCCTTCGTCGGGATGATCCCGACCTGCCCGCCCTTCTCGTCGACGAGACGGACGCGCGGGACGCGGATCTCCTCGTTGATGCGCTCGTCCCGTTTGCGCGGGACCGTGCGCTCCAGCTCCGGGCGACGGCGGCGGGGTCTCAAAGGCCCTTCATCAAGCTGTCAGCTTCCTCCTTGTCAACGAAACGAACCGCTGCAAGCAGCGGCTCATTCTTCCCGTCGAACCTTCGGCTCGGTTGAACCTCCGCGAGTCGCGCTCGGGAGGTGAGGAAGCGATGAGCTCCTGCTTGCAGACGTCGGATCCTAGCACCTATGCGGGGTCCGACTCCGCGCGAAGGTCACGGAAGCGCTCCAGGAGCTCGTCGAGGGAGAGCGTGGACTGCCCTCCCCCGCGCTCGCGGACGGCGAGCGAGTCGTCCGACTCCCGATCGCCGTACACGACGACGAACGGGATCTTCTCCACCTCGGCCTCGCGGATCCGCTTCCCGAGCGTCTCGTCGCGCTCGTCGACGTCGGCCCTGAAGCCCTCGTCCACGAGCCGGTCGCGCAGCACACCTGCCGCACCACGGTGCGCCTCCCCGACGGGCACGACGCGCGCCTGCACCGGTGAGAGCCAGAACGGGAACGCGCCCGCGTAGTGCTCCACGAGGATGCCGATGAAGCGCTCGAAGGAGCCGAAGAGCGCACGGTGGATGACGATCGGCATGTGCTCGCGGTTGTCCGCGCCCATGTAGGTGAGCCCGAACCGCGCGGGCATCTGCATGTCGTACTGGATCGTCCCCATCTGCCAGCTCCGGCCGAGGACGTCCGTCATGTGGAGGTCGATCTTCGGCCCGTAGAAGGTGCCCTCGCCCGGCGAGACGACGTAGTCCATGCCCTGCGCCTCGAGCGCGCTCTCGAGCGCGCGCTCGGCATGGTCCCACTGCTCGTCGGTGCCGAGGCGGTTCTCCGGTCGCGTGGAGAGCTCCGCGTGCGGCTCCATGTCGAAGAGGCCGTAGAGGTAGACGACGTATGCGATCACGCCGTCGATCTCCTGCGGCACCTGCTCCTCGGTGCAGAAGATGTGCGAGTCGTCCTGCGTCACGTAGCGAACGCGCGTGAGCCCGTGCAGCGTCCCGGCGAGCTCGTTGCGGTGGAGCGGAGCCGCCTCCGCGTAGCGCACGGGGAGGTCGCGGTAGCTGCGGAGCTGCGAGCCGAAGAGGAGCATGTGCCCGGGGCAGTTCATCGGCTTGATGCCGTAGGTCTGCTCCTCGGTGTCGCCCGGGATGAGGAACATGTTCTCGCGGAACTTCTCCCAGTGGCCCGAGGTGACCCAGAGCGCCTTGTCGTAGATGAGCGGCGTCTTCACCTCGAGGTACCCGCGCCGGACGTTCTCCCTCCGCCGTACGGCCTCGAGCTCGTTGTAGACGACCATCCCCTTCGGGTGCCAGAGCGGCGAGCCGGGCGAGTGCTCGTCGAAGTGGAAGAGATCCAGCTGCAGCCCGAGACGACGGTGGTCGCGCGCGCGCGCCTCCTCGATCCGCTCGACGTGCGCGTCGAGGTCTTCCTGCGAGTAGAACGCGGTGCCGTAGATCCTCGTGAGCTGCGTGTTCCGCTCGTCTCCGCGCCAGTAGGCGCCCGCGAGGCTCGTCAGCTTGAGCGCCTTGATCGGCGAGGCGTCCTGGAGGTGCGGCCCGCGGCAGAGATCCGTGAACTCGCCCTGGGTGTAGAGCGAGATCGGCCCCTCCGCCTCCTGCGCGAGCTCGACCTTGTAGGCCTGGGACTCCCCGAGGAAGCGCTCGACCGCCTGCTCCCGCGAGACGTCCTCTCTCGTCCAGACGCGCCCTTCCGCGACCTCCCGGCGCATCTCGTCCTCGATCGCGGCGAGGTCGAACTCGGAGATCGGCTCCGGGAACTCGAAGTCGTAGTAGAAGCCGTCCTCGATCGGCGGCCCGATCGCGATCTTCACGCCCGGGTGCAGCCGCATGACAGCCTCGGCGAGGAGGTGAGCGGTCGAGTGGCGGAGCACGAAGAGCGCGTCGGGATCCTGCGTGTCGCGAGTGGTCAGGAAGCGGATCTGCTCACCGTCCGCGAGGGGGAGCCGCACGTCGCGGAGCTCGCCGTCCACCTTCACGAGGACGGCCTGCTCCGCGAGCTTCGGGCCGATCGCGCGGGCGGCGTCGAGCCCGGATGCGCCCTCGGGGAGCTCGAGCTCGGACGAGTCGGGAAGGACGACCTTCATCGCGGGTCAGGATAGACGCCAGAACCTGCTCCATCCCGGGGTCGGGGAGCCCTCTCCGTAGACTCAGAGGGATGACCGAGACCCCCGCCACGCAGCCGGGACGCCTCTCCCGCGTCGTCCGGGCCCCGCTCGACCGGCTCGGCTCCGTCGCACGCGGCGTCGTCAGATCGTTGCCCATGGCGGTCGAGCACCTCTTCAAGGATCGCTGTCCGCAGTACGCGGCCGCGATCTCGTTCCGCGTGCTTTTCTCGCTCTTCCCGCTGACGATCGCGCTGGTCTCGATCTTCGGGCTCGTGCTGCAGGACGACGCGCTCCGGCAGAGGGTGGTCAACGAGCTCATCGACATCCTCCCGGTCTCCCAGTCGGGCAGGAACGAGGTCGAGCGGTCGATCGACGAGATCGCCACACCGGTCTCGGCGATCGGGCTCGTCTCGCTCGTCGCGCTGCTCTGGGGCGCGTCCGGGATGATGGCGTCGATCCGGATCGGGCTGGAGGCGGCGCTCAAGGTCGAGCGCGGCCGTCCGGCAGCGCACGCGAAGCTCATCGACTTCATCCTCATCGCAGCCGCGGGCGTCCTCGTCCTCTTCGTCGTCGGGCTGTCGGCCTTCGGGGCGTTCTTCAGCCGGATCGCCGACCGCCTGCTCGAGGCGGCCGGGGTCGATGCGACGACGTCGGGACTGCTCCTCCGCGACGGGGTGCAGCTCGTCATGATCGCCGTCACGGTGCTGCTCCTCTACCGCTTCGTGCCCGCGCGGAGTATCCGGAAGACCGGGGCGCTCGCGGGCGCGATCCTGACGTCCGTCGGCATCTGGGGCGCCACCAAGGTGCTGGCGATCGTGTTCTCCGACTACTCCCGCTACAGCCTCGTCTACGGGTCCCTGGCAGGCGTGATGACGTTCCTCTTCTTCGTCTACGTCGTCGCCTGGATCCTGCTCCTCGGCGCCGAGTTCGCCTACGCCTGGTCACAGCCGCCGGGACCGCCGGGGCCGCCCCTCAGAACGCAGGTGTCGACGGTCGTCAAGGGCCTCTTCGTGCACCAGGACGACGGGCAGGCGCCGCAGCCGGTCAGCGAAGAGCCGGCTCGTCGACCGTGAGCGTGCGCGCGTCCGCGTCGAGCGTGCAGCTCACGCCGAGCGGGAGCGCGGCGAGGTGCTTCGTATGACCCAGCGGTAGGCCGTACAGGACGGGAACGCCGAGCGATCCGAGCCGCTCCTCCAGCACGTCCTCGAGCGAGCGCGAGCGGGCCCAGTCAGAGACGGGGCGCAGGTCGCCCCAGTCCGACTTCTCCATCTGCCCCACGACGACGCCGACCACCTGGTCGAGCTTGCCCGCATGCGCCAGCTGGACGAGCTGGCCGTCGACGTAGTACGGCGGCGTGTGCGTGTCCTCGAAGAAGAGGATCGCGCCGTCGAGCTCGATCTCCCAGGGCGTGCCCATGGTCTGCATGAGGAGCCAGAGGCAGCCGCCGACGAGCGGAGCGGTGACGCGGCCGCCATGGATCGAGCGAACCCACGGGTCGTCGGGGTCGCGCGGCACCTCGCCCACGCCTCCGGTCCGGAGGACGTCGAGGAGCCGATCCCGCGTGAACCCGGTCGCCTCCCTGCTCCCCACTCCCATCAGGCCGGTCCCGTAGATCGTGGCAAGGCCCGCTTTCTGGCGGAGCACGACGTGCAGGGCCGTGATGTCCGAGAACCCGACGAGAGGCTTCGGGTTCGCCGCGATGACGTCGAGGTCGAGGTGCGGGATCATCTGGGCCGAGCCGAACCCGCCCTGGAGAGCCTGAACGACGTCCACCTCGGGGTCGGCGAAGAGCGCGTTCAGGTCGTCCGCACGCGTCCGCGCGTCGCCCGCGACGTAGTCGTCACGCTCCCAGACGCCCGCACCGAGCTTGACGCGGTAGCCGCGGGCCTCCCACCACTCGATCCCTCGAAGCACCTCCGAACGGCTGTCGTAGGGGCTCGCTGCGGCGACGACCCCGATCGTCCCGCCGTCCGGAAGCGGCTTTCCGAAGTGAGTGGCCGCGATCACGGTCCGGCTACTTGCAGATCTTGACCGTATGGCTCGCCGACGCCTCGCGGCCCCGGATGTCCGACGCGGTCGCCGTCAGCACGTGCCGGCCCTTCTTCTTGCCCTTCGTCGACCACGTCAGCTGGTACAGGCCGGAGACGTCCTTCCGCACGCGCCCGATCTGGCGCTTGCCGTCGAAGAAGCCGACGGACGAGATCCGCACGTTGTCGTTCGCCGCGACGACGAGCTTCTGCTTCGCGGCGAGGCACCTACCCGCGGCCGGAGTCACCCACGAGACGGTCGGGCGGGCGACCGCCTGCAGGCGCACGCCGGCGATCTGCGTGTTCGGCCTCGGGCTGTCGCCCTCGGTGTCGATGTTCTTCGCCTCCTGGTAGTCGGCGGCGACGATGCGCATGAACTGGGTGCCGGGCTCGAGGGCGAGCGCCTCGCGCGGGATGGAGAAGGTGGCGATGCCCGTCGTGTCGTCGTATGTCGCGGCCCCGACCTCCTCGACCCGGTTCGGCGGGCCGAAGAACAGCCGGAGCGAGAAGGGATCGACGCCGGCGAGAGCGTCCGTGACCTTCGCGACGATGGTCGGGCGGCCGCTCGAGATCTTCTTCGTGAGCAACTGCACCTTCGGAGGCTTCACGTCGTTGACCCACGACCGGAGCACGAACGGGCCGTGCAGCGGCCTCCCCGTGAAGAGGTCACGGCCGGAGTCGACCGACACGTAGTAGCGCCCGGCCGGCAGGAAGACCCCGCCCGACGCGCCGATCGAGAAGAGGAAGTCCGGCATCGAGCCGTTGACGTTGACGGGGATCCCCGCATAGCCGGTGACGTCGTTCTCGTCGAGCGAGTTCAGGAACCACGGATGGATGGGCTGGTTCGAGCTCAGGAGCGCGGTGATGTTGGCGTCGAGCTTCGGCCGCGGGCGAACGACCACGACTCCCGCGTTGACCGCCTGCCTGGGCAGGTCGAGCGCGTAGACCTTCTCCTTGCCGTCGTCCATGACCGACGGGTCGACGCCGAAGATCCCCAGGATCGAGAAGGGCGACGTCGGCCAGCGGTAGACCTGCGCACGGTCCTCGCCGGTGCGCGTGTCACCCGTCTGGCGCTTCTTGATGGGGATCACGTTCGCTCCCGCGAGCGACGAGCGGGACACCGAGAACGCGTAGGGGATCCTGCGGACGTCGTCTCCGCGGCGGAGCAGGACGAAGCCGAAGTTGTCGCCGGCAGTGGCGCCTGCGGCCGCCCGCGCGACGATCTGGACGATCGCGCTGCCTCCGGGCGCGAGCGTCACGGGCGCAGCCTCGACCGACGCACCCGGCGAGGCGACCTGCGCCTGGATCTCCGCAGTCCACGTGCCGGCGCCGTCGCCCGCATCCGAGACGGTGACGGGAATCGCCTTGCTGTTCGCGCTCGAGCCCGCGGCCAGGTAGCCGAAGGAGAGCGACTGGGGGTCGGTGAACACGAGCGGGCGGTCGGCCACTCCGACCCGCGCGAGACCGGCTCCCTCGAGCAGGACCGAGGCCTCCCGTGTCAGGGACGAGTCCGCGAACGCCGGGCCCGCGGTCGACATCAGCGCGGACTTCACCTGCGACGGGGTCCACCCGGGATGACGCTGCAGCAGGAGCGCGGCGAGGCCCGCCACGTGCGGTGCGGAGAAGCTCGTCCCGTCGAGCACCGCGAAGTCGTCACCCGCGAACTCGGGGAGCGTCGACGAGAGGATCTGCGAGCCGGGAGCGGTGATGTCCGGCTTGAGCTGGTGACCGAAGGCCGTGAGCCCGCCCGCGGAGAAGCTCGCCGGGACGCTCGCCCACGTCGTGGGCAGCTCGAGCGTGTCCTTGCTGAAGCGAACCGTGACGGATCCGCCTGCGCCCGCTGCCGCGGCGCGGAGGCGGGAGCCGTCGAGGTCGGAGATTGCCCCTCCGGCCATCCCGGAGACGTACGCCCACGAGGGGTCGCCAGGCCGGTTCTCCGCGATCACGATCCCGGTCGCGCCCGCAGCCGACGCGCGCGCCGCCTTCGCGTTGTGGGGGCAGCCGCCGCGGGTGACGAGCGCGATGGCCCCCCGGAGCGACCCGGCCGGGAGCGCGGGCTGGTCGCCGCACAGGCTGCGGTCGACGCCGTTGATCGTGCCCACGTCCACGAGACGCTGGTCGCTCGAGATCCACGCCGGCGGGATCGTGTCCGACGGGACGTACGGAATCCGCGCGAGGCCCGCCGGCGACGTCACGGAGATCGACGGCCCGAAGACGTGCGCGTTCGCCGTCGCCCCCACGGCGATCGCGTCCGGAGCCGTTGCCGGGGACCCCGTCGTCCCGAGGCCGAAGAAGTCGCGGTCGTTCCCGGCCGAGATGACCGCGACGACACCGGCGCGCACGACGTTCGCCACCGCGGGGATGAGCCCGTCCGTGCGCGGGTCGGCCTGCGGGCCTCCGCCCGAGAAGTTGATGACGTCCATCCCGTCCGCCACGGCCGCCTCGAACGCAGCGACGATCTCGGGTGTGTTCGCGGAGCAGCACCCTCCGAGGGGATCCGGCACGTTGAAGACCCGGTAGTTCCCGATGTAGGCACGGGGCGCGACCCCGGAGAGCCCGCTCACCGCCGGGTGACAGCCACCCTGTGACTCCACGCAGTAGCCCGGCTGGCCCGCCTCCACGTCCGTCGGGACGCCGGCGATGATCCCCGCGACGTGCGTTCCGTGGAACGACTGCTCGCGGTCGAGCGGCGCGCTGTTGGCGCCGGGGCCCGCGAAGCCGCGGGCCACGATGACCTTGGGCGTCGTGGCACGGCTCGGTCCCTTGGGGAAGCCCGGCGGGTAGGAGTAGCCGGTGGGATCGAGGAACGGATGCTCCTGGTCGACGCCGTCGTCGACCACGGCGACCTTCATGCCGTCGCCGTACGCGCCCATCGCGGAGGAGAACTGCGGAGCGCCGACGACAGAGGGGCCGCGATTGAGCGACAGCGTGTACGAGAAGCTCGGGTACACGTGCTTCGCGAGGCCCATCCCGAGCAGCTTCGGCAGCCGGTCGTACGGGACGCTGACCGCGAAGCCGTTCAGCAGGAGCTCGTAGCGACGCGAGACGACCGCCTCCGGGATCGTGCGGCGAAGGCTCGCGATCGCACGGGCCTGCTCCGCCTCGAGCCGCGAGAGGTACGAGCGCGCGAACGGCGTCCTCAGGTTGAGCTTCCGCCCCGTGCCGGGCCCCGCGAGGCGGCGACCGTACGACGCCTCCGCGAGCGGCGCGCCGCCGAGCGTGACGATGACGCGGACACGGTTGCCCTTCGTCGGGCGGAACGTGGAGAGGTCGGGGCCCGAGCGAACCTTCAGCTGCGCGGCCTCGACCACGCTCCGCGGCGTGCGGTCGAGAGCGCTCGCCGCCGTCCCGGTGGACGCGACGACCGCGACGAGCGAGACGAGAAGCGCGAGGCGTCGCACGGGCGGCGCGCTAGCGACGGATCTTGCTCGTGTAGCTCTGCGACGCCTTGAGGCCCTCGAAGGCGACCGTCACGGTGCCCCGGAAGGTCTTGCGGGAAGCCGAAGAGGGGATGTTCCAGGTGCACGTCGCAGCGCCGCGCACGACGCGCGCGACCTGCGGCTTCACCCGCTTATTGGCGACCTTCCCGACGCACGTCACCCGGCCGTTCTGGATGACCGCGTTGGTGTCGGAGCGAGCAGCGATGAGCCGCAGCGTGAAGGGCTTTCCGGCCTTGGGCTTCGCGGGCGAGCGCGTGAGCTTCTTCACCACGAGCGTCGGCGGAGTGATCTTGACCTCGTACGGGTAGAGGCCGGCGCCGCCGCCGGGGGCGACGTCCACGTGAGCATTCGCGTCGTCGATCTCACCGGTCAGCGGATCGACGGTGAGGCCGGAGATTCCAACCACGAAGAAGTTCAACTTCTTCGTGTTCCCGAGCTCGCTGGCAGAGATCTTCACCGTGAGACCGGCGTCGTACGACTGCGAGAGCGTGATCGCCGGAGGATCACCGAACCGCCGCGTGAAGTCGGTGCCGTCCCACTTGTAGAGGTTGATCTCGCCGCGGACGAGCTGCATCACGTAGTCGACGCCGGCGAGCTCCGGGCTGCCCGTCGCGATGTTGGCGTCGGAGTCGACCCAGATCTCGAAGAGCATGTCCTGGCCGAGCGTCGGCCGGTTCGGGACGTTGATGCGGAACGTGATGAGGCCGGTGTCGTCGTTGGACACCGTGATCGCCGTGATGTCCAGGCCCTCGGGATCCTCGCCGGTCGAATCCTGGTACGTGACGCTGTTGGACGCCGGCGCCGCCGGGCTGGAGAGCGCGCCCGAGGCGATCGTCGGAAGCGCGAAGATCGCGACGGCGATCGCGAGAGCGAGTCCGGGGCGGGTCACGAATCGCACGACGTCACCAGGGTAGATGCACCACGTGCCCGCCGCAACAACGAGCGGCTTGTCGCCCGCGGTCGTCGTCGGGAGCGGCGCTCGCGCTCCCCGGCCCCGTGAATCGCTCCACAGAACGTGAGCCGAGGGCGCCTCCCGAGGGCGGGGAGACGGGATACTTAGGTGCTTCTTAGCCTGAACTCAGTCGACTCTCACGAGATCGAGGTTCTCTGGGGCCGCGTGTTCTACGTCACGTACATGCTCGCCGAGTTGCGGCGACGGCTCGGGCGCACCGTCCTGACCGCGCTGGGGCTCGGGATCGGGGTCGGCCTCGTCGTCACCGTCACGGCCCTCTCGAACGGGCTCGACGAAGCCCAGGCGAAGATCCTGAAGCCGCTCACCGGGGTGGGAACCGACATGTCCGTCACCCGGCCGATCGAGTTCACGGCTCCGGGAGGCGGCCCCGGTGGCGGTGGCCCGTTCGGAGGGCTCTCGGAGGAGGAGCGCCGGCGGCTTCGTGAGGAGAACGGCGGTGGCCGGTTCGGCCTCCAGGACCTCGGCGAGCCGGGGACGAAGTTCTCGCGGGACACGTTCGTCTCGACAGCTCAACTGTCGATGCCGGCTTCCGACGTTGCGCAGATCGCGAAGATCGAGGGCGTGCAGGCGAGCGCCGGTGGATTGACGCTCAACTCCCTGCACATCGAAGGCACCGTCCCCGACCAGACTCCGCAGGAGGGGCAGCTCGGACCGGGACGCGGATTCGGCGCCGGCCCGCCGAGGAACATCGACGTCTCCTCGGTCAGCGTGGCGGGCGTCGATCAGAACGTGAGCGAGCTCGGCGCGGTCACCCCCGGCCAGATCGTGTCCGGCGACTACTTCGGAGCAGGCGACGCGCGCCAGGCGATACTCGACGAGAGCTACGCGAGCGGCCAGGGCCTCTCCGTCGGTGACACGATGAAGCTCGGCGGAGAGGACTTCACCGTGGTCGGCATCGCACAGACGCCCCTCGGAGGCCAGTCGTCGGACGTCTACGTCGAGCTCGCTCAGCTGCAGGACCTCTCGGGACGGGAAGGCCGTGTGAACGCGATCTACGTTCGCGCCGAGAGCGCAGACCGGGTGACCGCCGTGTCCTCCGAGATCGAGAAGACCCTGAGCGGCTCCTCGGTGACGACGGCGTCCGACCTCGCGAACCGGGTCTCCGGAACCCTCGTCGACGCCAAGAACCTCGCCGGCACGCTCGGGACGGCGCTCAGCGTGGTCGGGCTCCTTTCCGCGTTCCTGATCGCGAGCCTCCTGACGCTGTCGTCGGTGACGAAGAGGATTCGCGAGCTCGGCACGCTCAAGGCGATCGGATGGTCGCAGCGACTGGTCGTCCGTCAGGTGACGGGCGAGTCCCTGCTCCAGGGGCTGCTCGGTGGAGCCGTGGGCGTCGTGCTGGGGCTTGCCGGTGCCGCGGCCATCGCCGCCTTCGCGCCGTCCCTCGACGCGACGTTCGCCTCGAGCCAGCAGCCCGGCCTCTTCCGCGGGCCGTTCGGCCAGGGCGCAGTCCAGGACACGGTGACGAGCGTCTCGCTCGGCGCTCCGGTGAGCCTCTCGCTCGTCGCCGGAGCAGTCCTCCTGGCGGTGCTCGGCGGGCTCATCGCCGGAGCAGTCGGAAGCCTCCGGGCGGCACGCCTGCGACCTGCCGATGCCCTTCGACACATCGACTGAGGTGATGCGCCAGATGGACTCTCCGGTTCGCGACGGAGCCCCCGCCTACGAGCTCCGCGGGGTCTCGAAGACCTACTCTCTCGGCGGCCATCACGTGCATGCGGTTCGGGAGGTCGACCTGACCATCGACGCCGGCGATGCCGTCGCGATCGTCGGGCCGAGCGGCTCCGGCAAGACGACGCTGCTGCAGCTGCTCGGCGGGCTCGATCGGCCGAGCGCCGGCAACGTGCTCTTCGAGGGGCGGGACATGGCCGCGATGGGGGACGGCGAGCTGAGCTCGCTCCGGCTGCGGTCGGTCGGCTTCGTCTTCCAGCAGTTCAACCTCATCCCGACGCTGACCGCGGCCCAGAACGTCGAGGTCGCGCTCGCTCCCTCCGGCGCGAAGTCGTCCGCGCAGCGCGAGACGGCGACGCGACTGCTCGAGTCAGTGGGGCTGGAGGCGCGCGCGGATCATGTCCCGAGCAAGCTCTCCGGCGGAGAGCAGCAGCGCGTCGCGATCGCACGGGCGCTCGCCAACGAGCCCCACGTACTGCTCGCGGACGAGCCCACCGGGAACCTCGACACGACGACGGGAGCCGAGATCCTCGATCTCCTGATGTCCCTCTCCGGAGAGGGACGCACCGTCATCGTGGTCACGCACGACACCGAGATCGCCGCTCGAGCGAACGACGTCATCCGTATGCAGGACGGCCGGCTCGTGCAGCGTCCGAGCCCCGGCAGCCCGGTCGGCGCGCCGGAGGCGACGTGAAGCGCGCCCGCACCCGGCCGGGCTCGCCGTCCTGAGCTGCGCGACCGGAGCCGGCCTGCAC